>NZ_NRDQ01000030.1 GCF_002878455.1 Janthinobacterium sp. AD80
CTGCTGGGCGCGGCTGCCGTGGTCTCGGTCGCCTGCGCCCTGCTGGTGCTGGGCGGCGCGGCCTTGCTGTACAAAAATGCACCATCAGCAACTTCTACGCCAGCCACGCGCCAGCCGTAGCCCCTCTCCCCCACCTTGGAAGCACGCATGAAACCGATCAAACTGCTGGCCATTCCCGCCCTGATGCTGTCGCTGTACGGCGCCCCCATGAGCCTCGTCCACGCCGCCGATGCGGCTGTCACGACGGGCGCCACGGCCGTGCCGAATATCGCCTACGAGAAATACACGCTGCCCAACGGCCTGGACGTGATACTCGTGGAAGACCATAAATTGCCCGTCACGGCCGTCAACATCTGGTACCACGTGGGGCCGGCGAATGAAGCGCCAGGGCTGACGGGCTTTGCGCATCTGTTCGAGCACATGATGTTTGCCGCCACCAAGCACGTACCGCGCGGCATGGCCGACCAGCTGCTCGAAGGCGCGGGGGCCACGGATTCGAACGGCAGCACGGATTTCGACCGTACCAATTATTTCGACACGGTGCCGTCGAACCAGCTGGAACTGGCCCTGTGGGCGCATTCGGACCGCATGGGCTACCTGCTGGACGTGCTCGACCAGACGGCCCTGACGAACCAGCAGGACGTGGTGCGCAACGAGCGCCGCCAGAGCGTGGAAAACGCGCCGTACGGCATCGTGCAGGAAGCCCTGTACCACCAGCTGTTTCCCAAGAACCACCCGTATTACGCCAGCGTCATCGGTTCGCACGCGGATATCCAGAATGCCAAACTGGCCGACATCAAGGATTTCTTCACCAAATACTATGGTCCCAACAATGCCAGCCTGGTGATCGCCGGCGACATCGACAAGGCCAGGACCAAGGAACTGGTCAACAAATATTTCGGCAGTTTCAAGAGCGGCCCGGCCGTGCCGAAACCCGACGTCGTGACGCCGCCCATCACGCAGGAGCGCAGGATCGTGGTGCAGGACAGAGTGGAATTGCCGCGCGTCTACATGGCCTGGCTGACGCCGTCCGCCTACACCAAGGATGACGCGGAACTGTCGATGGCCGCGCAAATCCTGGCCGGCGGCAAGTCCAGCCGCCTGTATAAATCGCTCGTGTACGACAAGCAGATCGCGCAGGACGTGGGCGCCAGCCAGGGCTCCAACGCGCTGACCTCCATCTTCACCATCGACGCCACGGCGCGCCCGGGCCACAAGCCCGAGGAAATCGAGCAAGCCCTGCAGGCCGAGCTGGAACAGCTGCGCGCCAAGGGCCCCACCGAGAAGGAACTGGAACGGGCGCGCAACAGCATCGAGACAAGCATGCTGAGCCAGGTGGAAAAGATGGGCGGCCACGGCGTGGCCAACTTGCTCAACGAATACAACCAGTACGTGGGCGACCCCGGCTACCTGGCCAAGGATATCGAACGCTACCGCCAGGTGACGGTGGCCGGGGTGCAGCGCGCCGTCGATACCTATTTGAAGAACCAGTCGCGCGTGGTCGTGTATGGCGTGCCCGGCACGCCGGACCTGGGCGCGGAAGTGCCAACGCCGGCGCCGGGCAAGGTCAAGCCGGCGCCAGGCACGGCCATCAATGCGGATGAACAATGGCGCTACAAGGTGCCGGCCGCCGGCCCCGCACCGAAGATCGTGCTGCCGCAAGGTAAATCCTTCACCCTGAGCAACGGCTTGACGGTGATCCACCATTACAACCCGGCCGTGCCGCTCGTGTCGAGCCAGCTGGTCATCAAGAGCGGCTCGGGCGCCAATCCGCTGACGCAGCCGGGCTTGTCGAGCTTTACGGCGCAGTTGCTACAGGAAGGCACGGCCACGCGCAGTGCGCCGCAGATCGCCGACGACGTGGCGCAACTGGGCGCTTTCCTCGGCACCGGTTCCGGCACCGATGCCTCGTTTGCCCAGCTGACGTCGCTCAAAGCCACCTTCCCGCAAGCGCTCGATGTGCTGGCCGACGTGGTGCAGCATCCGCAATTCCCGCAAGAGGAAGTGGAACGCCAGCGCGCCAGCCGCATCGGCGAACTGGCGCAGCAGCGTGAAAACGCGGGCGCCGTCGCGGCCAGGGTGGAAGCGGCGGCCCTGTACGGCCCGCAGCACCCGTACGGCTACATCCAGCTGGGCACGGAAGCGGCGCTGAAGGCGGCCAGCCGCGCCGACCTGCAAGGCTACTGGCAGCAGCACTATGTGCCGAACAATGCGGCGCTGATCGTCTCGGGCGATATCGGCGAAACGGAATTGAAGGCGCTGGCCGAAGCCAGGTTCGGCGCCTGGAAGCCGGGCACCATCACGCCGGCCGTGGTGGCGGCGCCACGGACGACGCAGGCAAAATTGATCCTCGTCGACAAGCCGGGCGCGCCGCAATCGGCCGTGCGCCTGTCGACCATCGCCGTGGCCCGCACGACGCCCGACTATGCGCCGCTGCAAGTGATGAACGCGGCGCTGGGCGGCTTGTTTACCAGCCGCCTGAACACGAACCTGCGCGAAGAAAAGGGCTATACCTACGGCGTGCGCTCGCAGTTCCAGTACCGCCGCCATCCGGGACCGTTCTCGATCGCCGCCGGCGTGCGTACCGATGTGACGGGCCCGGCCGTATCGGAAACCTTCAAGGAAATCCGCGCCATGATCGCCAAGCCTTTATCGGCCAAGGAACTGGCGAACGCGCGCAATTCGCAAGTGCTGTCCCTGCCGGGCCAGTTCGAGACGAATGCCAGCATCAGCGCCAGCATGGCCAACACGTATATCTACGACCTGGGCCTGGACTACTACGCCACCTTGCCGCAGCGCTTTGCGGGCGTGACGGACAAGCAGGTGCAGCAGGTGGCAAAAAAATACCTGCAGCCGGAAAAGCTGATCGTCATCGGCGTGGGCGACAAGGCGAAGATCGCCCCGCAACTGTCGAAACTGAAACTGGCACCCGTGGAAGTGCGTGACGCCGAGGGTAACGTGAAGTAATGCGGGTCAGCGGCGCTTGAACAGCGCCGCTGCATCCACCAGCGCCGCGAGCGCCACGCCGGCAGAGTAGGCGATCAAGTCCACCCAGCCGAAGGTGGAGCCGAGCACCAGGTGGCCCAGCGGATGCGCGCGCAGCGCGACGATCCATGGCGCCTGGTACAGCTGGCCAAATTCCACGCCAAAGCAGATCAGCAGCGACCACAGGGCCAGTTGCCAGGTGCGCATGCGCGTGGCGATGGCGCCCAGCCCAAAGACGATCATCATGGCCCACAGGGCGTCGCCCGGATATTTCCCCAGCGCGGCGGGAAGCAATTGGGGATAAGAGCGCGAGGCCAGGCCCAGCGCGATGACAGCCACAGCCGCGCCCACCTGCAGCAGGCGGCGGCGTTCAGGTTTTACCAGGAACATATTTCCATTCAGAGACACGATACGGGCCGACCCATTGCGGCCTGCATTTATTGTATGGCGATATTGTACTGCGCCTGCCGTGCCTGCCTGGCGCATATTTCGTCAAAGCAAGTTCAATCGAACTTCACGTGTTCCGCCAGAAAATCGAGCAAGGCGCGCACGCGCAGCGGCAGATGGCCGCCCTGCCCCACGTACACGGCATGTACTTCCTCGCTGTCGCCCGGATTGCAGTCTTCCAGCACGGCCGATAAGCGGCCTGCCGCGAGATCGGCGCGCACCTGGAAGGCGGCCAGGCGCGCCAGTCCCAGTCCCGCCAGCGCCAACTGGCGCAAGGCTTCGCCGTCGCTGGCCTGCGCATTGCCGGTGACAGGCACGACGATGTCGCTGCCGGCCTGGCGCAATGGCCAGCCCGAGCGGGAGCGCGCGTAATTGGCGTCGAGCAGGTTGTGTGCGGCCAGCTCGGCCGGTAGCTGCGGCGTGCCGCGCCGCGCCAGGTAGGCGGGTGCGCCCACGATCAGCATGCGCGTCTGGCCCAGCTTGCGCGCCATCAGGCTGGAACTGGCCAGCGGGCCGGCCCGCACGGCCACGTCCGTGCGCTGCTCGAGGATATCGACGACGGTATCGGTGAGCACGATATCGAGCGTCACATGCGGATAACGCGCGAGGAACTGGGGCGCCAGCGGCAACAGGAAATGCTGGCCGAACGGCACGTTGGCGTTGATGCGCACGCGGCCCTGCGGCGTATCCTGGACGCCGGCACAGCGCTCGGCCTCGTCCAGCGCCGCCAGCACCTGCACGCCCCGCTCATACAGGCCGCAGCCTTCGGCCGTCAGTTGCAGCTGGCGCGTGGAACGGTTCAGCAGGCGCGCGCCCAGGCGCTGCTCCAGCCGCGACACCAGCTTGCTGACGGCCGACGGCGTCATGCCGCAGGCACGCGCGGCCGCTGAAAAGCCGCCCAGTTCGATGACCCTGACAAATATTTCCAGCTCGCCCGAGCGATTGACGTCCACTCTGCCCATTGTGAATTCAACTCATAAATGTTCTTCTCTACGACAGTCTAGTACATAAATGAGACGGGCGGCATCATGGCGCATCCCCTTGACGGAGCCCGACACCATGACCTTCCTGCATGCCTTCCCCGCCAGCGCCGCGCTGGCCCTTTCCTTGTCCCTGGGCAGCGCCGCCGCCCAGGCGGCCGAACCCGCCAGCCAGCCCCCTGCCGCCTGGCTGGCCAGCTGGACGGCCAGCCCGCAAGCCGTCTGGGCAAGCGATTTCCTGTTTCCCAGCAACGTGCCGGCCGTCGTGCATGACCAGACCATCCGCCAGGTGGCGCGCCTGAGCGTGGGCGGGCGGCGCGTACGCATCGTGCTGTCGAATGCGTATGGCACGCTGCCGCTGCGCATCGGCGCGGCCAGCGTGGCACTGAGCGCGCAGGATTCAACGCTCCAGCCCGGCAGCCTGCGCAGCCTGACGTTTTCTGGCCAGCCATCGGCCACGGTGGCGCCCGGCGCGCCGCTGGTCAGCGATCCCGTCGACCTTGCCGTGCCGGATCTGGCGCGGCTGACGGTGAGCATTTACCTGCCGCAAGCCACGCCGGCATCCACCTTTCACTGGGACGGGCGCGAGACGGCGTGGCTGGCGCCAGGCGAGCGGACGCGCGCCGCGCGCATCGACACGCAACAGGCCGGTGTGCGGACGACGACGGCGCGCCTGTTGCTGAGCGCGATACAAGTGGAGGCGACAGAGGGGACGCAGGCGGTGGCCATCCTTGGCGATTCCATCACCGATGGCGCCAGCGCCAGCCTGGGACGCGACACGCGCTGGCCCGACGTGCTGGCCGAACGCCTGGCGCCGCACGGCGTGGCCGTCATCAACGCAGGCATTTCCGGTGCGCGCCTGTTGTCTGACGGCATGGGCGAGAAGGCCCTGGCGCGCTTCGGGCGCGACGTGCTGGAGCAGCCGGGCGTGCGCACGGCGATTGTACTGATCGGCATCAATGACATCAGCTGGCCCGGCACGGCGTTCGCGCGGCAGGAAAAGCGGCCCACGCTGGCGGCGTTGAAGAGTGGCTACGGCCAGCTGATCGCGCAGGCACGCAGCCGCGGCGTCCGCGTGATCGGCGCCACCCTGACGCCATTCGCCGGCGCACTGCCGGGCACGCCGCTGGACGACTATTACCAAGAGGAAAAAGACGCATTGCGCCAGCGGCTCAATGCGTGGATACGCGACAGCGGCAGTTTTGACGCGGTGCTCGATTTTGACGCCTGGGCGCGCGATCCGGCCCATCCGCTGCGCCTGCTGCCCGCCTACGATTCGGGCGACCACCTGCACCCGGGCGACGCGGGCAACCGCGCGCTGGCCGAGGCGGTCGACCTGACGCTACTGTTTGGCAATCAATCGCCCAGGCCCGCGTACAAGGCCGTGCTCAAGTAGCGTTCGCCGAACGACGGGATGATGGTGACGATGTTCTTGCCCGCGTTTTCCGGGCGGCGCGCCACTTGCAGCGCGGCCCACAGGGCGGCGCCCGACGAAATGCCGACCAACAAGCCTTCATCGCTGGCGGCCAGGCGCGCCGTGGCGAACGCGTCGTCATTCTTGACGCAAATGATTTCATCGTAGATGGCCGTGTTCAGGATCTGCGGCACGAAACCGGCGCCGATGCCCTGGATCGGGTGCGGCCCCTTCGTGCCCTTCGACAGCATCGGCGACGCTTCCGGCTCCACGGCGATCACTTGCAGGCCGGGCTTGCGTTCCTTCAGCACTTCGCCGATGCCGGTGATCGTGCCGCCCGTGCCCACGCCGGCGATGACGATGTCGACCTGCCCATCCGTATCGCGCCAGATTTCCTCGGCCGTCGTGGCGCGGTGGATGGCGGGATTGGCGGGATTGTTGAATTGCTGCAGCATCAGGTAGCGCGGATCGGCCGCCACCATTTCCTCGGCCTTGCGGATGGCGCCCAGCATGCCTTCGCTGCCCGGCGTGAGCACCAGTTCGGCGCCGTAGGCGCGCAGCAGGATGCGCCGTTCGCGGCTCATGGTGTCGGGCATGACCAGGGTACAGCGGTAGCCGCGCGCGGCGCAGACCATGGCCAGGGCGATGCCCGTGTTGCCGCTGGTGGGTTCGACGATGACGGTATCGGCATGGATCTTGCCGGCGCTTTCGGCGGCGACGATCATGGCCAGGCCGATGCGGTCCTTGACGCTGTGCGCGGGATTGTAGAATTCGAGCTTGGCCAGGATGGTGGCAGTGCAGCCGGCGGCGATGCGGTTGATGCGCACCAGGGGAGTGTTGCCGATCAGTTCAGTGACGTCGTTGGCGATGTTCATGGAAGGAATCTCCGCTATTTCAAGAAACCCCAGTCTACCGCGTTTTACCAGCGGCGCGCAGCGGCGCCGCTGGTGGAAAAGCAATTACTTCACGTCCAGCAGTTCCACGTCGAAGATCAGTGCCGAGTTCGGTGGAATGTCGCCATTGCCGGCGCCACGCGGACCGTAGGCCAGTTCGCCAGGAATGATCAGGGTGCGCTTGCCGCCCACTTTCATGCCGGCCACGCCCTGGTCCCAGCCCTTGATGACCATGCCCTTGCCCAGCTGGAAGTCGAAGGGGCCACGGCCCACGGAGCTGTCGAACTGCTTGCCGCGCGAATTCTTCGCCAGCGGACGGTACAGCCAGCCCGTGTAGTGCACGACCACGGTATTGCCGGCATTCGCTTCCTTGCCCGTGCCGACCTTGTTGTCGATGATGATCAGCTTGTCGGCGACAGGGCCTGGGCTCATCGATACGGCGGATGCGGGAACAGGGGCTGGCGCCTGTGCCTGCGCCAGCGACGCGGCGACGGAGCAGATCAGGGCAAACAAAACGGAGCTACGCGTCATGATGTATTCTTTCAGTGAGTTTCGGTAAGATCCCTGCGCGCAAACATGGCAGGGAACGCCAATGATAGCAAACCGCCGCAACGATATGAAAAACTTGTCGCCCGACTCACACTTTCCCCGTCTGTTTTACGCCCTGTGGCCCGATGCCGCCACGCGCGCGGCGCTGGCCGCCTGGCAAGCCGGCCTGGGCGGCAACCCCACGCGGCCGGACAAGCTGCACCTGACCCTGGCCTTCCTGGGCCAGCGCCCGCCCGCCGAGCTGCCTGCCCTGCTGGGCATCCTGGAAGACTTGCCGGCGCGCGCCATGCCGCTGGCATTCGACCACGTCGGCCATTTCCCCAGGCTGGCCCTGGCCTGGGCCGGCCTGGCACGGCCCTCGCCCGCCCTGCTGGACTTGCGCGGCGCCTGCATGCGGGCGCTGGCGGAGCAAGGCCTGGCACCCCGTTTCGAGCACGACCGCTTTACGCCGCACGTGACCCTGGCGCGCCAGGCGCCGCCACCGCCGCCGGAACGCCCGCCTCCGGTGCAGTGGCAAGCGCGCGAACTGGTGCTGGTGGAATCGTTGAAAAGCAGCGGCGACTACCGCGTCGTGGCGCGCCGCGATTTGCGTTGACTTATGCCGCTGCCGGCAAGGCAAGCGCCTTGTCCTGGCGCAAGGTCTTCAGCGCATGCGCGGCCGCCACCATGCCAAAGCTGGCCGTGACCACCACGCTGGAACCGAAGCCGGCGCAGTTCAGGCCCGTCACGCCGGCGGCCGTGCCGTCGATGGCGCACGCTTCCGCGCTCTCGGGCGTGATCAAAGGCTCCATGGAAAACACGGCGTCGACATTGAATTTGTTTTTCACGCCGCGGGGGAAACCATATTCGGTACGCAACAGTTTGCGTACCCGCTTGAGCAGCGGTTCCTGTTCCGTTTTCGACAGGTCGCGCACGGCGATCAGGGTCGGGTCCGTCTGGCCGCCCGCGCTGCCGATGGTCAGCATGGGAATGTTGCGAGCGCGGCAATACGCGATCACGGCCGCCTTGGCCTTGGCATTGTCGATGGCGTCGATCAGGTAATCGAAATCGCGCCCGCCCAGCAATTGCTCGAGGTTGTCGGGGGCGATGAAATCCTCGATCTGCGTGACCTGGCAAAACGGATTGATCAGTTCGATGCGCTCGGCCAGTGCCGTGATCTTGGCCTTGCCGATGGTGTCGCTCATGGCCTGGATCTGGCGATTGATGTTCGATTCGGCAACATTATCCAGGTCGATCAGGGTCAGGCGGCCGACGGCGCTGCGCGCCAGCGCTTCGACGATCCAGGAGCCGACGCCGCCCACGCCGATCACGCACACGTGGGCGGCGCGGAAACGTTCCAGTGCGGGGGCGCCATACAGGCGGGCAATGCCGCCGAAACGGCGCTCAAAATCGATCTCGGTCAAGTCCGTGGAAATTAGTTCATGGGTGGAGGTATGCATGCCGCCATTTTAACGGACACTGCGCTGACGGATATTCTAAAATAGCTGAATAGACACAGCGACAACCCACCCTGTCGCCGCGCCCCAACACCGCCCACCATGAGAACACGCCATGACTACCCCCCTGTTCGACCCTGTTCCCGGCTTTGACCAGCCCATCGCCGTACTCAAGCATTGCCACGACAAGATCCGCAAGCAATTGACGACCTTGCAAAACCTGCTGGGCCACCTGGCACAGCACGGCAACACGGCGGATGCCCGGCAGGCGGCCAAGGCGGTGTTGCAATATTTTAATAAGGCCGCGCACCTGCACCATGACGACGAAGAGCAGGACCTGATGCCCATGCTGCAGGCGACGGCCACGGGCGACGATGCCACGCTGCTGGCAACCCTGGTGCCGGAAATCCTTGCCGACCACCAGCGCATGGACCAGGCCTGGCTGACCCTGCGCCCGGAACTCGACGCCATCGCGGCCGGCGCGGGTACGCAGCTGTCCGCCGAAGGCGTGGCCGCGTATGTGGCCGCCTACCAGGCGCACATGGCCAAGGAAGAGGGCCAGCTGGCGCCGATGGCCAAGCGATTGTTCAGCCCGCAGCAGATGGAGCAGCTGGGCACGGCCATGCAGCGCCGCCGCGGCATCGCCCCCGAGGCCGCGGAAACGCCGAACCCGGCCGCCGTGCTGGCGGCCATGCGCATCGATTACGTGCAGTCCAGCCTGAATGAGACGGATGTGCTGGCCGATCCTGTCGCGCAGTTCCAGAAATGGTTCGGCGAGGCCGTGAAGGCCCAGGTGATCGAACCGAACGCCATGGACTTGTCCACCGTCACGCCTGGCGGCAAGCCCAGTTCGCGCATCGTGCTGATCAAGCAGTTCGACGAGCGGGGGTTTACCTGGTACACGAATTACAATAGCGACAAGGGCCGCCAGCTGGAACAGAATCCCCATGCGGCGCTGCTGTTTTTCTGGCGCGAGCTGGAGCGGCAGGTACGCATCGAAGGCACGGTGGTGAAAACCACGGCCGCCGAGAGCGACGAGTATTTCAATGTGCGCCCCGTGCAAAGCCGGTTGTCAGCGATTGCCTCGCAACAAAGTGCGCCCATCGCCGACCGCGCCGCTCTGGAAAGCAATTACGCGGCCGTGGCTGCCGCCATCGGCGATGCCCCGCCGCCGCGTCCGGAACACTGGGGCGGGTACCGCTTGCAGCCGGAGCGCATCGAATTCTGGCAGGGCCGCCGCTCGCGTTTCCACGACCGCATCGTCTACACGCGCGGGGCGGACGGGCAATGGAGCATGCAGCGCCTGCAGCCTTGAAGCGCGTGGCCAAGGCGGCGCAAAGCAAGCCCGGCAATATAGGTGTAGGCTATGAGGTGTAGTGCTTAGATCATTGTTTCTCAATTTGCTGCCGCGCCAGCGGCCGCTTCATTGGAGGCCATTTTGTTTGTACAAAACCAACTCAAGTCCTGGATCGCCGGTATCCGCAGCAAGACCGCCTTGCCGCTGCGCATAGAATTGTGGAATGGCCAGCACGTCGACCTGTCGAGTGAAGCGCCCAGAGTCACCATCCGCCTGCCCACCGCCGCCTCGGCCCGCTATCTGCTGAACCCTTCGCTGGCCAATCTCGGTTCGGCCTACGTGGAAGGCAATATCGAGGTCAAGGGCACGGCCATGGACATGATTGCCATCTGTAACGCCCTGGCGCGCAACACCCTCAAGCCGGAAGGCAAGCTGGCCCGCATCGTGCGCAGCTTTACGCACGACAAGAGCAAGGATGCCGAAGCCATCCGTTATCACTACGACGTGTCGAACGCGTTCTACCAGCAGTTCCTCGACCCCGCCCTCGTGTATTCCTGCGCCTACTTTGAAAACGGCGATGAAACCCTGGCACAGGCGCAGGTCAAGAAGATCGACCATATCCTGACAAAAATCCAGCTGCAGCCGGGCCAGACCCTGCTCGACATCGGCTGCGGCTGGGGCGCGCTGGTGATGCGCGCGGCGCAGCACTACGGCGCCCGCTGCGTGGGCGTGACCCTGTCGGAAAACCAGTATGCGCTGGCGCGCGAGCGCGTGGCGGCCGCCGGCCTCGAGCACCTGATCGAGATCCGCCTGCAGGACTACCGCGACGTCACGGGCCAGTTCGACCGCATTACCAGCGTGGGCATGTTCGAACACGTGGGCCTGAAACATTTGCCCGAGTATTTCAGCATCATCAACAAGCTGCTGGCGCCGGACGGCATGGCGATGAACCACGGCATTACCTCGACCGACCCGGACAACGGCGAAACGCCGTATGGCGGCGGCGAATTCATCGAAAAATACGTGTTTCCGCATGGCGAACTGGCGCACATCGGCAATGTGCTGAAAACCATGCAGCAAGGGGGGCTGGAAGTGCTGGACGTGGAAAACCTGCGCCGCCACTATGCGCGCACCTGCGCCCTGTGGACGGAAAATTTTGAAGCCCATGCCGAGCAGATCCGGCCGCTGGCGGGCGAGCGGCGCTTCCGCATCTGGCACGTCTACCTGGCCGGCTGCGCTTATGCCTTCGAACAGGATTTGATCAGCCTGTACCAGATCGTCTGCGTGAAGGCGGGACGGCGCTCGTCCACCCTGCCCTGGTCGCGCAACTACATGTATGAGAAAAGCGCGATGCCGGCACCCGTGTTGACGGCCTGAGCGCCAGCAGGCGAGCGCTGCTTCACTTCACGCGGTGCGCATACATGACGCGCAGTTTCTCCACCTTGGGCGCGACGACACAGGCGCAATAGCCCTTCAGCGGATGCTGCGCCACGTACTGCTGGTGGTAGGCCTCGGCCTGGTAATACGGCTGGGCCGGCGCCAGTTGCGTGACGATGGGCGCATCCCACACGCTGGCCATTGCGGCGATGACCTTGCGCGCGACTTTCTCCTGTTCAGGCGACTGGTAGTAGATGACGGAACGGTATTGCGTGCCCACATCATTGCCCTGGCGATTCAGGGTGGTGGGATCGTGGATCGTAAAAAATATCTCGAGTATGTCGTGGTAGCTGATCACGGCCGGGTCGAATTCCAGCCACACCACTTCCGCGTGGCCCGTCTGGCCCGTACAGATCTGCTCATACGTGGGATGCGGCACGCTGCCGCCCGTATAGCCGGACGCCACCCGCGTGATGCCGCGCACCTCGAGGTATACGGCTTCCAGGCACCAGAAACAGCCGCCTCCCAGCACCGCGATTTCCGTCTGTCCATTCATGATGCTCTCCTGCAAAAATATACGCGCCGGCCAGCGCCGCCTGCCCCGGCTGTCTGCTTGAGCAGGACATACTTGCCTCTTCCACCACTGTAACGCAAAGCGGCGGGGCCTGCAGTGCCGCTTGCCACGGCGCGTGGTGTACCGCACATAGCGCAGGACGGGCCACAATTGCGCTGGCCTGGCCGATTTTTGGCATAATGGCAGCAAATAGACAGGTCACCCATGAACACACGCTCTCCCCGCGCGCCCGCGCAAGAATTCGATACGGCACATTTCCGCCAGGCATTGTCGCAGTTTGCCACCGGCGTGACGGTGATCACCACGCGCCTGGCCGACGGCAGTTTCCGCGGCCTCACGGCCAGTTCCTTCAATTCCGTCTCGCTGTCGCCGCCGCTGGTGCTGTGGAGCCTGGGCTCGGTCGCCAACAGCATGCCCATCTTCAGCGGCAACTCCCATTACGTCATCAATGTGCTGGGCGCAGAGCAGGCGGAACTGGCTACGCGCTTTTCACGCCGCACGCCGAATCCCTTCGATGACGTCGAATATGAACTGTCGCGCACGGGCCAGCCCATCCTGAAAGGCGCATCGGCCTGGTTCGAGTGCCACAACCGCAGCCGCTACCCGGAAGGCGACCACGTCATTTTCGTGGGCGAGGTGGAGCAATGCGCGTTCGCCTCGCAGCCGCCGCTGATCTTCCACAACGGCAAGTTCAATACGCCTGCCGCCTGAGCAAGCCCAAAAAAAAATCCGCCGAGGCGGATTTTTTTGCATTACAGCTTGAAGTTGTAGCCGATGCTGACACTCACTGCCAGCGGGTCCAGGGTGATGCTCTGTGTCTGGCCGGTGGAGAATGTCGCCTTGGTTTTCAGGAACGTCTTGACCACGGCCACGTCGGCAAACCAGCGCTCGTTGATGGCCAGCGTACTGCCGACCACCAGGCTGCCTGCCAGCTTGTTCTTCATGCTGTAGGTGACCGGCTTGCCACCCGGATCCAGCAACGCCGTCAGCTGCCCCGAACCTCTTTCCTTCTGGAAATAAGCATACGTCAGGCCCGCACCTACGTAAGGACGGATCATCGCATTGGGCTGGAAGAAACGGTACTGAATAAAGGCCGTCGGCGGCAAGGCTTCCGCCGTCCCCAGCTTGCCCGTACCCTTGATGGCGCCATCGCCCACCAGCTCATGCTTGTACGGCACGCCCAGAATCATTTCCGCCGAAACATTATCGGTGAGCATGTAGGCAAACGTCAGGATGGGCTTGGTATCCGACTTGACGTCGGCTTTGGTGCCCGGCAACGCTGGTGCCGACACATCGCCACTATCCACGTGCGGCGTGATCTTGTTCACGCCGGCCTTGACCATCCAGGTACCCGCGCTTTGCGCCGAGGCGCCCGTCGCCACGGCCATCGCGGCAGCCGCAGCCAGCACGCGCACGGCGGTATTCAAACGATTCTTCATCTTGTCTCCTGATTCATTGTGTGCGGAGTGTTCCGCTATCGAGTCTTGCCGAGTCTTGCCGCTATCGGCACCGGCCACGCCTCCGGGGCGCCGCCGGTGCTGCCGTCGTTTACAGCCAGCCGCGCACAACCATTTCCTTGGCCACATAACGGGCCAGCAGCAGGTTGTTGAACGGCGTCGGATGCACATCGTCGGCATAGGCGTAGTGGCTGACATCGCCCGTTTTCAGGTTCGAGCCGTTGCACACCAGCGAGCTGCCCAGGATGTTTTTCGCCGGCGTCAGGTCGCACGCCGTCTCGCTGACATTGGTCAGGCCATATGGACCGGGATTGACGCCCTGGTCATGGCTGACGGCAAACACGTCGACCAGCAAGACCTTCGCGTTGCCGTTCAAGCCGGAGCTCAGCTCACTGTTGAAGGCACTGACCATGGCGTTGATGAGGGCCTTGGTATTGGCATCCTTGCTCAGGCCCGATGGCGTACCGGCCACGTCCGGCAGGTTGTTGACCACCACATAGTTGGCGCCCTTGGCAATGATCTGGTCCTTGACCAGCGCCACCAGTTCGATGCCGGCCTGTTTCATGGAAGCAATCAGCACAGGTCCTTGCGCCACGGCATAGTCGGCACCGGCCTTGGCACCGGCGGCGTTACCCGTGACGGTCGCATCGGCCTGCGCCTTGGCGGCCAGAGCAGGGGCCAGGGTTGGCGCATTCGTGTTACCGGCGAGAACAGCCGCTTGCACGCCAGCACCGACGATCGTCGTCGACGTGGCGCCAGGCGCGGCGCTGGCCGCTTTGATGGCGGCGCCGATCGACGCTGCTGCCGTGGCCGGATTGGTGGCGCCAGCGGCCAGGGCCATGGTCAGGTTGGTGGCGAAGGCCAGCGCGCCCGCATCGGCGCCGGCCTTCGTGCCGGCCGCCGTCGCGCCAGCTTGCAGGGCGCCCAGCTGGAACAGCACGTCATTGCCGCCGGCCATCACGAAGACGGCTTCCGTACCGCTGAACTTGCCACCGGAGACGGCCAGGTGATTGGCGATCTGCGTGACCACGGGCACGGTCAGTGCGCCCAGCGCGCTGCCCGTCAATTTGTTGTTCGGACCGACCGGATTGGTCACGCGCGAGCCGCCCATGGCATAGCCGAAGCAGCCGGCATGCTTGACGCGCGCAACGGCCAGGCCTTGTGCGGCGTTGCCTTCCAGGCCCGTTTCAGCGGCGCATGGAACTGGCAGGCTGAACTGGGCGGCCAGGTGCTCGGTCCAGTTCTTGCCGGTCAGTTCAGGATTGATGGCGGTGTTGTTGCCATTGATGGTGAATTTGCCGCCGCCTTTCGCCAGCACGGTGCCGACGGCGTACGAACCCACGTCGGACAGGCTGTCGCCGAACGACACCTGCGCCGAGTATTTGGTTTTCAGCGTTTGATCACCGCCGCTGGCGCCGCCGCAACCTGCCAGGACAGCCGCCGCCAACACGGCCAGCGCGAATTTTGTTTGATGCATTTTGTCTCCTCGGGTCTTTTTCTGGTTTCTAAACGAACGGGCGTGCTATTCGCTACCCAACTAATATGCCATCGTTCATGGGGCTTGTATATAAATTATGTTTGAAAAATCAGCCAATTTACAACAACGCCGGCACCCGGCCGCAGTGGAACGGATGCATCGATTATGGGGGAGGAAAGATGTTTCGTGGCAAGCATCTCTATTGCGCCGCATCAAGAAAAAGCCCCTTGCGGGGCTCTTTTCATACGGATAGAAATTGCTGCAAGATACCACTTGAGCCGAACGCGGCACGCCGCAAACGGTCATTGATGCCCAGCCACTGCGGGCCGGTGGGCGGCGCCTCGACGAGAATCAGCTCGGCGCCCACCTGGTCCATCGTGCGCAGCGAGGCGTACAGCGCGTGTGCATAGCTTTCCGGCACGGCGGCCAGGCGCACGCTGGCGCTGGCAGGCGGCATGTCCGAGTAATGGATCAGGGCCACGCGGCGTCCGTCGTTGAGCAACCGGTTCAGCGTTTCGCCCAGCGCATCGCTGTGCTGCATCGCAACAGGCGTGTGTGGCGCGTAGTGCGATTCCAGGGTGCCCGATGCGCGCGGCGCGGCGGCGTCGGCCATCGCCGGCGCGCGGCCGATGACGGCGGCGATTTGTTCGCTGCTGATATGGCCAGGGCGCAACAGCACGGGGCCATGCGTGGCCAGGCGCGACAGGTCGACGATGGTCGATTCGATGCCGACATCGCTCTGCCCGCCATCGAGCACGGCACCCAGCAAGCCGCTAGCGAGTTCCGCCGCGAATTCATCGCGCACGTGCTGCGCCGTGGTCGGGCTGACATTGCCGAATTTATTCGCCGACGGCGCCGCCAGCCCGCCCTTGCCGCCCTTGAAGGTGCGTAGCAATTCGATAGCCACCGGGTGCGACGGGCAGCGCAAGCCCACCGTATCCTGGCCGCCGGAAACGGCGTCGGGAATATGCGCGGCGCGCTTGACGATCAGGGTCAGCGGACCGGGCCAGAAGGCGGCCACCAGCTGCTGCGCTTCCACGGGTATCTCGTCGGACCAGTGCGCCAGGTCGGCACCGGGCGCCACGTGCACGATCACGGGATGGTCGGATGGACGTCCCTTGGCTTCGTAAATGCGCGCCACGGCGGCCGGGTTTTCCGCATCGGCACCCAGGCCATACACGGTTTCCGTGGGGAAAGCGACGAGACCGCCCGCTTCCAGCACGGCGGCGGCCGCTTGCAGGTCGTGTGCGGGCACGCTCACGGCGCGATTCCCAGGATCAGGCAAGCATCGTGCAAGCGCTGCTGCGCTTCCGGCAAGGTGGGCGCGACCAGGGTCAGGTGGCCCATCTTGCGGCCACGCCGCGGATCATCCTTGCCGTACAGGTGCAGGCAGGCGCCCGGCAGCGCCAGGATGCGGTCCCAGGCCGGTTCGCTGGCGACATCGCCGCCGTCGGCAAACCAGGCGTCGCCGAGGATGTTGAGCATCACGGCCGGCGAATGCTGGCGCACGTCGCCCAGCGGCAAGCGCGCCATGGCCCGCACCTGCTGCGCGAACTGGCTCGTAACGCAGGCATCCATCGTGTAGTGGCCGCTGTTGTGCGGGCGCGGCGCCATTTCATTGACCACCAGGCTGCCATCGGTCAATACGAAGAATTCGATGCACAGCACGCCCACGTAGCCGAGTTCGGCGACCATGGCTTGCGCCGCCCGCTGCGCCTTGGCAGCGCTGTCGTCGCAGACGTTCGGCCCCGGCACGGTGGTGGTAAACAGCACGCCGTCGCGGTGCACGTTTTCGGCGATCGGATACACGACCGATTCGCCATCCGCGCCGCGCGCCGTCAGCACCGACACTTCATACGCCAGCGGCAGCATTTTTTCCAGCAGACAAGTTACTTCGCCCATTTCCGCGAACGCGGCGCGCACCTCGTCGCGCGTGCGCACGCGGAACTGGCCCTTGCCGTCATAGCCCATGCGCACGGTTTTCAAGATGCCCGGCAGCAAGTCGTCGCCGATGGCGTCGATATCGTCTTGCGTGGCGATGACCATGTGCGGCGCCGGCAGCACGCCCGACTTGGCGGCGCAATCGACAAAGAAACGTTTTTCCGCGATGCGGTCTTGCGCCACCGACACGCCGTGGGCATTGGGCGCCACGAAAACGTGACTGGCCAGGCGCGACAGGCTGCCGGCCGGGACGTTCTCGAATTCCGTGGTGACGGCCAGGCACTGGGCGGCCAGCGCGTCGAGGCCGGCCTCGTCGTCATAGCCGGCGTTGATCAGGCGCTGCGCCACCTGCCCCGCAGGGCAAGTGGCGGCCGGTTCCAGCACAGGTTCAAGAACTGCAACCTGGTAGCCCATGCTCTGGGCGGCCTGGGCAAACATGCGGCCCAGCTGGCCGCCGCCCATCACGCCCAGCCATGCCGATGGATGGGAGGCAGGCAGCAATGGGGAAGTCAATTTACTATTCATTATTTTTCAAGCACATTATTCAAGCGGCAAGACCATCGCCTTGGCGGCGGCAGTTTGCGTGGCGCGGAAAGCTTCTAGCTGTTCCGCCAGGGCGTCGTCGTTGGCGGCCAGCATGGCCACCGCCGTCAGCGCCGCATTTGCCGCACCCGCTTCACCGATGGCGAAGGTGGCCACCGGCACGCCCTTGGGCATTTGCAGGATCGACAGCATGGAGTCTTCGCCACGCAGGTATTTCGATGGCACGGGCACGCCCAGCACGGGCACGATGGTCATCGCCGCCACCATGCCAGGCAGGTGGGCCGCGCCGCCGGCACCGGCGATGATGGCGCGCAAGCCGCGCGCGCGCGCGCTTTTCGCGTACGCATACATTTCGTCCGGCATGCGGTGCGCGGAAATGACTTGCGCCTCGAAGGGCACGCCAAACTGTTTCAGGATGGCGACCGCGTTCTGCATCACGTCCCAGTCCGAGGACGAGCCCATGATGACGCCAACCAAAGGCTTGTTTTGCTCTGCCATCTTATGCCTTCAGCTTCTCGCCCGTCAGGCGTTCGATGGCTTCAAAATACTTGGCCTGGGTTTTTTCAATGACGTCGGCCGGCAGCGCAGGCGCTGGTGCGGTTTTGCCCCAGGTCAACGTTTCCAGGTAGTCGCGCACGAATTGCTTGTCGAACGACGGTGGCGAAATGCCTTCCTGGTAGGAATCGGCGGGCCAGAAGCGCGACGAATCGGCCGTCAGCACTTCATCCATCAGGTGCATCACGCCATTGTCGTCCAGGCCGAATTCGAACTTGGTGTCGGCGATGATGATGCCGCGCGTGGCCGCATATTCGGCGGCGGTTTTATACAGTTGAATGGCGACATCGCGCATCCTGGCGGCCAGCTCAGCGCCGATGCGCTCTTCCATTTCCGCAAAGCTGATGTTTTCATCATGCTCGCCCAGTTCGGCCTTGGCCGCCGGGGTAAAAATCGGCTCCGGCAGCTTGGCCGCCTGTTGCAGGCCGGCTGGCAATTCGATGCCGCAGATGCTGCCCGACTCCTGGTAATCTTTCCAGCCCGAACCGATGATGTAGCCGCGCACGACCGCCTCGACCATGATCGGTTTCAGGCGCTTGGCCACCACGGCACGACCCCGTACCTGCTCCACTTCATCCTCTGCCACCACGGACTCAGGCGCGACGCCGGTCAGGTGGTTCGGCACGATATGGCCGAGTTTCTCGAACCAGAAGTCGCTCATCTGGTTGAGGACCATGCCCTTGCCGGGGATAGGCTCGTTCATGACGACATCGAAGGCCGACAGGCGGTCCGTCGTGACGATGAGGATCTTGTCGTCGCCAACGGCGTAGTTGTCGCGGACCTTGCCGTGGCCCAGCAGTGGCAGGGAATGGATGGAAGTCTGATAGAGGCTGTTCATAGCGGGGGAATAGTTGGATGAAACGAAACCGGCAGGCAGGGGGCGCCTGCCGGTCGAGAAAATCGGGCACGGAGGATTGCATCCGGCCCGTTCCAGACAGAATTTTACTTCACAATTTGCGACAGCTCGCCGGCCTTGTAGCGCTCGGCCATTTTTTCCAGTGGCATGGCCTTGATTTTCGACGCCTGGCCTTCGCAGCCGAACGCCTGCATGCGCGCGCGCACGATTTGTTCAGCAGCCAGACGGGCTGGCTTCAGGTAGTCGCGCGGGTCGAATTTCGACGGGTTCTCGAACAGGTACTTGCGGATTGCGGCCGTCATCGCCAGGCGGATGTCGGTGTCGATATTGATCTTGCGCACGCCGTGACGGATGCCTTCCTGGATTTCCTCGACTGGCACGCCGTAGGTTTCCTTCATGTCGCCGCCGAATTCACGGATGATGGCCAGCAATTCCTGCGGGACCGACGAGGAGCCGTGCATCACCAGGTGGGTGTTCGGGATGCGCGCGTGGATTTCCTTGATGCGGTCGATGGCCAGGATGTCGCCCGTCGGCTTGCGCGTGAATTTGTAGGCGCCGTGCGAGGTGCCGATGGCGATCGCCAGCGCGTCGCACTGGGTGCGCTGCACGAAATCGGCCGCTTGCGCCACGTCCGTCAGCAGTTGTTCGCGCGTCATGGTGCCGTCGGCGCCGTGGCCGTCTTCCTTGTCGCCCTTCATGGTTTCCAGCGAACCGAGCACGCCCAGTTCCGCTTCCACCGTCACGCCGATGGCGTGCGAGAATTTCACCACTTCACGCGACACTTCCACGTTGTATTCATACGAGGCAACCGACTTGCCGTCCGCTTCCAGCGAACCGTCCATCATCACGGAAGTAAAACCCGAACGGATGGCGGCCATGCAGACGGCCGGCGACTGGCCGTGATCCTGGTGCATGACGACGGGAATGTGCGGATACGCTTCGACGGCCGCGTCGATCAGGTGGCGCAGGAACGCTTCACCGGCGTATTTGCGCGCGCCAGCGGACGCCTGCATGATCACCGGGCTGTTGAGCGCGTCGGCGGCAGCCATGATGGCCTGCACTTGCTCAAGGTTGTTGACGTTGAAAGCAGGAATGCCGTAACCGTTTTCGGCGGCGTGGTCCAGCAGTTGACGCATGGATACGAGAGACATGGTAATACTCCAGATAACAATAGAAACCGTTGCGGCGCTTCGCGGCGGATGACTGACTGCCGCGCCGGCGCCTGCATTCTTTATATCAAATCAGCACGGAGTCAAGATCGCCGACCTTGACGATTTTCAATGCGTTTGTGCCACCCACCTGGCCCATCGGCTCGCCCCAGGTGACGACGATCATGTCGCCCTTCCTGACGATACCCTGTTCCACCAGTAAATCTTCCGCCTGCTTCAGCACTTGCGCGCTGGGGGCGTTCTGCATCAGATGATACGCGCGTACATTGCGGTACAGCGCCGCTTTGCGCAAGGTTGTGACGCTGGGCGTGAGCGCGTAGATCGGCGTGTCGATGCTGTGACGGCTCATCCACAAGGCCGTGGAACCGGACTCCGTCAGCGCCACGATGGCTTTCACGCGCAGGTGATGGGCCGTAAACAGCGCGCCATACGCGATCGACTGGTCGATGCGGGTAAACGTGACGTTGAGGAAATCAGCGTCGAGCTTGTTGTATTCGGACTGCTCCGCTTCGACGCAGATGGCGGCCATCATTTCGACCGTCTCGATCGGGTACTTGCCAGAAGCCGTCTCGGCGGACGTCATGACGGCGTCGGTGCCGTCGAGCACGGCGTTCGCCACGTCGGACACTTCGGCGCGGGTCGGCACGGCGTTGACGATCATCGATTCCATCATCTGCGTGGCCGTGATCGCCAGTTTATTTGACGCGCGCGCCATCTTGATCATGCGCTTTTGCAGTGCCGGCACGGCCGCGTTGCCCACTTCCACGGCCAGGTCGCCGCGCGCCACCATGATGCCGTCCGACGCGTCGAGAATCTCTTGCAGTGCGGGAATGGCTTCCGCGCGCTCGATCTTGGCGATCATCATCGGCTTGTGGTGATACGGTTCGCCGGCGATATTGGCCAGCTGGCGCGCCATTTCCATGTCGGTCGCGCATTTCGGGAAGGAAATGGCCAGATAGTCGGCCTGGAAACTCATGGCCGTCTTGATGTCTTCCATATCTTTCGCCGTCAAAGCCGGCGCGGACAGGCCGCCGCCCTGGCGGTTGATGCCCTTGTTGTTCGACAGCTCGCCGCCGATCTTGACGGTGGTATGGATTTCGCTGCCGTGGATGCGCTCGACGATCAGCACGATCAGGCCGTCATTGAGCAGCAGCACGTCGTGCTTGTGCAGGTCGCGCGGCAGGGCCTTGTAGTCGAGGCCGACACGTTCCTGATTGCCCAGTTCGCCGTTCTCGCCCCACTTGGCGTCGAGGATGAACTTGTCGCCCGCTTCGAGCTGGATGCGCGCATTTTCAAACTTGCCGACACGAATCTTCGGCCCCTGCATGTCGGCCATGATGGCCACTTCGCGGCCGCATTCGAGCGCCGCCAGGCGTACCAGCGCCGCGCGGTCGATATGGTCCTGCGCCTTGCCGTGGGAAAAATTCAAGCGCACCACGTCGACGCCCGCCCGTATCATCTTGACCAGGATATCGAAGTCGGTAGAGGCGGGGCCGATTGTTGCTACGATTTTTGTACCACGTGGCATAGGATTCCTTGTGCGCGAGCGAAGGTGAGCAAGACCTGGCGGCTGAACCGCCCGGCAAGGTAAAAGCGCAGCGGTCAGGCTGCGCTTGGTACTGAACTGCTAACTGCCGCGCCTCAGGCGGCGCGCTGCATGAGGATTTCGACGGCTGGCAAAGTCTTGCCTTCCAGGAACTCCAGGAAGGCGCCGCCGCCCGTCGAGATATAGCTGATTTTATCGGTAATGTCGTATTTTGCAATCGCCGCCAGGGTGTCGCCACCGCCGGCAATGGAGAATGCTTTCGATGCGGCAATGGCCAGCGCCAATGTCTTGGTGCCGTTGCCGAACTGGTCGAATTCGAACACGCCGACCGGGCCGTTCCAGACGATGGTGCCGGCGGCGCCGATCTGCTGCGCCAGCAGGGCCGCTGTTTTCGGGCCGATATCGAGGATCATGTCGTCGTCCGCCACGTCGGCCACATCCTTGACGGTGGCGGCTGCCGTTGGCGAGAATTCCTTGGCGCACACAACATCGACGGGAATCGGCACTTGCGCGCCGCGCTTGGCCATGATCTCGATGATGGCCTTGGCTTCATCGACGAGTTCGGCTTCCACCAGCGACTTGCCGACGTTCAAGCCGACGGCCTTCATGAAGGTGTTGGCGATGCCGCCGCCGACGATCAGGTTATCGACCTTGTCGGACAGGGCTTTCAAGATGGTCAGCTTGCTCGATACTTTCGAGCCGGCAACGATAGCCAGCAAGGGACGGGCCGGCGCGTGCAAGGCTTTGCCCAGCGCGTCCAGTTCGGCGGCCAGCAGCGGACCGGCGCAGGCGACGGGCGCGAACTTGGCGATGCCGTGGGTGGATGCTTCGGCGCGGTGGGCCGTGCCGAACGCGTCATTGACGTAGATATCGCACAGCTTGGCCATTTTTTGCGCCAGCTCATCGCTGTTTTTCTTTTCGCCCTTGTTCACGCGCACGTTTTCCAGCAAGACCACTTGGCCGGCGGCCAGCGATTCCAGGCCGGCGCCATCGATCCAATCTTGTTTCAATGCAACTTCCTGGCCCAGCAGTTCCGACAAGCGGGCGGCCACGGGCGCCAGGCTGTCGGCCGGCTTGAACTCGCCTTCCGTCGGACGGCCCAGGTGCGACGTCACCATGACGGCGGCGCCAGCGTCGAGGGCGGCGCGGATGGCCGGCACCGAGGCGCGGATACGCGTGTCTTCGGTAATCTTGCCACTGTCATCTTGCGGGACATTCAGGTCGGCGCGGATAAACACGCGCTTGCCTTGCAGTGCATTTTGGTCGATCAAATCTTGCAGACGGATGAAGTTGAGAACAGCTGACATGGCGATCCAGATGACGAGTGGAAGGAAGTGCGCTATTTTACCGCAATGACCAGACCAAATCGCCGATTTGTCCTGCTTTACTGAAAAACGTGCAACAGTCGCAAGCCCGTGAAAACCAGCATGCCAAATACAATGGTTTGCAACATATTACGGCGAATCACGAAAAAGATCGTGGCGGCAATACCCGACAAGAGTTTCAAGTTAGACAATTCGAAGTGCACCTGCTGCCCTTCCAGCAGCATGTCGGGCGCAATGATGGCCGCCAGCGCGCATGCCGGCGCATAGCGCAGCATCTCGCCGACCCGCCGGGGAATCGTGATGTGGTGGCCGATCAGCCAGAAGGTGCTGCGCGTGGCGGCCGTGGCCACCGCCAGCACGGCGATGGCAATCCACACATCCAGGCGGCCCCAGTCGATATTCTCAAACATGGCGTTTTGTCCACTTTTCCGTCAATTCTTCCACCACCATGGCGCTGAGCATGCCCACCAGCACGGCCACCAGCAAGCCCAGTTTATAGGGCAAGCCATACGCCAGCACGGCCACCGTGCCCGCCACCAGCACGCCGCACAGGGCGGCGCGGCTGAGGATCAGCGGTATCGTCACGCACAGGATCGCCAACGTGCCGGCAAAACCCAGCCCCCACTCGGCCGGCAGACGGCGCCCAGCACGATGCCGATGAAGGAACCGATTTGCCAGGCCAGCCAGTTCGGGTAGATCAGGCCCTTGAGGAAGGGCAGCTTGGCCGGGTCCGGCGTTTCGTCCGGGTAGCGCTGCAGGAACAGGCCCACGGTGATGTCGCCTGAAACATAGCCGAGCGCAAAGCGCTGGCGCCATGGCAGGTGGGCAAAGTGCGGCGCCAGCAGCACGGAAAAGATGACGAAACGCAAATTGACGACGAGGGCCGTGGCGAAGATCACCCACACGGGCGCGTGCGCGGCCAGCAAGGGCAAGGCGGCCAGCTGGGCCGAGCCGGCAAAGACCAGCAAGGTCATGGCCCCGGCCTGCGTCACCGTCAGGCCGCTTTTGACCATGGCCACGCCCACTACCATGCCCCAGGCGGCAATGCCCAGCAGGCTGGGCGCGCCCAGCTTCAGGCCGGCACGCCAGGCGTCTTTCAGCACGCCATCGTCCGGCGCGGCCACCACAGCGTTCACGCGGCGCTCCAGCGGACGGACTGTGGTAACTGCACAACAATGGTACGCGCGAGGCGGACGGGGCGAAGGGGACGCAACGGTGATACCGGCAAGGCAAATCCAGTCAGTGTGGCGCTGCAAGTGCCGTGTTTCCGCAAAAAACCGCGCCGCAGCCGAAGATGATCAAGACGCCATTTTAGCGACGATTTTTGCTGGCTGCCTGAATCCGTTAAAATCGTGCTTTTGGCAGCAGCCGACTTCCTTCCATACAGCCTCACGGAGCATGACAAGATGACAAAATCCACCCAGCCAGCGGTCGAACTCGACGGTAAAGACTTGCCAGCCCACTGCCCTAACCCGGCCATGCCGCTGTGGTCGTCGCATCCGCGCGTGTTCCTGGAATTTAACAAGGACGGCATCGCCAAGTGCCCGTACTGCGGCACCGCCTACACCCTGAAGGAAGGCGCCAGCGCCGGCCACCATTAAACTGCCCAGCGGCGCGCCACCAGCGCGCCGTTTTTATTTGCACAATATTATTTGTACCGGTCCAGCACGGAGTCGTCATGAAACGTCTGAAGGAACTCAATGGCAGCGCCGCCGAAGTCGAAGCGGCGTTCTACGATGCATTGCACCGCGCCGACCTCGAAGCGCTGATGGCGCTGTGGGCCGACGATGAAGAGATCGTCTGCATCCACCCGGGCGGCGCGCGCCTGATCGGCCACGCCGCCATCCGCGCCTCGTGGGAAACCATCCTGGCGGGCGGCGGCCTGCATATCGTGCCGGCGCAGCTGCATGAAACACACAATCTGATGAGTTCCGTGCACACGGTCATCGAAGGCGTCACCAGCGAGGATGGCGCGCCGGCGCACCTGCTGGCGACGAATGTATACGTGAAGACGCCGCGCGGCTGGCGCATCGTGCTGCACCACGCCTCGATCGCCCCGGGCGGCGCACCGGCCGACACGACGGGGACGCAGATCCTGCACTGATGCCTTTGCCTCATATCAACAACGCGCCCTATGCCGCCCCGCTGTGGCTGCCTGGCGGCCACCTGCAGACGATTTATCCGGCCGTGTGCCTGAACAAGCCGGCCGTGGCCTTCCGCCGCGAACGCTGGCAGGCGCCCGATGGCGACTTCGTCGACGTCGACCTGGTCGACGGCCAGCCAGGCCAGCCCTTCGTGGTGCTGTTCCACGGCCTGGAAGGGTCGTCGAACAGTCATTACGCGCGCGCCATGATGGCCGAGGTGGCGGCGCGCGGCTGGTCCGGCGCCGTGCCGCATTTTCGCGGCTGTTCAGGCGAAGCCAACCTGGCGCCACGTTTTTACCATTCGGGCGACGCGCAGGAAGTGGACTGGGTCTTGCGCCAGTTGCGCCCGCGCGCCACGGGCAGGTTTTATGCGGCCGGCGTGTCGCTGGGCGGCAACGCCCTGCTGTGCTGGCTGGGCCAGTCGCAGCACCAGGCGGAGATCGTCGATGCCGCCGCCGCCGTGTCGGCGCCGCTGGACCTGGCGCAAGGGGGCAAGGCCCTGTCCACGGGCGCCAACCGGCTCTACACGCGCATGTTCCTGAATACCCTGAAACCGAAATGCCTGGCCAAGCTGGAGCAATTCCCCGGCCTGTTCGCGCGCGACGCCATGCTGGCCGCGCGCGACTTGCATGCCTTCGACAATGTCGTCACGGCACCTCTGCACGGCTACCGCGACGCCGACGATTACTGGCACCGCGCCAGCGCCAAGCACGTGTTGCACGACATCACCGTGCCGACCCTGGTACTGAATGCGAAAAATGATCCCTTCCTGCCCGGGCGCTTCCTGCCGCGCAGCGCCGCGCCGAACGTCACGCTCGAGTATCCGCGCCACGGCGGGCATGTCGGCTTTGCGGCCGGCGCCTTGCCGGGCAGCCTGGATTGGCTGCCGCAGCGCCTGCTTTCCCACTTTGAACACGGCAGCGTAGCGCCGTCCGCGCCGCAAAGCTGTCACGCTGGCGCTGCCCCCACTTACCCGGAAAATGTCTTACATGGATGATCTCGTCAAGCAAGCCCTGGCCAAATGGCCAAACGTCCCCCACTGCTACGGCTGGCTGGGCCTCGATGCGCGCGGCCACTGGCGCATGCGCGACCAGCAGGCGCAGCAACAGCAACTGCCGGGCGAGAAGATCGTCCATGCGGCCCTGCTGGGCTTTATCAACCGCAATTATGCGCAGGATGAACGGGGCTGCTGGTTTTTCCAGAACGGCCCGCAGCGCGTGTATGTGAACCTGGAAGCGACGCCGTACATCGCCCGCAGCGACCCGCAGCATGGTTTTGTCTTGCAGACGGGAGCGCCGCTGGAACAGTTTGAACAAGTCTACTGGTGCGACGACGGCACGCTGATCTTGCGCCACGCCGATATCGTGGCGCAGGTGGATGACCGCGACCTGTCGCAGGTGCTCGATGCGCTGCATGTCGATGGCCAGCCGGCCAGCAACGACGCCTTGCAGGACTGGCTGGAATGGCACCAGGGCAGCTTGACCCTATTGCACGCGGGCAAGCACATTGCCGTGCAGCCGCTGGACTATGACGCGGCGCCGTCCTTGTTCGACTTCGTGCAGCTGCCGCAAGCCGACACGGACGAGGACTAGGACTTCTGGTCCTTCAGCTGCTCGCGGCGTTTCTCCTGCAATTCCCGCTCGCGCGCATCGATCACGGCCTGGTCGTAAAAGGTGGCGTCCGTCGATTTGCGGGCGATCGTCAGCTGGTCCAGCGCGGCCATCGTGGCACCCTGCAGCACATAGGATTCGGCCAGGGCCATGTGCTGCAAGGTCATCTTGCCCTGTTCAGCATACGCTTTGGCCAGCAAGTCATACAGTTCCGGTTCTTCCTTGTACAGCTGCACCTGGTCGCGCAAATACAGGGTGGCCTGCTCCTGCTTGCCGGCCGCCATCAGCGCTTCCGCATACTGGCGGGCAATCCCGCGCGACAGGGGGAATTGCATGCGCGTAGCGTCCGCCGCCTTGAGGGCCTGCTGTGCCACTTCCTTCTTTTGCGCCGGCATCAAGAGCACTTCCAGCGCCATCGCCGCCAGCAGGGAATTCGGGCCTTGCGTGCCGCCCGAGGTAAATACATTCGGCCCGGCCGGCTGGTGCAGCGCCGCATTGGCCGCATCGAGTTCCGCCTGTGCCTCGGCGGGCTTGGCCTGCTTGACGGCCACATACGACAGGCCGTAATGGGCGGCCGTTACCTGGAAGCGGCTTTGCTGCTCCAGCTGTGTCTTGAAAACCGCCTTGGCATTGAGCAAACCCTGCACGCTTTCATCCTGCAGCACGCGGGCGCGCGCGCGTGCCAAATGGAAATTCAGGCTGTCCGGGCGCTGTTTATAAGGCTGCTCGCGGATGCGCGCCTGGATATCGGCGATGCGCTCCGTCGTCAGCGGATGGGTTTGCAGGTAAGCGGGCACCAGGTCGCTGTACGAGCGGCTGGCCGCCTGCATGCGGCCAAAGAAGGCCACCATGCCGGTGGTGTCGAAACCGGCTTCGCCCATGATCTGGAAGCCGATGCGGTCCGCCTCGCGCTCGGCATCGCGGCCAAAATTGAGCTGGCGCTGGATGGCCAGGCCCTGGCCGGCTGCAAACACGCCCATGGCCACGTCGCCGCCGGCGCGCGACGCCAGCGCCGCCAGCAGCATGGCGGCCAGCGGCATCAGCGCATCCTGGCGCTGCTGGCCCAGCATGCGGGCAATATGCCGCTGCGCCACGTGGCCGATCTCGTGCGACAGCACGGAAGCGAGTTCCGCCTCCGTTTGCGCAGCCAGCAGCAAGGCCGAGTGCACGCCGATGAAGCCGCCCGGCAAGGCGAACGCGTTCAACTGGGGATCGCGCACGGCAAAAAAGAAATAATCGTAGTTCGTTTCGCCGCGCACGCTGGGCCGCGCCGCCACCAGGGCGTTGCCGAAGGTATTCAGGTATTCCAGCAGGGGCGCGTCATCGAGGTAGTCGCGGTCGCCGCGCACGCCGCGCATGATTTCCTCGCCGATCTTGCGTTCCATCGCCGGCGACAGGTCTTCGCGCGAGGTATCGCCCAGGTTCGGCAGGTTGGGCGCAGGCGGCACGGCCAGCTGCGTCCAGGTGCTGGCCGGCTTGGCGGGTGCGGCGGGTTCCGAGCTGAAGGTTGGCTTTGGCGCGGCTGGCGCCGGCGAGGTTTGCGCCAGCGCGGCGTGCGCCAGCACAAATGGCGAAGCGAGCCACAATGCGGCCAGCACGGGCGCGCGCCATGGCGGGCGCGGCATGGCCGCAACGGCGTGGTGGAGCACGATGTGGAGGGGAGTTTTTGAATTCACGGGTGCTATCATACCTTGTTAGCGGCGCCCT
The DNA here is from genome assembly GCF_002878455.1 of Janthinobacterium sp. AD80. GTDB lineage: Bacteria > Pseudomonadota > Gammaproteobacteria > Burkholderiales > Burkholderiaceae_D > Janthinobacterium. The sequence continues at coordinate 28,283 of NZ_NRDQ01000030.1, forward strand.
TTCCCACGCGACAGGCAGGCGATATGCTTGTTGCATGCCTTGCCGCGCAAGTGTGCCGCGCCCACCATATTGACCTCATTTGACGCCATGACAACAGCAGACAAGCACCCCCCCGCCGGAGAACTGACCCATTTCGATGCCACGGGCCAAGCCCATATGGTCGACGTCGGCAGCAAGGAAGACACGCGCCGCAGCGCCGTGGCCGCCGGCACCATCCGCATGCAGCCCGCCACCCTGACCCTGATCATTGCCGGCACCGCCAAGAAGGGCGACGTGCTGGGCATCGCCCGCATCGCCGCCATCATGGGCGCCAAGCGCACCAGCGATTTGATTCCCCTGTGCCACCCGCTGGCATTGACGCGTGTCACGGTCGATTTTGAGGTCGATGCGGCAGCCAACAGCGTGCACTGCCGCGCCCAGGTCGACACCACCGGCAAGACGGGCGTGGAAATGGAGGCGCTGACGTCCGTGCAGATCGGCCTGCTGACGATCTACGACATGTGCAAGGCCGTCGACCGCGGCATGGTCATGACGAATGTGCGCGTGCTGGAAAAGCATGGCGGCAAGTCGGGCGACTGGCACGCCCAGGTGTAAGGCCGCGCTGTACTATGCGGCCTGGCGCGTGCGCTGCCCCTGGACGCGGCGCAAGTCGCACAGCAGCCACACGCCGCTGGCCAGGCACAGCACGATAATGGCCACGGACAGGGGCAAGTGGAACTGTTCCAGCCCCGCCAGCGCGAAGCCGGCGTGGATCAGGCAGATGCCCACGCCCAACGCGGCGCAGATGCCCGCATACAGCTTCGCCTGCGCGGTGGCCAGCAGCACGTGCCGGTAGCCCACCAGCACCACGGCAATCGCCGCCAGGTTAAACACCAGGAAACCCTGGATGCCGCCCGGCACATGAAACATTTCCCATTCACGCCAGTAGGCGGCATCGACCTGATGCAGGATCAGGCACAACATGGTCCAGAAGTATCTGCGCGTCATGATATTTACATTCGTCAATATTGACGCAATTGTAAAGCGGGAAACACCTGGCGGCGCCAGCGCACGCATTTTTTTCCTGCCAAACCGCATTTTATTGATGTAAATGCTTTTTCATCAAGAATTCATGCATACTGCTATTCGACAACATTACGATGAGCATCGCATGACAAGTAACATACCCGCCGCGGAAAGCAAGCTCCAGGACTTCGAGTTCGAGGCCATGAATCTGCAGGTGGGTGGGCGCATCCAGTTCATCACGCACCGCACCATCAAGCCCATCCAGCATTTCTCGACCCTGATCGGCTATGTGAAGGATGAGTACCTGATCGTCAGGATTCCCATGGAAAACGGCGGCGCCATCATGCTCAACGAAGGCGACAAGCTGACCATCCGCGTGTTTTCCGGCGTCACCGTGTGCGCGTTTTCCTGCAGCGTGCTGCGCATCTTTGGCCGCCCGCTCAACTATGTACACCTGAGCTTTCCCGACGCCATTCAGGGCACCAGCTTGCGCACGGCCATGCGCGTGAAAGTCGAGATTCCCGCGCAGCTCAGCTACCGCGAAGTGGCGGCTGTGCCCGTGTTCATCGTCAACCTCAGCGTGTCGGGTGCGCTGATCGAATCACCCAGCATGCTCACGCCAGACGACGCCGGCGTCATGCTCAGCTTTACTTTGCTGGTGCAACCGAACAAGCACCAGATGCGCGTCAATACGCGCGCGCGCATCCAGAACGTCAGCGTGGGCAAGCCCTCGAATGGCCATGCGGCGGACGTGGCGGAAATTCATACGTACGGCGTGCAATTCATCGACCTGGAACCGACCCACTACACCTTGCTGCAAAACCTCACGTATGAAGCGCTGATCGCCGACCGGCAAAAGATCGTCTGAGGCCACTGCGCCGCTGCCGCGGCCACCGCGTCACAGCGTCGCCGCCGGCGCGGGCGGATTGTTCTTCAGGATGGCCGCGATGGCCGCCGTATTCGTCACGGTGGTGCTGTTTAGCCAGCTCAGGCTGCTGGTGCCCGGCTGCAGGGTCATGGTCACGAGCTTGCCGCCCATGCCGGCGCCCAGATCCTCCGCCAGGGTCAGCTCGATATTGCCGGTGATGACCTTGGCGCTGGCCACTTCGCGCGTTGGAGTAAAGGCGGGGATGGGGCCAGCGACGTTCTGCGCCGGCGTGCTGCAAACGCCCGCCTCGCCGGCATTTTCCTGCACGCACAGGGCCACCGCCGTTTTCAGCGGCGCGGCCGCCGCCAGCACGTTGCTGACCTTGGCCCGCATCGTGTAGTCGCCGTACTGGGGAATGGCCACGGCCGCCAGGATGCCGGCGATGGCCACCACGATCATCAGTTCTATCAGGGTAAATCCGCTCTGCGCACGCATCGTTGCCTCCCAGGCTGCATATGGTCACGCCATGCACGGTGCAAGCGCCATGCCAGCAGTGCGCACGGGCGAAGCGGGGCCGGGCGGCAAGAAAAACGACGCATTTGGGCGCAAGCGGGCAATTCCCGTCGGCCGCTGCCGTGGCGCGTCCTTGCCGCAGGCAAAAAAAAAGGAGCCGAAGCTCCTTTTTTTATTGCATCAAGACCAGGCTGGAATTACAGCATGGCTTTCAGCAGACGCGCCATTTCCGACGGGTTTTTGGTCACGGTGATGCCGCAAGCTTCCATGATTTCCAGCTTGGCTTGTGCCGTATCGGCACCGCCCGAGATCAGCGCGCCGGCGTGGCCCATGCGCTTGCCGGGAGGAGCGGTCACGCCAGCGATGAAGCCGACGACCGGTTTTTTCATGTTGTCTTTGATCCAATAAGCCGCGTTGGCTTCGTCAGGACCGCCGATTTCGCCGATCATGATGACCGCGTCGGTATCTGGATCATCATTGAACATCTTCATGATGTCGATGTGCTTCAGACCGTTGATCGGGTCGCCGCCGATGCCGACAGCCGACGATTGGCCCAGGCCCAGTGCGGTCAGCTGACCCACTGCTTCATAGGTCAGGGTGCCCGAACGCGATACCACGCCGATACGGCCCTTCTTGTGGATGTGGCCTGGCATGATGCCGATCTTGATTTCGTCTGGCGTGATCAGGCCTGGGCAGTTAGGGCCCAGCAGCAAGGTTTTGCTGTTGGCTTTAGCCATGCGGTCTTTCAGGGCCATCATGTCACGCACAGGAATGCCTTCGGTGATGCAAATGGCCAGATCCATTTCAGCTTCGACAGCTTCCCAGATCGCAGCTGCCGCGCCTGCTGGCGGCACGTAGATCACGGAAACGTTGGCGCCGGTTTCTTTTTTCGCTTCGGTCACGTTAGCGAAAATAGGAATGCCTTCGAAATCTTCGCCGGCTTTCTTCGGGTTCACGCCTGCCACGAAGGCAGCTTTGCCGTTCGCGTAGTCGCGGCAACCGCGGGTGTGGAACTGGCCGGTCTTGCCGGTGATCCCTTGGGTAACGACTTTGGTATCTTTATTGATCAGAATGGACATGTTGATTCCTTAATTAAGCTTGACCGGCAGCAGCGGCAACGACGCTCTTGGCTGCATCTTCCATGGTGTCGGCTGCGATGATAGGCAGACCGGAATCGGCCAGCATCTTTTTGCCCAGATCTTCGTTGGTGCCCTTCATGCGCACCACCAGCGGTACGTTCAGCGAAACGGCTTTCACTGCGGCGATGACGCCTTCAGCGATCACGTCGCAACGCATGATGCCGCCGAAAATGTTCACCAGGATAGCTTTCAAGCCTGGATTTTTCAGCATGATCTTGAACGCTTCGGTCACTTTTTCTGCCGTGGCGCCGCCGCCGACGTCCAGGAAGTTGGCTGGCTCGCCGCCGAACAGTTTAATCGTGTCCATGGTCGCCATGGCCAGGCCGGCGCCGTTTACCAGGCAACCGATGTTGCCGTCGAGCGAGATGTAGGCCAGGTCGAATTTCGACGCTTCGATTTCCGCTGGATCTTCTTCGTCCAGATCGCGCAGGGCGACGATTTCCGGATGACGGAACAGGGCGTTCGGGTCAAAGTTGAACTTCGCGTCCAGGGCGATGACCTTGCCGCTGCCGGTGACGATCAGCGGGTTGATCTCGGCCAGCGAGCAGTCGGTTTCCCAGTAGGCTTTGTACAGGCCTTGCAGGTTGACGCGGGCGTCGGCGATCGAACCGGCAGGCACGCCGATTTTCGCGGCGATGTCGTCTGCCTGGGCATCGGTCAGGCCGGTGCCTGGATCGATGGTGACGTGGTGGATTTTCTCAGGGTGGCTCTCGGCCACTTCTTCGATGTCCATGCCGCCTTCGGACGACGCCATCAGGACGATTTTCTGGGTGACGCGGTCGGTGACCAGCGAAACGTACAGTTCTTGCTTGATGTCGGCGCCTTCTTCCACCAGCAGGCGGTTGACTTTCTGGCCTTCGGCGCTGGTCTGGTGCGTGATCAGCTGCATGCCCATGATCTGGTCAGCGTATTCCTTGACCTGTTCGATCGATTTTGCCACTTTCACGCCGCCGCCCTTGCCGCGGCCACCTGCGTGGATCTGCGCCTTGACAACCCATACCGGGCCGCCCAGGGTTTCCGCAGCCTTCACGGCTTCGTCGACGGACATGCACGGAATACCGCGTGGTACCGTCACTCCGTGCTGCCGGAGGATTTCTTTGGCTTGATACTCATGGATTTTCATGCTGGCTTCCCTTCTGATACTGATTTGTAAAAATACGGTTAGTGGTGCAAAAAAAACAGGAAAAACGGGAAAAACAGCGCCGGGGTCACGCTTTGGCTACCCAGCGCGGGTAATACTGTGCCACCGCCCCGCCATCGGTGCGCAGGGCGTGGCATCTGTCGAGTTGAAACGGCTTTTCATGCGGCAAATCAGCATTCTCACCGTCGCGGGTCGACCAGACATCGCCGGCAAATGCCTGAACCGTCGCAGTCGGCAAGACTTGCGCCAGTTCCGTCAAATGGGTACAGCCGGCGATTCCCGCCAGGCGCTGTTTCAAGTCGCGGCGGAAATTCTTCAATAAATTCAGACCGATCAGCGCCCTGTAGGCGGGGCCGATGGTATCGCAAAAACCGGGATACGGTACGGCCTCGGAGGCGGCTTCAGCCTCGACGATGGTCAGTTCGCGATCGACGGTAATGCGTAAATGGAGGTCATGCAGGGGGGTGCCGGCGGGACGGGGGCCGGAGGCCAGGGTCGCGTCATAGCTTTTGATATCGGTGATACGGGCGTCAATATCCCACAGGCCGTCGTCGCGCACATACGCTTGGACGTCGATAACGCGGGAGTGCCGTAGGGCGCGCCGGGATACGGGAGTTGACAGGGGCATAAGACCGATGCCGCTTGCGCGGCCATAATTTAGTAAGCAGCCATGTGCATAAAGCACGCCGTTCGCAGCTTCTACGAACAGCAACCGCACCTGCGGCGCCGCAAAAACCCTAAAAGTGTAGCACACAGGGCGCTAGTTGCGCCGCAACATAATTTTTTATTGGTCTTGCCGCCCGCCTGAAATTATTGATGAAAATCGCAAAACAAATGACCGCCATTCACGATTCAAATAACTAATTACAGGCATGCAGGCCTTGCCTGCCTGCCCGCCGCCCCGCCTCAGTCGGCCACGCCCAGGGCGCGCAGAACCGGCAAGGTGCGCGTGGCAAAATACTCGGCGTGCGCCAGCAGCTCGGCCAGGTTTTCCTCTTCCGTCAGCAAGGGCTGTCCATCCCTGGTCAGCAACTGGTTCAGGCGCAGCAGCACGGGCCACGTCGCGCGCACGCAGTCCTGCGGCGTTGCAGCACCTTGCAGCTGCGCCCACAGGAATAGCTGTTGTAAATGCGATACAACCACGCCGCCCCCCGTCAGGGGACTGGCGAGGATATGCAGATCCGTGCGCTCCAGCGCCAGCGTCAGCAGGTGCGCATTCAGGCGCGCCGTCTGCGGCCGCGCCACGGCGATGCCGGCCTCGTCCTGGACGGCCAGCACGCTGCCCTTGCTGACGAGAATCAGCACGATTTGCAGCAAGGCGGCCAGGCCGGCGTCGCTGCCCGCCAGTTGCAGTTGCTGCTCCAGTTCGCCTATCGTGTAGACGCGGTGGTCCGCCATGGCATCGAGCACGGGCGCATACACGCGCTCGTCCATATCGGCGTCGCCCAGCACGCCATGCACGCTCAGCACCACTTCGTCGCGCGGCACGGCCAGCATCACGCGCACGGCCCGCAAGGCGCTCGCCTGGGCGAGCGGCGTCAGCCGGCGCGCGCCCTTGACCCAGTAATCCTTGCGGAACTGCTCGTTGACGAGGAAGGCGCGCGTCGTTTCGCGGAAGGTGGGATCGGGAATCTCGGCGAGGAATTGCTGGTGCTCGGCCGTCAGGTTCAGCATGTCGACCAGCGCCGTGTAATTGGCGGACGCGGCAAACTCCAGCTTGGCCTCGCCCAACATGGCGGCCAGGCGCGAAAAGGCCATCGGCTGCCAATCCGCATTGAAGTATTCGTGCGCCACATAATTGCGGTCCAGCGCCTTGAGTTTCTCGAAGCGGTCCGCCAGCAGGGGATAGGCTTCCAGGTAGCGCGGTTGCGTGGCGATCATCCGGTCGACGAAATCGATGGCGCCGTCGACTCTGGCCAGCACGCCCACGCCCGGCGCGCTCATGACGCGGCTATGTTCGGCCAGCAAGTCGCGCATTGGCATCATGGCGCTCCAGCCTGGCTGCGTGTTATAGCTGATGTAGGCGACGCCGCCCACTTTCAGCTTGCGCTGCAGGAACTCGACGATCAGTGCGCGGTTTTCCGCCGAGACCCAGCTCCAGATCCCGTGCAGGCAGATATAGTCGAAATCAGGCAAGTCGTCGCGGCGGCAAAACTGCGCGAACGATTCATCCGTGAACTGCGCGCCGGCGCCGGACGCGCTGGCCAGTTCCTGCGCAAAAGCGGCCTGGGACGGGTTGAAATCATTGCCATGCCAGCGCGTGGCCGATGCCGCCGCATGGATGTTGGCGCTGACGCCCTGGCCAAAACCCAGCTCGCACGCCGTGCCGCTGGCCGGCAAGGCCAGGCCGGCGGCCAGCAGGGGCAGCCGCAGGCGCAAGGGGTTCAATTCTTCGTAATAGCCATAGGTATAGGCGATTTCGGCCATATAGCCGGCATTCCAGTTGCTCATCTCGCGTCCTGTCACGGTCAGTGGCGCTGCGCGCAGCGCACAGCATTCGAGCGCCAGCATACCCGATCGCACGGCGGCGCCATACGGGAAACAGAGGGCGTTTGAAAGTCCAGTTCGTGGCAGGCCGCCAGGCGTGGCATGGGCAAGGCGACACAGGGGCCGAGCCGGGCCGAGGCGGCCTGGGCTGCGCTGGGCTGGGCTG
>NZ_NRDQ01000300.1 GCF_002878455.1 Janthinobacterium sp. AD80
CGTCCTGCGTCGCCGTGCCGCTGACAATCGGCCCGCTTGCGGCCAGCCGGCCCTGCGCCAGCGCATACGGATAGACGATGCCGACATCGACGCTGGTGCTGTCGGGGAAGACGGCGGCGCTGATGCTGACGGCATTCGGATGCTCGAGGTCGTTCAAGGTCAGCTGGTAGGTATCCGGCAGGATGCCCTCGGCATAAAAGGCGCCCGTGGCGTCGATCACGGCCACGCGGCGCTGGTGGAAGTTATAGCCGGCCAGCAAGATTTTCTTGCCTGCCAGGCCGCTGGCATTGCCGCCCGCCGGCGTGCGCATCTGTCCCTTCAGCACGCTGCCGGCGTGGAGGACGGTCAAGGCATAGGATGCGGCAAATGCGCCGTCGCGCGAGACGAAGTTGAGGTGCATGTCGAGCGCGCCCGGCGGCAGCGCCGCCAGCAATTGCCGCATGGCCGTGGCGCTGATGCTGAAGCTGCCTGTGTCCGGATGGAACACCCAGTACGGCTTCAAGCCGATGGCCGCGCCGCCGGGCGCCGCCAGGAAACCGTCGCTGTCGTGCTGCAAGTCCAGCGCCGGCGCGCCAGCCAGGCGTAATGCCAGGCCGCCCGGCAGCAAGCTGTTGTTCGGTCCCAGCCCCGTGATGGTGAGGGCGGGCGGCGGGGCGGGCAGGCTGCCATCGTCGAGCGCTTCGACATGGGTTTGCACGGCCGTCGGCATTTCCGTGCGGATCAGCACGTCGAAGACGGCGGCGCGCTTGCCCTTGCTGGCGACCAGTTGCGCGTGCTGGTCGCTGCCCGTGTCGCCGGGCGTGGAAAAGCGCACGCTGCCGTCCCTGAGCAGCACGTCGCTGATGGCGCCGCTGGCCCTGACGCTGTCGGCGCCGTCCGGCATGCCCAGGTCCGCCAGCGGCAGCAGCACCACTTGCGCTGGCCGCACGGGGGGCAGCGCCACGCTGGCGCTGGCCGTGATGTCCCACACCAGGCCGCCCGGCACAAACGGCCGCGTACGCTCGACGCGCAGCACGATGGCGTCGGCGGGCGTGACCGTGGCGCCTGGCGTGATGCTGCCTGCCTGCACCTCGCCATCGATGATGCTGGTGCCGGGCGGCGTGCCGGCAAGGACGGCACGCACATGTTTGCCCGTGTCGCTGCCATTGTTGCGGATGCTGACGCGAAACGTGTATTCGTAGATTGTGCGGCTGACGCGCCGCTCCGCCGTCTTGCGCAACGCGGTGACCTCGTAAGGCCCGGCCGCTTGGCTGCCCGCCGCCAGCTTGATCTTCGGCGTGGGCGGCTGCGGCGGGTCG
>NZ_NRDQ01000301.1 GCF_002878455.1 Janthinobacterium sp. AD80
GCTGTTCGCCCATGCGCGCCAGGCTGGCCGCCTGCCGCTCGCCCTCGGCCGCCTCGCCCTCGCCGCGCCCCAGTTGCTGGCGCACGATGCGCAAGCCTTCCGTCGCCTGCACCATGTCGTATTCCAGCGCCTCGAGCTGCGGCGGCGTGCCGGCCAGCGCGATGGCCACGCGCGCGCAGGCCGTATCGAGCACGCTGATGGCCTTGTCGGGCAGCTGGCGCCCCGTGATGTAACGCTGCGACAGGCGCACGGCGTCGCGCACGGCTTCGTCGAGAATCTCCACTTGGTGGTGGCGCTCAAGGGTGGCGACCATGCCGCGCAACATGCCGATGGCCGCCTCCGGCGTCGGTTCCTCCACCTTCACCACCTGGAAACGGCGCGCCAGGGCCGGGTCGCGTTCCACGTGTTTCTTGTATTCGGCCCAGGTGGTGGCGGCGATGGTGCGCAATTCGCCGCGCGCCAGCGCCGGTTTCAGCAAGTTGGCGGCGTCGCCCTGCCCTTCGCTGCCGCCCGCGCCGATCAATTGGTGCGCCTCGTCGATGAAGAGGATGACGGGCGTGGCTGCCGCGCGCACTTCGGCGATCACCGATTTCAGGCGCTGCTCGTACTCGCCGCGCACGCCGGCGCCCGCCTGCAGCAAGGCCAGGTCCAGCGAGCAGACGCGCACATTGGCCAACACGGCCGGCACGCTGCCCTCGGCCACGCGCAAGGCAAAGCCTTCCACCACGGCCGTCTTGCCCACGCCCGCCTCGCCCGTCAGGATGGGATTGTTCTGGCGGCGGCGCAGCAGGATGTCGATGATCTGGCGGATTTCCCCGTTGCGCCCGCGCACGGGATCGATGCGCCCGGCGCGCGCCTGCGCCGTCATGTCCACCGTGAACTGGTCCAGCGCCGGCGTGCCATTTTGGCCGCCATTTGCGGTCCGCCGGCGCGCCCGGCGCGGCCGGCAT
>NZ_NRDQ01000302.1 GCF_002878455.1 Janthinobacterium sp. AD80
CTCATTTCCATGTCCATGACCCAGCTCTCCGTCAACGTCAATAAAATCGCCTTGCTGCGCAATTCACGTGGCCGCAACTTTCCCGACCTGCTGGCCTTTTCTGCTGCTGGCCGCCGCCGTGGCCGCCGCCCTGCTGACCGGCATCCCCCGCATCGGAGAAGCCGATTGCGTCATTCAACCTTGAGGAAGTTCCACCATGGATAAAACACAGCAAGCAGCCCTGAAAGCTGCTTATCGGCAACAGCCGCCGCCGCTGGGCATCATCGCCCTGCGCCACTTGCCCAGCGGGCGCGCCTTGCTTGACAGCAGCCGCAACGCGCCAGGCATGCTGAATCGCCACCGCTTCGAGCTGAACCTGGGCAAGCACCGCAATGCTGCGCTGCAGGCGGACTGGCGGCGCGATGGCGCGGCCGCTTTTCGCTGCGAAGTCATCGATACGCTCAAGCTGCCCGACGACCCGGCCTTCGATGCGGATGCCGAACTGGCCGGCCTGCTGGCCCTGCACCGCGCGCAGTGGCTGGAACAAGGTCAGCCGCTATACTGAGCCAAGGTGCCTTACACTTGCGCACTCAAGCACTTCGCAGTCAATACCGTGAATAACAAGGATGGCATGACCGATCACACTTCCCTTTCGCCCGATGGCGATGGCGCGCTGGACTTTTGCCTGCGCCTGGCGCGCGCCCAGGCGCTGATGGTGCGCCGCTTCGACAGCGCCCTGGGCAATCTGCACGGCCTGAGCTTCAGCGACTATCAATTGCTGTACCAGTTGCAGCGTGCGCCCGGTGCGCGCCTGCGCCGCATCGACCTGGCCGAGCGCCTGGCGCTGACAGCATCCGGCGTCACGCGTTCGCTGATGCCGCTGGAAAAAATCGGCCTGGTGGCGCGCCAGGCCGATACGCGCGACGCCCGCGTCGGCTATGCCGTGCTGACCGCCGCCGGCCAGGAACTGCTGCAC
>NZ_NRDQ01000303.1 GCF_002878455.1 Janthinobacterium sp. AD80
GGCGGCGGCGCGTCTGCACGCGCGCCAAGGCGGGCGGCAGCTTGTTCACCATCAAGTGGCCGGTGGAGCAAGACGCGCCGCAGCACAGCGCCTGACTACGCGGGCGTGCGCAGCAGGTCGACAAACGCGCGCAGCACGGCCGGCATCTGCCGCCGGCTCGGGTAATACAGGAAGTAGCGCGACGGCGGCGGCAGGCAATGCTGCAGCACGCACACCAGGCGCCCTGCCGCGATATCGGCGTGCGCATCGGCTGCGTACACATACGCGAGTCCCGCGCCATCGCGCGCCGCGCCCAGCATCAGCGCATCGTCGTCGAACACCAGCGGCCCGCCGACGGCGATGCTGACACTCTCGCCCGCCGCCCCGAACTCCCACGCATACTGGCGCCCGCTGGGAAAGCGCCGGCCTATGCAGGCGTGGCCCAGCAAGTCGCGCGGCGTGCCTGGTGCGCCATGCGCCTGCAAATAGGCGGGCGAGGCCACCACCACGAACGGTTGCGGCGCGCCCACGGGCACGGCGATCATGTCGGCCGCCACTTGCTCGCCGAAGCGGATGCCCGCGTCGAACCCGTCGCGCACGATATCGATCATGCCGTCATCCGTGACCACTTCCACCTGTACGCGCGGATAGCGCGTCACAAAACTGGCCAGCATGGGCGCCAGCAGCAGCCGCGCGGCGGGACGGGGCACGTTCAGGCGCAGCCTGCCGGCAGGCACATCCTGCAAGGCGCTCAGGTCGAGCAAGGCATCGTCGATTTCGCGCATGGCCGGCGCCAGCCGCGCCAGCAGCATCTGCCCCGCCTCCGTCGGCGTGACGCTGCGCGTGGTGCGGTTCAGCAGGCGCACGCCCAGGCGCTCTTCCAGCGCGCGCAGCGCATGGCTGAGGGCGGAGGCGGACACGCCCCGCTCCAGCGCCGCCTGGCGAAAACTGCGCAGGCGGGCGACGGCGGCAAAGGCCGTCAATTCGTTCAGGTCAGCCATTATTCATGAGTTTCATTCAGCAATGCATGCAGGATAAGCGATCTTATCGCATGCTGTGCGCCCGGCCATACTGTGTGTTCCAACTTTTACGAGGAATGCGATGGACAATCACAGAACACTGGGTAACGCGGGCTTGCGCGTGGCACCGATCGGCCTGGGCTGCATGGGCATGAGCTTTGCCTATGGCGGCGCGGACGAGGCCACCTCGCTGCGCGTGCTGCAGCGCGCCGTGGAACTGGGCGTGACCCTGATCGATACGGCGGAAGTCTACGGCCCCTACGCCAACGAGGACTTGGTAGGCCGCGCCCTGAAGGAACTGCGCGGCAAGGTCCAGATCGCCACCAAGTTCGGCTTCAAGATCTTGCCGCACGGCCAGGGCGTGCAACGCATGGCCGGTGTCGACAGCCGCCCGGAACACATCGTGCGGGCCGTGGAAGCATCGCTGTCGCGGCTCGGCATCGAGTGCATCGACCTGCTGTACCAGCACCGCGTGGACCCCGCCGTGCCCATCGAAGACGTGGTGGGCGCCATGGCCGGTCTGGTGCGGGCCGGCAAGGTGCGCCACCTGGGCCTGTCGGAAGTGTCGGCCGCCACCCTGCGCCGCGCCCACGCCGTGCATCCGATCGCCGCCGTGCAGTCCGAATACTCGCTGTGGAGCCGCGACGTGGAAACCGAGGTGCTGCCCGCCTGCCGCGCGCTCGGCATCGGCTTCGTGCCCTACAGCCCGCTGGGCCGTGGCTTCCTGACGGGCCAGCTCGCGTCCAGCGCCACCCTGGCAGCGGACGACTACCGCCACAGCTTGCCCCGCTTCCAGCCGCCGGCGATGGCCGCCAACGCGCACC
>NZ_NRDQ01000304.1 GCF_002878455.1 Janthinobacterium sp. AD80
CGGGTCAGGCCCGCTATCGGCCGCCGCGCCATTCGCTGCAAGCGGCGCTGACAGCCAGGCATTTGCCGCCACGGCGGGCGCGCAGAACCGGACCGTCAGCACGCCGATCGCCTTTGCCGTGCCGAAAGGCACGCGCTACGTGGGTGTCAGGATCAGCGTCAGCACGGCCGAATATCCCGTGTACACGACGCAGCAGAGCCGCTACAACGACACCTGGTCGTATGCCGTGCTCGGCTTGCCCGGCGCCAGCCTGGCCGCCACGGGCGCCGTCAACCAGTCGCACTTTACGCAGGGCAGTATCGCCAGCACCGATTGCATCGATGTCGGCCAGCATACCGCGCAGGGCGCGCTGGCCATCGGCGGCAGCGTCAGCGCCACGAATATCAGCGATGATCAGTTGCCGACCAGCATCCGGGTGGAGCTGAGCCTGGCCTGCACGGGGTTGAAAGTCAGCAAGGCGCAATGGCTGTCGCCCAACCAGGATGGCCATGCCGTGCTGCAGCCGCTCAAGGCGAGCACCAACTTGCCGGGACCTTACCTTTCCATCGCACAGGGCGCGGTCACGCCGGCCCCCACCCTGCCGCTGGAACTGCAATACACGCCGGTGACCGCCACGCTGACGGACGTCAGCATCGGCATTTCCGCCAGCGGCGGCGACCCTGCGTTCAACAGTGGCAACCTGCTGGCCCAGGCCAGCATCCAGCAGCCAGGGAAGGTCACGTTCCCGGGCCTGGTGCTGCCCGCGTTCGAAGGGGGCAAGATCGACAAGAAGGCCGTCGTCGCCATCCGCCTGAAGGGGCAGGTCAACGGCAGCGAGGCGGTCTCCGACCCGGCCGAAGGGGGGCAGGTGGCGCTGAGGGGCGACACGGCCTACATCCCCCTGTACCTGGCGGGCAACGCGCCGGCGCTGGCGGCGCGGCGCTACGGCGGGCGCGCGCCGGACAATGCGGGCGGCGACTCGTGGGCCACGCGCCAGGCAACAGACTGGCTGCTGGACAAGCCCTACCGCTTCGGCGACATCAGCGGCCAGCACGTGGCGCAAACGGCGGCGGGCCGCTCGCTCCTCGGAGACAGCGGCCACGGCGACGGCCAGCAGATCGACATGCGCTACGCGGACGGTGCGGGCGGCTACACGGATAGCCTGGGCGGCGCCGGCAACGGCGCTGCCATCCTCCAGCTGATCAACGACGCGCAGGCGGAAGTGGCGGCCGGCGCGCCGCAAAAGCCGAAACTGGCCCGGCTGGTGGCGTGGATCGCGGCCAACCGGGCCATGCTGGCGCTGGAAGCGGCAGACGCCGGCACGCGCGTCATCTACGTCGGCCACAGCTTCGTCAAGCTGGCCCTCGTCGACGGCCGTTTCGCCGCCCCGCCCCACGCCAGGATACCGGGCGTGCCCCCGTGGGCCAAGCCCGCCAGGGTGAGCATCGACCCGGCCCACCTGGGCCACTGGCACATCAGCCTGACGGCGCATCCGTGAACGCCAGGGCGGCGGGCCTGCACGCCATCAGGCAGGCAGGTCGGACAATTCCAGTTCCGAAAACCCGGCCCGGCGCCGCGCTTCCAGGTTGAACGGGCCGCGCAGGACGGGCGCCGCGTAGCGCAGGGCCAGTTCCGCGTAGGTGGCGCGCAATTCCAGGCCGCGCTGTTCGCACAGGTAGCCGTACCAGCGGTTGCCGATTTCCACGTGGCCCACTTCATCGCGCAGGATGATGTCGAGGATGGCGGCGGCGTCCAGGTCCCCCGCCTGCGCCAGCTTGGCGCGCAGCGGCGGGATCGCGTCCAGGCCCCGCGCCTCCAGGGTGCGCGGCACCAGCGCCATGCGCGCCAGCACGTCGCCGCGCGTCTTGTCGACCATTTCCCACAGGCTGTCGTGGCCGGGGAAGTCGCCATACGTGTGGCCCAGCACCTGCAGGTGCGCCTGCAGCATGGCGAAATGCGTGGCTTCCTCCTTTGCCACGCGCAGCCAGTCCGCGTAGTACTCGGCCGGCAGGTCCGGGAAGCGCCACAGCGCGTCGAGCGCCAGGTTCATGGCGTTGAATTCGATGTGCGCGAGCGCGTGCACCAGCATGGCGCGGCCTTCCGGCGTGATCATCGAACGCCGCCCGACCAGGCGCGGCGGCACCAGTTCCGGC
>NZ_NRDQ01000305.1 GCF_002878455.1 Janthinobacterium sp. AD80
ATCAAGCCCTCTCGCCCCTCGGCAAGGAAGCGCCCCAGCCATTTGCGCACAGTTGCTTCGCTCACGGCGTAGCGGGTAGCGGCCTGGCAGCTCGGCAGGCGGTTAAGCAGGACGTCTTCGACCATCTCGACTCGACGAATCAGCGTTAATCGGGCATTCTTATGGATGTTCATTCGGTTGGTTTCCTTGAGAACTGGGGGTTTGGCGATTTCCAGTGTCTCAAATCCAATCCGAATGAACCACAACAACCTATTGAAACATCACACCTAGGGTGCCGGCGGCGTGGCGCCGTCCCGCCCCGCGTCCTGCACTACCGTAACGGACAGCGCGGTTACGGCGCCGGGCACGCGCGCATGCTCCACGGCCTGCGCGGCGCGCTGCTGCAAGTCGCCGCGTTCGATGGTGTTCCCTTTGATGGCTGGCGCGCGCGGCGCGGCATCCTGGCCGCTGACGATGGCCCGGCCGGCAAACGCCAGCACCAGCAGCATCAGCGCGGCCAGCAGCCAGGTACCCGGGCGCGCGTAGGCTGGGCGCTGCCGGCGCGCCTGGCGCACGGCGCCGTCGACGATGATGCGCGCCAGTTCCGAGCCGTGCTGGCGCGTGCGCAGCGCCTCGAATTGCGGCGCCGTCAGGCTGCCTTGTGCGAGCATCTCGCGCAGGGCGGCGATCGGCGAGGACAGCAGGCGGTCCGCAGGCAGGCTGGCGTGGGCGCATCGCGCTGCCACTGGTTGATCAGGTTTTCGTCGTACAGGGTGTCGACGGCCTGGCGGTTGACTTGCCGCAGGGCGTCGGCGGCCAGCTGCTGGCGTTGCTGCAGGGCCGCGCCGTCATGCTGGCGCGGCAGCTCGCGCACCCGCTGCAGGAATGCGTCTTGCGGCAGCAGATCCGTGCGCAGCAGCCAGGCCAGGGTCTCGGCGGTATCCGCATTGGCCGCCAGGCGCGGCATGTCGACGTCATCGTCTTCGTCCAGTGCGAGGATGGCCAGTTCGTCCATGGCCTCGTCGAACTGCGTGGCGGTGATCAGGCCGAGCTGGCGCAGTGCGGCAAGGGCGGGGTGGGCATGGCTGGTCATGGGCGGCAAATTTGTCAGGGAGACAAAATGTTAGCGCAAAAGTGCGTTTTTCATGCGCACAAGAAAACAGGGCCGGGGCGGAGTAGCGCCGCGCCGGCCCTGCCGTGTGCCATCAAGAGGCGGATCAGTGCTTCAGGCCGCGCCAGCCGATGTCGCGGCGGTACTGCGCGCCGTCGAAGTGGATTTTTTCCACGGCTTCATATGCCTGCTTCTGCGCCATCTTGATGCTGTCGCCCAGGCCCACCACGCACAGCACGCGCCCGCCGTTGGTGACCAGGCGCTCGCCTTCGATGCGGGTGCCCGCATGGAAGGTGACGGAGTCAGGCGTTTCAGCCGGGATGTCGCCGATCGGCGTGCCTTTGACGGGATCGTCCGGGTAGCCGGCGGCGGCCATCACCACGCCGACAGCCGTGCGGCGGTCCCATTCCAGTTCCACGGCGTCGAGCGTGCCGTTGACGGCGTGTTCCATGACGGTGACCAGGTCGGTCTTCAGGCGCGCCATGATGGGCTGCGTTTCCGGGTCGCCCATGCGGCAGTTGAATTCCAGCGTCTTCGGCGTGCCCTTGTCGTCGATCATCAGGCCCGCGTACAGGAAGCCCGTAAACGTGATGCCATCCTTGGCCATGCCCTGGATGGTCGGATTGATGATTTCACGCATGACGCGCGCATGCATGGCCGGCGTGACGATGGGCGCGGGCGAATACGCGCCCATGCCACCCGTGTTCGGGCCCTGGTCATTGTCCTTCAGGCGCTTGTGGTCCTGGCTGGTGGCCAGCGGCAGGATGTTCTTGCCGTCGCACATGACGATGAAGCTGGCTTCTTCGCCGGCGAGGAATTCCTCGATGACGATGCGCGCGCCGGCGTCGCCGAACTGGTTATCGGACAGCATCATGTCGACCGCCTGGTGCGCTTCTTCCAGGGTCATGGCAACGACCACGCCCTTGCCGGCGGCCAGGCCGTCAGCCTTGATGACGATGGGCGCGCCCATGGCGTCGACGTAGGCGTGCGCCGGGGCGACGTCGGAGAAGGTCTGGTAGGCGGCCGTCGGGATGCCGTGGCGCTGCATGAAGGCCTTGGCGAAGTCCTTCGACGATTCCAGCTGCGCCGCTTCTTTCGTCGGGCCAAAGATTTTCAGGCCGCGCGAGCGGAACAGGTTGACGATGCCCGCTGCCAGCGGCACTTCCGGGCCGACGACGGTCAGGCCGATGTGCTCCTGCTGAACGAAATCGGCCAGCAATTGCGGGTCGCTGATGTCGAGATTGACCAGGCGCACATCGCGAGCGGTGCCGCCATTGCCCGGCGCGACATACACCATCTGTATGCGTTCGGACTGGGCCAGTTTCCAGGCCAGGGCGTGTTCGCGGCCGCCAGAGCCGACTACCAGAATTTTCATAGGGACCGTTCGTTCAGTGTGGGTTGCAGGGCGGCGGTGCCGCCCTTGAGGTGTACTGCTTGTTTTTTGCCTAGTTTTCGATCAGGGCGTTGGTGAACACTTCCTGGACGTCGTCCAGCAGTTCCAGCGCATCGATCAGCTTTTGCATCTTGATGGCGTCGTCGCCCGTGTAGACGGTTTCCGTCGCCGGTTTCATGATGACTTCAGCCACTTCGGCCTTGAAGCCGGCCGCTTCCAGCGCTTCCTTGACGGCGGCGAAATCGTGCACGGGAGTCAGCACTTCGAAGCCGCCTTCCTCGTCGGCGATGACGTCTTCGGCGCCCGCTTCCAGGGCCGCTTCCATCAGCTTGTCTTCGTCGGTGCCCGGCGCGAACAGCAGCTGGCCGCAGTGCTGGAACATGAAGGCGACAGAGCCTTCGTTGCCCATGTTGCCGCCATTCTTGTTGAAGGCGTTGCGTACCTCGGCCACCGTGCGCACGCGGTTGTCCGTCATGCATTCGACGATGACGGCCGCGCCGCCCACGCCGTAGCCTTCGTAGCGGACTTCTTCATAGTTGGCGCCATCGACACCGCCGCTGCCGCGGTTGATCGCGCGCTGGACGTTGTCTTTCGGCATGTTCGCATCGGCAGCCTTGTCGACAGCCAGGCGCAGGCGCGGATTGGCGGCGATATCGGCGCCGCCCATGCGGGCCGCAACCGTGATTTCCTTGATCAGGCGCGTCCAGATTTTGCCGCGCTTGGCATCGGTGGCAGCCTTTTTATGCTTGATATTGGCCCATTTGCTATGTCCTGCCATGTCGAATCTTCCTTAGACGGGTGTTCAATTGTGGCCGACATTTTAGCATATCGGCCCCTTGCAAAGCGGCATGGCCCCGTCATCAAGCCGACACATTTTGTTGTTAAAGTGACGCGCTTTCATGTTATGCATCATCCCACCACTCGAATAATCAAGATTAAGGGCGCGACATCATGGCAAGTCACATGGATAGACGGCAGTTTCTGAAATTGGGCGGTTTCATTACCGTCTCCGTGGCCACCGTTGGCCTCGCCGCCTGCGGCAGCACCGATTACAGCGACCATGGCGTGCCCCTGGCCAGCGGCAGCGACTGGAAATTCCCGCAAAGCGTGGCCTCGGGCGACCCGCGCGCCGACAGCGCCATGCTGTGGACGCGCGTCGTGCCAGCCAGTTTCGACGCCGTCGCGCCCGCCGTGGCCGGCAAGGAAGAGGTTGCCATACGCCTCATCGTCAGCGCCGCCGACAACACGGCCGCGCTGGGCGGCAACACGGCCCTGGCCGGCACCCCCATCGTCGACGCCAAGCTGCCGCTGAAGGCCGATTTCGACAACACCCTGCGCCACAAGGTGACGGGCTTGCAGCCGGGCCAGGTGTATTTCTACCAGTTCATCGCCGGCGACGTGCGCTCGAACGTGGGCCGCTTCAAGACGGCGCCGGCCGCCACGGCCGACGTGCCGCAGCTGCAGTTCGCCTACCTGACGTGCCAGGACTGGAGCATCAACCACTGGGGCGCGCTGTCGCACATCGCCGCCAATGAAGCGCTCGATTTCATCGTCCACCTGGGCGACTACATTTATGAAACCGTGGGCGAAGCGTTCCAGAGCGGCGCCGTGGAAAGCCGCCACGACCGCTTGATCCTGCCGGAAGGCACGTTCAAGAGCGGCACGTCCGGCGCGAAATACGCGACCACGGTGGCCGATTACCGCTACCTGTACAAGAAATACCGCACCGACACGCGCCTGCAGGCCGTGCACGAGCGGTTTGCCTTCATCGCCATCTGGGATGACCATGAATTCACGGACGATGCCTGGCAGGACGCGTCCACCTATGAAGGCATCGTGGCGCTTGACGGCAGCGACCTGCACCAGCCGAACCGCCGCCGCAGCGCCAACCAGGCGTGGTTCGAATACATGCCGGCCGACGTCACGTTTGATGGCGCCGCGACGACGTTCCAGAATATCCAGATCTACCGCGATTTCCAGTTCGGCAAGCTGATGCAGCTGGTGATGACGGACGAGCGCCTGTACCGCGCCGACCATGCGATTCCCGAATCGAGCATCAATCCCGCCACGGGCAAGCCGCTGGGCAGCA
This sequence comes from Janthinobacterium sp. AD80, assembly GCF_002878455.1. Classification (GTDB taxonomy): domain Bacteria; phylum Pseudomonadota; class Gammaproteobacteria; order Burkholderiales; family Burkholderiaceae_D; genus Janthinobacterium. The sequence goes on from NZ_NRDQ01000305.1 coordinate 4,573, forward strand.
TCGGCAGCCGCTACCTGGTGCCGCAGGCGCTGTTCGACAGCGTGGAAGGGCAAAAGATGGCCGCCGCCACCAAGGCGGGCACCGATCCGCTGGCCGTCGTCGGCATGCTGGGCAGCACGCAGCGCGACTGGTGGAAGGGCAAGATGAAGGCGGCCACCTCCACCTGGAAGCTGTGGGGCAATGAAGTGTCATTGCTGCGCATGGGCCTGAATGGCACCGATGCGATTGCCACCTTGCTGGCCCTGAGCGCCATGGGCAAGGTAGGCCAGACCATCGCCAGCACCTTGCCCTTGGTGGGCGGCAGCGTGCCGCTGGCCTCGGCCATCGTGGCCGCTGCCACGGCGGGCGCCGCGCAAA
>NZ_NRDQ01000306.1 GCF_002878455.1 Janthinobacterium sp. AD80
CCGCCCGCCGTGCTGCGCGAGCGCTACCGCCAGGGCGCGCAATGCCTGGTGGCGCGCCAGGTGCGGCAGGAGTCGCAGCCGCAGCAACAGGCAGACATGCTGGGCTGGCTGTGGCTGCTGCGCCATGGCTGCCAGGAAGACGAGGTGCGGGCGCGCTACGTGCTGGCCTCGCCCGATGCGTCGTGGGACCTGGACGTGTGGGTGCACCCGGCGCAGCGGGGCGGCCTGGTGTTTCCCCGCCTGTGGGAAGAAGCCAACCGCGTGCTGCATGCACAAGGCGTGCGCTGGTCCTGCAGCCGCATCTCGCGCTTCAACCGCGCCTCGCTGAACGCCCATGCGCGCCTGGGCACCCATGCGCTGGGCACGGCCACCTTCCTGCGCTGCGGCCGCTGGCAATGGATGGCCGCCAGCCTGCCGCCGTATCTGCACCTGTCGCGCCGCCCCGGCGACAGCGCCTGCCTGACGTTCGACACCAGCGCCCTGCCCCACTACCCTTCCCTGGAGCTGACATGCCGCATCTTGAAGCAGTGAAAACCATCCTCGACACCACCCTGGGACTGGGCGGACGCGCGCTCGATGCGCACACGCCGCTGCTGGGCAGCGTGCCGGAACTCGATTCCATGGCCGTCATCGGCGTCATCGCCGCGCTGGAAGAGCATTTCGGCATCGCCGTGGCCGACGAGGATATCCATGCGCGCCATTTCGCCACGGTGGGCAGCCTGCACGCCTTCATCTGCGACAGGCTGCCCTGATGCACGCCATCTCGACGGGCCTGCTGCCCTTCTTCCTGCCCGCCAGCGGCGGCCAGCGCTACTGCCTGCTGCACTTGCCCGCGCCCGGCCAGCCGGCGCGCGGCGGCATCGTCTACCTGCACCCGCTGGCCGAGGAACTGAATAAAAGCCGCCACGTGGCCGCCGCGCAGGCGCGCGCCTTTGCCGCCGCCGGCTACAGCGTGCTGCAGATCGACCTGTATGGCTGCGGCGACAGCAGCGGCGACTTCGGCGAGGCGCGCTGGTCCATCTGGCACAACGACGTGCACCTGG
>NZ_NRDQ01000307.1 GCF_002878455.1 Janthinobacterium sp. AD80
GCCGTTCGACTTGCATGTGTAAGGCATGCCGCCAGCGTTCAATCTGAGCCAGGATCAAACTCTTCAGTTTAATCTCTGTTACTTTGCCATTTTATTGGCACCGTCATTGCTGACGGGTCGCTCACTCAAAAAACTGACAGGCTACTTCCGAAGAAGTATCCTATTCATTATTTCTTGTGAACATTTGATATTTTAAGTTAGACGCCAATCCGAAGATTGACGCTGCACTTACATCAAATGCCCACACTTATCGACTGTTAATTGTTAAAGAACTGTATTCGGTTACTGCTTTCGCGCTATCGACAAAGCGTTGTGTTTGCCAGCTGCGAAGAAGGAAGAGTATGAAGCATTTCGCTAAATCCGTCAACCTTCTTTTTTACTTCCCTCACCGTTACCAGTGATCCCGTTGTTTCGCAAACTGCAGCGTCTCATTGGGGAGGCGAACTATAGCAAAGCTATAAGTGCGCAGCAAGGTTTATTCTAAGAAAGTAGGAAATATTGTTATTCAATGCCATATCACCATCAAATTGACCCGGGAATAGCATAGCGAATACCCGGTTATCCGCTTGTACTCCTGTATTCATGAGCTCCGCACCTGGTGGTATCGGCCAGGCAGCTGTGCCTTAACCGATCGGCGTACACGATTGGTCGTGCTGGCGTAGTTGTCGGATTACGCGCGGCCTTGCCGCGCTAATCCAACCTACGCACCTGGCTGGCCGCAAACGAACGTAGGTCGGCTTAGCGCGCAGCGCGTAAGCCGACAAACACCACAGACATAAGCCACGAATCTCCAGACGAAAAAAAACCCGCCAATTGCTTGACGGGTTTTTCTCTACTGCGAATAACAAGCCTGACGATAACCTACTTTCACACTGGTTGCAGCACTATCATCGGCGCAAAGTTGTTTCACGGTCCTGTTCGGGATGGGAAGGGGTGGGACCAACTTGCTATGGTCATCAGGCATAACTTGTACTGACACTTGTCTCCTGTAGGACGACAAGGCCATGAATCTGGAAGAAGCAAAGATTGGGGTAATGACTGGTTGTATCAACAAACTCACAACGTTGTACCGTCTTATCCTCT
>NZ_NRDQ01000308.1 GCF_002878455.1 Janthinobacterium sp. AD80
GCTGTACCACGAGGGCGACGCTGCCCGCGCGCTGCCGGCGTGCGCCGCCTGCCACGGCGCGAAGGGCAATGCGGCCGTCGCCGATTATCCGAAGCTGGCCGGGCAGAACCTGGCCTACCTGGACAGCCAGCTGCGCGCCTTTCGTTCGCATGCGCGCGTCAGCCCCCTGATGAACACGGCCGTGGCGCCCCTGACGGATGGCGACATCGCCAACCTGTCCGCCTATCTGTCGCGGCAAAAGCTCGATGCCATCGATCCGGCTCTGACCACCCCCGTGGTCGCCGGCAAGTCCTTCCGCGATTGCGATGGCGCGTGCCCGGAAATGGTGCCGCTGCCGGCCGGGCGCTTCCTCATGGGATCGCCACCGGGCGAGAGCGGGCGTTTCGGCAATGAAGGCCAGCATCCGGTCGAAATCCTGCAGCCGTTTGCCATCGGCCGCTTCAGCCTGACGTTCGCGCAGTTCGACGCCTGCGTGCAGGATGGCGGTTGCGACGCCTACCGGCCATCGGACGAAGGCTGGGGACGCGGCACGCGGCCGGCCGTCAACGTCAGCTGGAACGATGCGCAAAGCTATCTGCGCTGGCTGTCGAAGAAGAGCGGCGCGCGCTACCGCCTGCCCACCGAGGCCGAGTGGGAGTATGCGGCGCGCGCCGGCACCGTCACGGCGCGCTGGTGGGGCGAGGACATCACGCGCGGCGACGCCAAGTACGGCCCCGATGACTGCCCGCAGCAGAAGCATTGCGGCGGTGTGGTCTCCGGTTCTGGCAATTGGCCCACGACGGCGCCGGTGGGCAGCTACGCGCCGAATCCGGCAGGGCTGTACGATGTGCTGGGCAATGTGTGGCAGTGGACGGCCGATTGCTGGCACAGCGACTACGAGGGCGCGCCGAAAGATGGCCGCGTGTGGGAAGAGCCGGGCTGCAAGAAGCGCGTGGCGCGCGGCGCCTCCTGGACCGATACGCCGAACTTCGTGCGCGCGGCCACCCGCCTGGGCCTGGGCGCGGAAGGGCGGCGCGGCT
>NZ_NRDQ01000309.1 GCF_002878455.1 Janthinobacterium sp. AD80
CGGCCTGGCGCGCCACCAGCGCATACAGGCCGCCATCGGGCAAGTCCTGCGCATCGACGGGTGTGCCGCCGTCGCCCAGGGCCAGCAGCTGTGCCCGCTGCGCGGCCGGCAGCAGGGCCAGGCGCGACACGGGCGTGGCGGGCGCCTCGACGATGGAGGCCAGCAGCTGCGTGAACTGTTCCGCCATGCGGGCGATGGTGGCCGCTTCGAACAGCGCCACGCTGTAATCGATGACGCCGCACAGCGCGCCGTCGGCTTCCATCATCGACAGGGTGATCTCGAAGCGGGCCGCCTTGAACGGCGGCTCGAACGGGCCGGGACGCAAGCCGTGCCAGGCCGCCTGCGCTTCTTCTTCACTGGCGCTGGCCGCTGGCGCCTGCAGCACGAACATGGTCTGAAACAGGGTACTGCGGCCCGGCACGCGTTCGATCTGCAAGCCGTCGACGATGCGCTCCAGCGGCGCTTCCGCATGCGCGAGCGCGTCGAGGAAGTGCTGGCGGTTGCGCGCCAGCAGGGCGTTAAAGGCGGGATCGTCGGACAGGTCGGCGCGCAGGGCCAGGGTATTGACGAACAGGCCGATCAGCGGTTCGCATTCGGGCGCATTGCGGTTGGCCACGGGCGTGCCGACCACCACGTCGTCCTGGTTGGCCAGGCGCGCCAGCAGCACCTGGAAGGCCGACAGCAGGGCCATGAAGAGGGTCGCGCCCTCGGCCTGCGCCAGGGCTTTCACGGCTTGCGTCAGGGCGGGCGGCACGGCAAAGGCGTAGCGCTCGCCGACGGGCGACAGGCTGGGGCCGCGCGGCGCGTCGGCCGGCATTTCCAGCAAGCCGCTGCTGCCGGCCAG
>NZ_NRDQ01000031.1 GCF_002878455.1 Janthinobacterium sp. AD80
CCTGCTGGCGCGCCTGGCAGCCGGCGAGACGGTCTTTGAAACCCTGCCGAAGTTTGGCGAGGAGCCGCTGCGCATGGTCTCGATTCCCGTGCCCTCGTCCGGCGCGGGCCTGGCGGTGCAGGTAGCCGGTTCGCTCGACGATACCAACCACGTGCTGGCCGCCGCCACCGTGCTGTTTGGCGCCATGGCGCTGGCCTTGCTGGCGGCCGTGGGCCTGGCCGGCGAGATGCTCACGCGCCGCGTGCTGGGCGCCATCGACGACGTGGTGGACCAGGCGCACTCGATCGGCGAAGCCAGCCTGCACCAGCGCCTGCCGCATCCGGGCACGCCGGACGAAATCGGCCGCCTGGTCGACACCCTGAACGCCATGCTGGACCGCCTGGAACATGGCTACGACGCGCAGCGCCGCTTCACGGCCGACGCCTCGCACGAATTGCGTTCGCCCCTGTCGCGACTGCGCACGGAAATCGAGATCACCCTGCGCCGCCCGCGCGAGTCGGCCGAGTATGTCGATGCACTGGCGTCCTGCCTCGATGAAGTGCAGCGGCTGACGACCCTGGTGGAAGAACTCCTGATGCTCACGCGGCTGGACGTGGGCCAGGAGCGCAATGCCGTGGAAACCATCGCGCTCAATCCGCTCGTGCGGGCGGCGGCGCAGCGGCTCGGCAAGGCGGCGGCGCAGCGCGGCATCCGCATCGTCTTCGATGACAGTGAGGCAGTGCACGCGCGCGTGGCGGCCGGCCCGGTGGACCTGGTGCTGGCCAATCTGCTGGATAACGCCGTGAAGTTTTCGCCGCCAGACACCGTCATCACGGTGCGCGTGGCGCGCGATGGCGCGCAGGCGACCGTCGGCGTGGCCGACGCGGGGCCGGGCATCGGCGTGGAAGACTTGCCGCATCTGTTCGAGCGCTTTTACCGGGGCGCCCAGGCGCGCGCGGGCGAGGCGCCCGGCTTTGGCCTGGGCCTGGCCCTGTCGCAAGCCATCGTGCACGCGTATGGCGGCAGCATCGAGGCGCGCAACCGCCCCGGCGGCGGCGCGCTGTTTACCATGCGCCTGCCCGCCTCAGAGTGAAGGTGCGACGCCTTCCCAGCGCACCTGCCGCACCTGCGGCCAGGCGCCCGCGCGGTTGACGAAACGCACCAGCACGGCGCGCTGCACCAGCTGGCACAGCACCGTGGCGATCAGGCGCACGACGCGTTTGCCTTCGTCCCAGCTGCGCACGATCTGCGACGGCGCGAGGCCAGCGCCCTGCAATTCGGCCAGCAGCAGGCGTACTACATGGTCGGCCTGCGCCGCAGGGCACGTGACGGTCAGGCGGTAGGTGGCGACGGCAGGCGCGCGCCTGGCAAACCGGTGAAAGAATTTTTTCATCATCACACTCCCCTTTCGGCGACAAATTCCGCGTTGTTCACCAGCGCCCAGCGCACGGCCGAGACGCTGCCTTCCAGGCTCACCTGGCTGACGATCTGCTCCAGCAAACCCAGGCTGGACAGGGGCGTGAGCAGGTCGGCGCGCACTTCGATGCGCCCGGCCTGCGCCGCGTCTTCGCTGTGCAAGGATTGCAGCATCAAGGCCGGCATGCCGCTGATCATGCGCAGCATCAGGTTGCGCACCTGGACTTCCTGCTCCGCTTCGCACACGGCGGTGACGCGGTAGATGCTTTCCGTCTCGATGCCCGCCTCGCTGCCGTGGGTGTTGATGCGCTGGGCCAGCTGGCGCAGCACGAGGTTGGCGATCAGCACGAAGGCCGTGCCGATGGCCGCTTCCAGCGCGAAGCCCAGGCCGCACAGGATGCCGATGGCGGCCGAGCACCACAGGGTGGCGGCCGTGTTCAGGCCGCGCACCGTCATGCCTTCGCGCATGATGACGCCAGCGCCAAGGAATCCAATGCCCGACACCACCTGCGCGGCGATGCGCATATGGCCGGCGCTATCGCCTTCGAGCACGGAAACCATCACGAACAGCGACGCGCCGACGGAGACCAGCGCGTTCGTGCGCAGGCCCGCCATACGCTGGCGCAGCTGGCGTTCGGCGCCGATCATGGCGCCCAGGGTCAATGCCGCGGCAACGCGCAGCGCAAAGTCAAATACCACCATTATTTCTCCCGGCTGGGGAGGAACAGGCGAGTGCAAAGGCGAAGTCAATTCGCCCCGAAAGGGGGCAGCAGACGATAACGGTGGAACGATGAGGGGGAATTGCGGCGAATGGACATCGCCGCTGGTAAAACCGCACCTTGCCATGGGCAGGGCGGGCGGATTGCGCGCGTCTTGCCTAAGGCCGATCGCCGATGGTCAATCGACTACTGTCACTGGAACAAGCACCCACGAGTCACTCCATATCATTGATAACGGGAACAGTCTAGCCAGTGGGGCCGCTTTGGTCAACTGAAGCTCTCTTCAGGAAGCCGCCGCGTCGTCCCCGCCAATGCGGGGACGGTGAAGGCGACCGGTCAAAAGCTTAGTGCGTGGCGCTGGCGGCATCGGCATCGGCGTGCGCATGCTCGCCGCCGCCAAAGAAGCGCGCGGCGCGTTTGCCCAGGCTGTCGAGGTAGGTGTAGGCGACGGGCACCACCACCAGGGTCAGCAGGGTCGAGGTGATGACGCCGCCGATGACGGCGCGGCCCATCGGCGCCTGCGATTCGCCGCCGTCGCCCATGCCGATGGCCATCGGCAGCATGCCGAAGACCATCGCCAGCGTCGTCATCAGGATGGGGCGCAGGCGCACCTGGCCCGCTTCCATCAGCGCCTCGAATTGCCCCAGGCCTTCGCGCTGGCGCTGGTTGGTGAAGTCGACCAGCAAAATCGCATTCTTGGTCACCAGGCCCATCAGCATGATGAAGCCGATCACGGAGAAGATGTTCAGGGTACTGCCCGTGATGAGCAGGGCGGCCAGCACGCCGATCAAGGAGAGCGGCAGCGAGACCATGATGGCGATCGGCTGCAAAAAGCTGCCGAACTGCGATGCCAGCACCAGGTAGATGAAGATCACGGCGATGCCCAGCGCCATCATGGCGCCGCCCATGGTTTCGGCCATCTGCTGCGCATTGCCGGCCACGTCGAAGCGCACGCCGGGCGGCAGGTCGATCGACTGCATGGCCTTTTGCACGTCGGCGTCGACGTCGCCGGCGGGGCGGCCCTGCGTGCCCGCATAGATGGCGACGCGGCGCTGCAAGGCCTGGCGCTTCAGCACTTGCGGGCTGGAAGACGGCACGAAGTCGACCACCTGGCGCAGCGGAATCATGACCGGCTTGCCATTCGCATCGAGTTTGCTCGACGCCAGCGACAGGTCGGCCAGGTCGGCCACCTTTTGCCGGCCGGATTTCGGCAGTTGCACGTTGACGTCGTAGTTCTGTCCGTCGGACGCCAGCCAGTGGCTGACCGTGTCGCCCGCCACGAACGGACGCAGGGCAGCGCCGATCTGCTGCACCGACAAGCCCAGGTCGCTGGCCAGTTCGTTGTTGATCTTCACGGTGGTGGAAGGATTGGCGCCTTCCTGGCTGTACTCCATGTCGGCCAGGCCCTTGATGTTGCGCATCTTGTCCATCAGCGTGTGCGCCACCGCATCGAGCTTGCCTTCATCCGTGCCCAGAATGGCGATGAAGATGGGGCGCTGGCCGACGGACAGGGTGATGCCGGCGATCGGCGCCAGGCGTTCGCGGATCAGCTTTTCCAGTTCCTGCTGCGAGCGGCGCTTGTGCTTTTTGAGGTCCGTCAGTTTCAGGTTGACCTCGGCCGTGTTGCGCCCGTCCTGCGTGCCGACGTTGGCCACCAGGCTGTCGATCTCGGGGAATTCCTTCAGGGCCGTTTCGATCTGGCGCACCTTGGTATCCGTGTAGTCGAGGCTGGAGCCGACGGGGGTCTTGAAGCGCAGGTTGACCCAGCCCTGGTCCGTTTCCGGGAACATCTCGCCGCCGATCATCGGCACGAGCATCAGGCTGGCCGCGAACAGGGCCACGGCCGTGGCCAGGGTGGTCTTGCGCCAGCGCAGGGCGACGTCCAGCACCTTGCCGTACCACACGTGCAGGCGGTCGATGCCCGTCTCGATCCAGGCCATGAAACGGCCCAGCCATGGCGCGTACTTGAAGCGGTCCTTGACGGGGTCGCGCCAGACGGACGACAGCATCGGGTCGAGCGTGAAGCTGACGAACAGCGAAACCAGCACGGCGACGGCCACGGTGATGCCGAACTGCAGGAAGAAGCGGCCGATGATGCCGTCCATGAAGGCCACCGGCACGAACACGGCAACGATGGCAAAGGTGGTGGCCATCACGGCCAGGCCGATTTCATTGGTGCCGTCGTTGGCCGCCTGGTAGTGGTTCTTGCCCATGCCCAGGTGGCGCACGATATTTTCGCGCACGACGATGGCGTCATCGATCAAGAGGCCGATGCACAAGGAGAGCGCCATCAGGGTCAGGAAGTTCAGGGTGAAGCCGAAGGCCTTCATGGCGATGAAGCTGGCCAGCACGGAGATCGGCAAGGTCAATCCCGTGATGATGGTCGAGCGCCACGAGTGCAGGAACAGGAAGACGATGACCATGGTCAGTACGGCGCCCTCGATGATGGTGCGCTTGACGTTATCGAGCTGGCTTTGCACGCGTTCCGATTCGTCGTCAAGCACGCGCAGGGTGATATCGGGCGGCAGGCTTTTCTGCAGGTCGGCCGCCACTTTCAGGATGCCGGTGCCTACTTCCACCACGTTGGCGTCCTGCACCTTGGTGATTTCCATCGTCACGGCCTGCTGGCCGTTCATGCGCGAGATCGACAGCTCTTCCTGCTCGCCATCGACGACGCTGGCCACCTGGTCCAGGTAGACGGGGCCGATGGCGCGGCGCGCCACGATGATCTTGCCAAATTCGCGCGCATCCTTGATCTTGCCTTCCACGCGCACCAGCTGTTCGGCCGCGCCATGGCTGATGGAACCGGCCGGCAAATTGGTATTCGTGGCCTGGATGGCGCGGATCACTTCATCGACGCCGATGCCCTGGGCATTGAGTTCGATGGGTTTGAGGCTGATGAGGATCTGGCGCGCGCGCAGGCCGCGCAGCTTGACCTGCCCGACGCCGGCCACGCCCTGGAAGCGCTTGCTGATGATCTGTTCCGTCATGGTCGACAGCGCGCGCAGGTCATGCCCGGTGGAGGTCAGCACGATGGTGGCGATGGGGCGCTCGTTGTCGCCTTCGGCGCGGGCGATGAACGGATCCTTGGCTTCTTTCGGGAAGCGCGGGCGCACCAGGGCCACCTTGTCGCGCAAGTCCTGCATGGCCTTGTCCATGTTGGTCGACAGCTCGAATTCCAGGTAGACGCCGGCGCGTCCTTCCCACGAGTTGGCGCGGATGGTCTTGATGCCGCTGACGGTGTTGACGGCATCCTCGATGGGGCGCGTGATGTCGTTTTCCACCGCTTCTGGCGAGGCGCCAGGGTAGTTCACTTCAATGGCGGCGAAGGGGAACTGCACGCTGGGCATGCTTTCCACGCCCAGGCCCCGGTAGGAGAAGATGCCCAGCACCACCAGCGCCACCATGACCATGGTGGCAAAGACGGGATTTTGAATACTGACTTTGGTCATCCACATGGTTTAATCCTTCCGTGCCAGCACGGCCGCCGGCGCGGCAGGGGCGGCGGCGGGCGCGGCGAACGTCACGCCGTGGCCAGGCTTCACGCCATCGAGTTTGGCGACGATAACCCTGGCGCCCGGCACCAGGCCCGACTTGACTTCCGCATAGCCTTCATCCTCGTTGCGCAAGCCCAGGGTGACGGGCTGCTCGACCACCTTGTTGTTGACCAGCGCATACACGACGGGGCCCTGCTTTTCGTTGCGCACGGCCGTCAACGGCACCAGCGGTGCCACGCTTGATCGCTCGGTGACGATGCTGCCCTTGGCGAACATGCCGCCGCGCAGCGCGCCATCGCCATTGTCGACGGCGATGTAGACCAGCATGGCGCGCGAGCCGCTCTCGGTGGTGGGGTTGATGCGCGTGACCTTGCCGCTAAAATCGCGCGCGCCGAAGCCGTCGACCTTGAAGTGCACATCCTGGCCCAGCTTGATGCGGGGAATTTCCGCGCTCGGCACGGGCGCCTCCAGGGTCAGCTGCGCCAGGTTGACGATGGTGTAGACGGGCATGTCGGGCGCCACTTTTTCGCCGGCCTGCACGTGGCGCTTGCTGACGATGCCGGCCATGGGCGCGCGGATCACCGTGTCGGCCAGGGCGATGCGGGCGATGTCGACCATGGCGGCCGCCGATTTGACGCTGGCGCGCGCCAGGTCGACGGAGTTCTGCGTCGTGTCGTACGCCGTCTGCGAAATGTACTTTTGCTTGAGCAGGGCCTGGCTGTTGGCTTCATTCTTGGCCGCCATCGACAATCGCGCCTGGGCTTCGTCAAGCATGGCTTGCTGCTGCGTCAGGCGGGCGCGCTGATCGGCCGCGTCCAGGCGCACGAGGATTTGCCCGGCGGCCACGCTCTGGCCCTCCTGCAAGGTCGTTGCGTGGATTTCGCCCGAGACCTTGGCCTTGATGGTGGCTTGCGTCAGCGGCGCCAGCGAACCGGACAGGGGCAGGCTGATGGCCAGCGCGCGCGCATCGATGGCCGCCACGTCGCCTTGCGCCAGTTCGTGCACGGGCGTCTTTTCCTGCTCCTTCTTCTTGCTGGCCTGCTGTTCCGCGGCCTTGGCCGCTTGCTGCTTCGATTGCATGACGGTCCAGCCGCCGCCGGCCAGGCCCAGCACGACGAGGACCAGCAGGGGCGCGCGCCAGCGGCGCGGGCGGCGGGCGGTGGAAGGGGCGGGCGGGGGCAGTGTCTCGTTTTTCATAGGATTCTTGGTCTGGAGGCGGCGCAGGGCTTCGGCGCCAGGTCTCGGTTCGGCCGGCCTGCGGCGGGCCGGGAGCAATTCGGGTAGCGCACCGCCGTGGCGGCAGCAGACGGCACGCCTGCCGCTGCTGCCGTTCACGGCGATGCGCATGTTGCCACTTTATGAAGAATCAAGTCCGCCTGCCATCGCCGTGCGACAGATTGCACAAAACCGGGGATGGAATGCAAAAAACGGGCGCCGAAGGCATGGCGTGCGGCACGCGCCAGCATGCCTTCCCTGCGCGTCACGATGCTTGAGCATCCTCAATAAGCCGATTCGCCGGCGCGCAAGAATGACTGGGATGGTTGCGCCACCGGACAGGCAATGGTCTCGCGGTTGCGGTGCGGCCGCGCCACGAGGGGGCCTGATGTCTGATCGGATTGCCGGAGCCGCCCCGTCGCCGGGCCGCCTGCTGCTTGCCGCCGACGCTGGAACCGGGCCGGCCGGCAAGGCGCTGGATTTGCTCTCCATCATTGTTGCCGCAGTGGAGCAGGCGCCCGGCATGGCCGTGCGCGGCATCGACAGCGAAGGCCTGGTGCGCTACTGGAGTCCGGGGGCGGCGCGTCTGTATGGCGTGGCGGCCGAGCTGGCACTGGGCCAGCCATGGGCCACGGTGGCCGCCGCGCTGCCCGCTGGCGGCGCCCTGGCCGAGCAGTTGTCCGGCGAACTGGCCGCTGTGTGGCAGAGCGGCAAGGCACGCAGCGCGCGGCTGTGGAAACTGGACAGTGATGGCGCGGCGCCCCGCTGCATCTGTTCCACCGTGTTTCCCGTTCTCCAGGCCGGGCGCGTGCGGCAGGTGGTGTGCATCGATATCGACCTGACGGCCAGCGGCCAGGAGGGAACAGGGCAGGGTGCGCTGCTGTTAATGGGAGACAATTTCCGCCAGCTGTACGAGAAATCGGCCGACGCCATCGTGCTGCTGCGCGACGAACATATCGCCGAAGCCAATCCGGCCGCCATCGCCCTGTTCCAGTGCGAGGGACGGCCACGCCTGCTGGGACGCCGTCTCAGCGATTTTTCGCCCCTGCGCCAGCCCGATGGCGAATTGTCTTCCTCGCGCGGCACGCAACTGGCGGCGCAGGCGCACGCGCAGGGCAACTGGCGCTATGACTGGCGCTATCAAACCTGCCTGGGCGAATTGTTCTGGGGCGAAGTGCTGCTGACCTCCGTCACGCTCGACCATACCTATCTGTTTTACGCCGTGATCCGCGATATCTCCCCGCGCAAACTGGCCGAGCAGGCGCTGTACCTGTCGGCGCAGGTGGTGGAACACGCGCGCGAAGCCATCGTCGTGATGAACGCGCAGCAACGGGTGGTCAGCATGAATCCCGCGTATAGCGAATTGAGCGGCTTTAGCCGGGACGACATGCTGGGCAAGACGTTCATCATGCACCGCACGGAGCCCGACGCGCTGGCGTTCTTCGCCCACGTATGGGAAGAGGTCGATGCGAATGGCTATTGGCAGGGCGATATCCTGGCACAGCGCAAGGATGGCCAGCGCTACCCGGCCTGGCTGTCGCTGACGGCCATCCGCGATCCCCAGGGGCAATTGAGCAATTACCTGGCCATCCTCAGCGATATCAGCGAGCGCAAGAAAAGCGAGGAGCACACGCGCCACCTGGCCGAGCACGATTTCCTCACCGACTTGCCGAACCGCGTGCTGCTGCTGGACCGGCTGTCGCTGGCGCTGGCGGCCGCGCGGCGCAAGCTGAGCATGCTGGCCATCCTGTACCTGGACCTCGATCACTTCAAGCACATCAATGACAGCATGGGCCATCACGTGGGCGATTTGCTGCTCAAGGAAGTGGCGCGGCGGCTGTTGCGCTGCGTGCGCGGCGTCGACACGGTCAGCCGCCATGGCGGCGACGAGTTCGTCATCATCCTGGCCGAGGTGGGTGGCATCGACCAGGCGGCCCACGTGGCGGCCAGCCTGCTGCATGCCGTGACCCAGGTCTTCCAGCTGGGCGATTACGAGCTGCATGTGTCCACCTCGATCGGCGTGGCCATCTTTCCCAGCGATGGCGAGACCATCGACAGCCTGCTGCACAACGCCGATGTCGCCATGTACCACGCCAAGGAAGGCGGGCGCAATAATTTCCAGTTTTTCAATGCGCACATGCATGCGCAGATCGTCGAGCGGACCAGTCTGGAGCAAGGCTTGCGCGCCGCGCTGGGCAATGATGAGTTCGAGCTGGAGTTCCAGCCCGAACTCGACGTGGCCAGCGGCGCCATCATCGGCGCGGAAGCGCTGCTGCGCTGGCGCCACCCACAGCTGGGTTTGCTGCCACCCGAGCGCTTCATCGCCGTCGCCGAGGAGTGCGGCTTGATGGTGTCAATCGGCAACTGGGTGCTGCGCCACGCCTGCCTGCGCGCACGCGCCTGGCACGACGCGGGCCACGCCTGGCAAGTCTCCGTCAACCTGTCGGCGACGCAATGCCTGCACAATAACTTGCTGCACAGCGTGCAGGAAGCGCTGGCGGTGTCGGGCTTGCCGGCCGCCTGGCTGGAACTGGAAGTGACGGAAGCGCTGCTGATGAAGGGCGGCGCGCGCCTGGCCGAAGTGCTGGCACAGCTGCGCGCGCTGGGCGCCCGCCTGGCCATCGACGACTTCGGCACCGGCTATTCGCGCCTGGCCAATTTGCGCCATTATCCCGTGGATAAACTGAAAATCGACCCGTCCTTCCTGCCGGGCGCGCCGGATGGGGCCGCTGAGGATACGGCCGTGGCCGCCACCATCATCGCCATGGCGCGCGCCTTGCAGCTGACGGTGATCGCCGAAGGGGTGGAAACGGCGCAGCAGCTGGCGTATCTGCAGGCGCAAGGCTGCCAGCAGTACCAGGGACGCTATGCCAGTGCGCAAGTCGATGGCAGCAGCCTGGCCAGACTATTGCATTAGCGCCTGTCAGGTCAGATTGCCCAGCAGCTTGATGCGTGCCAGCACCTGGCCATGGTCGGACGCGTACGGCAGGCCCAGCAGCAAATGGTCGTTGACGTAGACCACTTCCTGCACCGCGCCGATGGCGCGCGGCGCGGCAGGGTGGAAGTGTTCGGAGACGAGGATGTGGTCGATCGTCATGTAGGCGCTGTCGTGGATATTCGTGTAGCCGGCGTGGCGCGCCGCATCCTGGCGCAGCTGGATGGTGTTGGCGTCAAACAGGCGCTCGCGCATCTCGGCTCCCGCTTCGCTTGGCGCGCCGGCGCCCATGACGATGGCCGTGGTGACGGCATTGGCGATATCGTTGAAGTCGCCCAGCACGATGCGCGGGCGGCCGCTGTGGCCCAGCTCGCTAACCAGCACGCGCAGGGCCACGGCTTCCGCGCCGCGCCGCTGCAGCGAGCGCAGGTTGGCCAGCGCATACGACAGCGCATCGCTGCCGTCGCCCTGGCGGTAATCGGGACGGCGCGATTTCAAGTGCACGACCACCACGTCCGTGAGGGTTCCCCCGGGCAAGACGACCTGCACATGCAGGGGCGCGCGGGCAAAGCGGCAGGCATCGTCATCGGCGGCATGGCTGCCGGCGGGTAAACTTATGCCGGCAGGAAAGTTCGCAAAGGCCACGCCGGGGCCTGCCAGCGGCAAACGCGACACCAGCGCCACCGTGGGCAGCATGCGCCCGGAGGCGTCCATCGCATCGTAGCCGGCCTGCACGGCCTCGCGGTAGTGGCGCGTGCGCGACAGCACGTCGCGCAGGGCCGCTTGCGAGAAGACTTCCTGGAAACCGATGACGTCGGCATCCAGCAAGTCGATCTGCCGCGCCGTCCACTCCGCCTTGGCCGCGTATTGCGCCGGGCTCAAGGGATCCAGGTTGTCATACAATTTCGCCCCGGCGGCGGCCAGGTTGCAGACATTGAAGGTGGCAAAGCGGATTTCTTGCTGCATAATTAGCACTCCTCACTGAACGATCAGCGTATCACGCATGGCTAAAAAAAGAGCATATTTCCGAAACCCAGGCGACGCAGTTGCTGCGCAAGCACCAAGTTTCCTTTGAAGAACACCCGTATCCGTATGAAGAGCACGGCGGCACCAGCGTCTCGGCGCGTGAACTCGGCGTGCCCGAACATGCGGTGGTCAAGACCCTGGTGATGCAGGACGAGGCGGCGCGGCCGATGATCGTGCTCATGCATGGCGACTGCAAGGTGTCGACCAAGAACCTGGCCCGCTCAATCGGCTGCAAGTCCGTCGAGCCGTGCAAGCCCGAAGTGGCGCAGCGCCATTCCGGCTACCTGATCGGCGGCACGTCGCCGTTCAGCACCAGGAAGGCCATGCCCGTATATGTGGAGCAATCGATCCTGGACTTGCCGCGCATCTACATCAATGGCGGGCGGCGCGGTTTTCTCGTCTCGCTGGCGCCACAGGTACTCATTGATTTATTGAAAGCCAAGCCGGTGCAGTGCGCCCTGCAGGATTAAGAAAACCGGCCCCCGCCCTGTCCGTAGGCGGGGCGCTGGTGTATATTCTGCTGCGCCAGCCTGGATGCTGGTGCAATAAACATAACAAAGGGAAGAAATGAATCCAGTAATTACAACCGTGGCAATGACAGTGGCCGCTTACTTGCTCGGCTCGATTTCGTTCGCCGTGGTAATGAGCAAGGTCTACGGCATTGCCGATCCGCGCACCTATGGCTCGAAAAATCCCGGTGCCACCAACGTGCTGCGCAGCGGCAACAAGGGCGCCGCCATCATGACCCTGCTGGGCGACGGCGCCAAGGGCTGGCTGGCCGTGTTCCTGGCCGACCATTTTGCCACTGCGCTGGGCGTGGGCGACACGGCCGTGGCCCTGGTGGCCATCGCCGTCTTCCTCGGCCATTTGTGGCCCGTGTTCTTCCGCTTCGCCGGCGGCAAGGGCGTGGCCACTGCCCTGGGCGTGCTGCTGGGCATCAATCCATGGCTGGGTCTGGCAACCCTGACCACTTGGCTGATCATCGCCTACGCATTCCGTTATTCCTCGCTGGCGGCCCTGGTGGCGGCATTGTTCGCGCCGTTTTACTATGGCTTGCTGTTCGGCATCGATCCCATCTTGCTGGCCGTCATCGTCATGAGCGTGCTGCTGGCCTACCGCCACAGCCAGAATATCGCCAACTTGCTCTCTGGCAAAGAAAGCAAGATCGGCGGCAAGAAGGATGCGGCCAAGGCGCCCGTGAAGAAGAAGTAAAATACCGGGGTCGGACCCGCCGGGGGTAAGCGGCCTGATAGGGCGCATACCGATTCCGAAGGAACTGACCCCAACCTTGCGGCGCCGCGCGGTGCGGCCGCCACCGACTCGCGCAAAGGCTGCCACCATGTCTGTATCGACTACTCCCGCCACTCCCACTGCCGTCCGTATCGACTTCGTTTCCGACGTTTCCTGCCCCTGGTGCGTGGTGGGCCTGAAGTCGCTGGAGCAGGCGCTGGACAAGCTGCAAGACACCGTCCAGGCCGAGATCCATTTCCAGCCTTTCGAGCTGAACGCCAATATGCCGCCCGAAGGCGAGGATATCGGCGAACACATCGCCCGCAAGTACGGTTCCACCGAAGAACAGATGGCGCAGTCGCGCGAAGCCATCCGCGCGCGCGGCGAGCAGCTGGGCTTTACCTTTGCCATGGACAAGCGCGGCCGCATCTACAACACGTTTGACGCGCACCGCCTGCTGCACTGGGCCGCGCTGGAAGGGCGCCAGAAGGCACTCAAGATGGCGCTGTTCGACGCCTATTTCACGCAGGGACAAAATCCCTCGTCGCACGAGCTGCTGCTGAAAGTGGCGGGCGAGGTCGGTCTGGACACGGCGAAAGCGGCCGAGGTGCTGGCATCGAACGCCTACGCCGACGACGTGCGCGCGCAGGAACGCTTCTATCAGCAGAACGGCATCAACTCGGTGCCCGCCGTCATCATCAACGAGCGCCACCTGATTTCCGGCGGCCAACCGCCGGAAGTGTTTGAGCAGGCCTTGCGCCAGATCATCAGCGGCGCCTGAACGGGGCGCCAATGGCGCGCGCCATGACGCTTGATTTCGGCTACACTCCGCACAGGAGGATAGTCAAATGCCAACAGCCAGCTGGAACGGCGCCGTCATCGCGCAAGCCACCGACGAGCAGGTAGAGCTCGTCGAAAACAATGTGTATTTCCCCTCGTCGGCCGTGAAGCAGGAATACCTGCGTCCCAGCAGCCACACCACCATTTGCCCCTGGAAGGGCACGGCCAGCTATTACGACGTGGTTGTCGATGGCCAGACCAATGCCAACGCGGCCTGGTATTACCCCCAGCCCAAGGATGCCGCCAAGCAAATTGCCGGCCACGTCGCCTTCTGGCGCGGCGTCAGCGTCGAGCGTTGACCTTTACTTCACCATCATAGAATCACCACGAAAGCAGACGATGGATTTACGCCTCGCCGTGTACCAGCTCGCCTCGGCCCATGCGCTCGATGCCCAACAAACCCGGCAGTTAGAGGAGGTGGCCGGCTTCCGGCGCGAACCTGCCCGCCTGGCCTACTGGCTGCCGCGCGGCGTGGCCGTGCTGGGCGCCGCGCTGCTGGGCATGGGCTTGATCTTCTGGGTCGCCGCCAACTGGGAAGAACTGGGCCGCATGGGCCGCTTTGCCCTGCTGCAAGGCGTGTTTGCCGCCGCGTGCCTGGGCGCGTTTGCCGTGCCCAAGGCGAGGGTGCCCCTGCTGCTGGTAGCCATGCTGGCCATCGGCGGCCTGTTCGCGTATTTCGGCCAGACCTACCAGACGGGCGCCGATCCGTGGCAGCTGTTCGCCCTGTGGTCCGCGCTGGCGCTGCCGCTGTGCCTGGTGGCGCGCAGCGACGTGCTGTGGACGCCATGGATGCTGATCCTGGCCACGGGCGCCACCCTGTGGATGCAGGCCCATGCGCGCCACAGCTGGCACGTGGAGTCGGACGACTTGCCCGTTTATCTGACGGGCTGGCTGATCGTGCTGCTGGCCTGTGCCCTGGTCTCGCCCCTGCTGGCGCGCTGGACGGGTGCGGGCACCTGGGCCTTGCGCCTGGGACTGGTGCTGCTCACTATCCTCGTGACGGGTTCGGCCGTCAGTGCCCTGTTCGGCAATGAGATCGAATCGCCGTACTGGGCCGGTCTCGGTTTGCTGGCCGTCGCCGGCGTCCTGCTGGCCACCGGCCGCTACTTTGAATTGTTCGGCCTGAGCGCTGTCGCGCTCGGTATCAACACCTTGCTGGTGGGAGGGCTGACGCACGTGCTGTTCAACGGCCATGGCGATGGCGTCGGCGCGCTGGCCGTGCTGGGCTTGCTGGCCGCCGTGCTGCTGGCGCTGACCGTGCAAGGCATACTGTGGCGCACGCGCCGGGAGGCGGCATGAGCAATATCAATACGCAACGAGCCGATGCGCTCGCCGTCCTGATCGACGACGCCACACGCGCCGGCCTGCTGCCGCCCAACGCCGCCCGTCCCGTGCAGGATGTACGGCCTTGGCCGCTGGTGCTGATGACGGCGTTCGGCGCCTGGCTGGCCGCCATCCCCCTGATGATTGCGCTGGGCGTGGGCCTGGAAAGTGTCGTGCGCCACGGTCCCGGCGCGTATGTCGTGGCCGCCATCGTGCTGGTGGCGGCCGTGCTGCTGATCCGCACGCGCGGCGTGGCGCTGTTTGTCGAGCAACTGGCCGTGCCCTGCCTGCTGGTGGGCGGCGGCTTGCTCGGCTATGCGCTGTACCGCGACTATTCCACGCAGACGGCGTCGCTGCTGCTGTGCCTGGCATGCCTGGTGGTGGCCGGCGCCTTGCCGCGCGACTGGCTGCGCGTGCTGCTGGGCCTGGTCGCCTGCGGCTTGCTGGGGCTGGGCATCGTCGATAGCACGCGCGACTGGATTTTCGAGAACGACCCCACGGAACTGTATTTCGCCTGGATGCTGGCCCTGGCACTGTGGCTGGGCGTGCACTGGCTGCAAAAGCAAGCCTTCAACGATGGCCGCGGCGCGCCCGTCGCCGCCTTCCTGGAATCGCTGTCGACGGGGTGGGTGCTGGCGATCCTGCTGGGACTGGTTTTCTGGTCCGGCATGACCTTCATGCTCGGCGGCGCCTTGGGCGGTGGCTTTGCCGGCGAAGTGGCACGCGAAGTGACGCGGCACCAGGGTCTTGCCTGGTATGCACAGGCCTTGAATGGCGTGTCGCTGGTGCTGGCCACGGCGGCCGCCGCCTGGACGGGCTGGCGCTGGCCCGCATTGCGCCAGTTGCCCGCCATCGGCGTGGCGCTGGTACTGATCGTGCTGGCGTGGTTCATGCCGGCGCTGGGGCCCGTGCTGCTGATCCTTGCGTATTGCGTGACGAGCGGGCGCTCGCGCGTGGCCGTGGCGGCCGCGCTGGCGGCGGCGTGGATCATCGGCAGCTTTTATTACCAGCTGGCCTGGCCGCTGGCCAGCAAGGCGGCGCTGCTGGCGATAGCGGGCGCCGTGCTGTGCGCCCTGTCGTGGCTGGCCACGCGCGGCGCCGTGCTGCACCTGGTGGAAAGCAAACCGGCGGGCATGGTCCTTGAGCGCCGCGCCGTGCGCCTGGGCGTGCTGGGCGGACTGTTGCTGGTGCTGCTGGTTGCCAATGGCGGCATCTGGCAAAAAGAGCAGCTGATTGCAAAAGGAGAAGCAATCTTCGTGGCGCTCGAACCCGTCGACCCCCGCTCGCTGATGCAGGGCGACTACATGCGCCTCAATTTCGTCAATCTGGGCGTGCTGAGCACTTTGGCCAGCGTGGAGCGGGCGCCTGGCCGGCCTTTCGTCGTGGCCAGGCGCGATGCGCGCGGCGTGGCGGAACTGCTGCGCCCCTACACCAAAGAGGCGCTGGCGCCCGGCGAATTCCTGCTCGAGCTGACGCCGAAGGATGGGAACTGGGTACTGGTCAGCGATGCCTGGTTCTTCAAGGAAGGCGAGGCGGCGCGCTGGGAAAAGGCCCGCTATGGCGAATTCCGCGTCATGCCGGACGGGCGCGCCTTGCTGGTGGGCATGCGCGGGGAAGATTTGCAGGCGCTGTAGCAGCTTGATGGACTCACCGAATGGCAGAAGCCGGGGGCGTACCGTGACGCTACGCCCCCAGCCTTTGCTCCTCGGGTGGCCGCATCCTGTAAAATTGCCCGATGGATAATATTACGCATTCGGTCATCGGCCTCGGGGTCGGCGAACTGGTACACCGCAGCCTGCCGCCCGAGCCGCAGGCACCCGCACAGCGCACCCGGCGTGCGCTGTTTCTCTTTACGGCATGGTTTGCCAGCAACGCGCCCGACCTGGACCTGGTACTGACCAAGCTGTTGCCGCGTCCGTTCGGCTACATGCTGCACCACCGTGGCCACACGCACACCTTGCTGCTGGCCTTGCCGCAGGCGCTGCTCTTGCTGGCCCTGCTGTGGCTGCTGTGGCCCGGCGCGCGCCGGCTGCTGAAAGAAAGCGTGCCCGCGCGCATCGGCGTGGCGGCCTGTCTGCTGCTGGGCTTTTGCTTGCACATGGGCATGGATTTCCTCAATTCCTATGGCTTGCACCCGTTCTATCCGTTCAACAGCCGCTGGCTGTACGGCGACATGGTCTTCATTGTCGAGCCCATGTTCTGGGTCTTGCTGGGCGTGCCCGTCATCATGTCCTTGCGCTACGGCATCGTGAAAAGCGTGCTGCTGGCGGCGCTGGCGGCGGCCCTGTGTTTCTTCACGTATAAAACCTATCTGGCGCCCGCGTCCCTGGCCGTGCTGCTGGGGCTGGGCGTGATCCTGGCCGTGCTGCAAGGGCGCGCAGGCGAGCGGGGGCGCGGGCCACTGCTGCTGGCCTTTGCTCTGGCCGCCACCTTCATCGGCACGCAGGGCGTGGCCTCGGCGCTTGGCCGTACGCGCATCGAGGCGGCCGTGCAGCGGCTCGACCCCGGCACGCGCGTGTGGGATGTGGCGATGACGGCCTTCCCCAGCAATCCACTGTGCTGGATCTATGTCTCGCTCGACAGCAAAACGGACGTGTACACCTTGCGGCGCGGCACCCTGAGCTTGCTGCCCGAGTCGCTGGCGCCCGCCGCCTGCCCGGCCGGCCTGGTCGAGACGGGCAAGCCGGGGCAGCAGCTGGCGCCCGGCATCGCCGTCTCCGCCCAGGCGACGGGCAGCCTGGCCGCCTTGCGCGCATTGCAGGAGGATAATTGCTATGCCGACGCCTGGTTCCGCTTCGCCCGCATGCCCCGGCTGAACGCGGACAAGCTGACGGACGTGCGCTTCAATCCCGGCATGCTGCCCAATTTCACCACCGTCGAGCTGCAGCAGTTCCGCAGCCGGCCATGCCCTGCCTATGTGCCGGGCTGGGACCGCCCGCGTGCCGACATGCTGGCGCCGCCGGCCGCGGAGGAAGCGCCTGTCATGGGCCAGGAGTAGTGAATATATTGCCTTGTGGCAAAAAATAACGGCGCCGGGCGTTCCCTGGCGCCGCCCTGCGTGCGACAATTGCCAATTCGGCATGCGTGCCGTCACTGACATGGATGTGGATTATTTTGGAAGAGCAGCACGCCTTACCGTATTTGCGAGAAACCCTGCTGTTTCTTGCCCTGGCCGGGATTTTCATTCCGCTATTGCAGCGCCTGAAAGTCAATCAGGTGCTGGGTTTCCTTGCCGTCGGCGCCCTGTTCGGGCCGTTCGGCTTCGGCCTGTGGGCCGGCGAATTCACGTGGCTGACGCATTTCTCGTTCGTCCGCGCCGAGCAGGTCAGCGGCCTGGCCGAGCTGGGCGTGATGTTTTTGATGTTCATGATCGGCCTGGAACTGTCGACGGAACGCCTGTGGGCGCTGCGGCGCTGGGTGTTTGGCGCGGGCGTGGGGCAGGTGGCCGTCAGCGCCTGCCTGATCGGCGGCGTGGCGTATTACTTTGGCCTGTCGCTGGAAGCGTCCATCGTGCTGGGCATGGTGCTGTCGCTGTCGTCCACGGCCGTCGTGATGCAGTTGCTCACTGACCAACGTTCCTTGCAGACCCCGGCCGGGCAGGCGGGCTTTTCCATCCTGATGTTCCAGGACCTGATGGTGGTGCCGCTGTTCATCCTGATCGACGTCTTCGCCAGCGGGCGCAGCGACGACCTGGCTTACCTGCTCAGCTTTGCGGCCGTCAAATCGGCCGGCGCCATCCTGCTGATCTACCTGCTGGGACGCAGAGTGATTCGTCCGCTGTTCCAGTTTTTCGTCAAGAAACACCAGCCCGACGTCTTCATGGCCCTGACCCTGCTCAGCACCCTGGGCATCGCGGGACTGACGTATCTGGCGGGCCTGTCGATGGCGCTCGGTGCCTTGCTGGCCGGCTTGCTGCTGGCGGAAACGGAATTCCGCCACGAAGTGGAAGTGACGATCGAGCCCTTCAAGGGCTTGCTGATGGGGCTGTTCTTCATGTCGGTGGGCATGCAGATCGACGTGCGTGAAATCCTCAAGTCGCCGATCGTGATTCCGCTGGCCGTGCTGAGCCTGTTTTTCCTCAAGACCCTGGTCATCAGCGTGATCTTCCGCATCGGCGGCTTTCACTGGGGGCGGGCCGTGGAAACGGGCGTGCTGCTGGGGCAGGGCGGCGAATTTGCGTTTATCGTTGTCGCGTATGCGCTCGGTACCAAGCTGATCGCTCCGGAAGTGGCGCAGTTCGTCATGCTGGTGGTGGGCCTGAGCCTGTTTGCCACGCCGGCGCTGGCGAAAGCGGCGCGCGGTTTCGGCAACTGGTGGGAAAAGCGCCATCATCACCAGTTGGCCGACCTGGCCGAAGGCGCCCGTCCGCCGCAGGGCAGCACCGTCATCATTGCCGGTTTCGGCAGGGTGGGGCAGCTGCTGGCCAAGGTGCTGACGGAGCAGGATATCGGCTACGTGGCGATTGAAAACGATGCGCGCCTGGTGACAAGCCTGCATCCGCGCGGCTTTCCCGTGTATTTCGGCGACGCGTCGCGTGCGGAACTGCTGCAGAAGGTCAATGCCGACCGCGCCGCCGCCGTGGTGCTGACCATGGACCATGCGGCATCCGTGCTGCATGCCGTGAAATCCATCCGCCGCGAATATCCGCTGCTGCCCGTGTATGCGCGGGCACGCGACGAGGCGCATGCCGTGGCCCTGATACAGGCGGGCGCGACTTTGGTCGTGCCCGAGGCGCTGGAAGCGGCGCTGCAGCTGACGGCCACCGTGCTGCAGACGGCGGGCCTGAGCGAGGCGCGCGCGGCGGACATCGTGCAAACCGAGCGCGACAGGCGCAATGCCGTGCTGCTGGCCAAGAAGTCCTCCTAGGCAGCGCGCCGCCGTGTGCGGCAAATTATCTATACAATAATAAGTGTATGAGCAAACTACCCAACAGACTTCCCACATGAAAGCCGCGACCAAGAGTGGCGCGGCGCCCATGACGCCGCAGCAAGTTGCCGCGCAAGAAACACAGCAGCGATATGGCAAGCCCGAGCGGGGCTGGCGCGAGAAGGTGTACACCGTCATCTTCGAGGCGGAAACGCGCACGGGCCGCGCCTTCGACCTGCTGCTGATCGGCGCCATCCTGCTCAGCGTGACGGTGGTCGTGCTCAGCAGTGTCGCCTCCGTGGCCGAACGCTATGGCACCTGGCTGACGGCGCTCGAGTGGTTTTTCACTTTCCTGTTTACAGCCGAATACCTGGCGCGCCTGTCCTGCCTGCAGCACCCGGTGCGCTACGCCAAGAGTTTCTTCGGCGTGATCGACTTGCTGGCCATTGTGCCGACCTATATCGGCTTGCTGCTGCCGGGCGCGCATGTGCTGATCGACGTGCGCATTTTGCGCCTGCTGCGCATGTTCCGTATCCTCAAGCTCACGTCCTACGTGCATGAGTACACCCTGCTGGGCCGCGCCTTGCTGGGCAGCCGGCGCAAGATCCTCATTTTCCTGTCCTTCGTGATGATGGTGGTGTTTCTGCTCGGCACTGTGATGTATGTCGTGGAAGGGCCCGATAACGGTTTCAGCAGTATCCCCACCTCGATATACTGGGCCATCAGTACCATGACCACGGTGGGCTTCGGCGATATCACGCCGAAGACGGATATCGGGCGCACCATCGCTTCGATGATGATGCTGCTTGGCTGGGGCATCCTGGCAGTGCCTACCGGCATTATCAGCGCCGAAATGACGGTACAGCGCAGTTCCAAGCTGGTCACCACGCGTACCTGTCCCACTTGCCTGAAAGAAGGGCTCGATGACGATGCCAATTTCTGCAAGAACTGTGGCGTGGCATTGCCGCCGCTGGCACGCGATTAGCGTATGAACCCGGCATAGACCGTATTTACTTTGACTTTTTTTAAGGCCAACATGATTCCAGTTCGCCTGATCGCGACGGGCAAAGCCGTGCCCTCGCACAGCGTTACCTCTGCAAGCCTGGACCTGAAACTGGGCCACCCGCCCGGCTATACCCTGCGCAAGAGCGGCGTGCTGTCGCGCTTTGTCGCCGCGCCCGATGAATCGCAAAGCCAGCTGGGCGCCGCCGCCCTGCTCGACGCGCTCAAGCATGCCGGCCTGCGGCCGTCCGACATCGACCTGCTGATCTGCGCCAACGGCGTGCCCGAGCAGGCCTTGCCGAACACGGCCTGTTTCGTGGCCGAACACGCCGGTCTGCCGCCCGGCACGCAAAGCTTCGACGTCAACGCCAGCTGCCTGAGTTTCATGGCCGCCTTCCGCGTGGCCGCGTCCATGCTGGCCGGTGGCGCCTACCGGCGCATCGCCATCGTCTCGTCGGACCTGGCTTCGCGCGGCGTCGACTGGAGCGAGCCGGAAGCGTCGATGATCTTTGGCGACGGCGCCGCCGCCGTCATCGTCGAGCGGGGCGACGGCAGTGCCGGCATCCGCGCCTACAAGATGGGCACGTATCCGGAAGGCCGCCGCTACTGCGAAATCCGCGGCGGCGGCACCGAGCGCAATCCGCGCAATGGCTGCGAGCCGGGCGACTACCTGTTCCGCATGGATGGCAAGGCCGTGTTCCGCCTGGCCGTCAAGGTGATGCCGGATTTCCTCACGGAATTGATGGCCGAATCGGGCGCCGGACTGGACAAAGTGGATGTGGTCGTGCCGCACCAGGCCAGCCCGCTGGGCCTCGCGCATGCGGCGCGCATCCTCGACGTGCCCGATGCTAAAATCATCAAGATCTTTGAAACGCATGGCAACCAGGTGGCCGCGTCCCTGCCCACGGCCCTGCACGAGGCGGTGATGACGGGCCGGGCCGTAGCGGGCCAGCGTTTGCTGATGATGGGCACGGCCGCCGGCCTGACCATCGGTGGCATGATTCTTGATCTGTGAAGGTGGTGCGATGAGGCGGATACTGGTCACGGGAGCGACGGGCGGGCTGGGGCGCAATGCCGTGCGCACCCTGCTGGCGCAGGGCGTGGAAGTGCGCGCCACCGGCCGCAACGTGGCCGTGGGACGCGAACTCGAACGCATGGGCGCGCAATTCGTCGCGCTCGACCTGGCGCAGGCGTCGCCGCGCCAGGTCGATGAACTGGTGCGCGGCATGGATACCGTCTGGCACTGCGCCGCGCTGTCGTCGCCCTGGGGCCCCGAGCGCGACTTCATCGCTGCCAACGTCACGGCCACGGGCCAGCTGCTGCGCGCAGCCGCCAGCATGCACGTGGCGCGCTTCGTGCACATCTCCACGCCGGCCATCTATTTCGACTACCGCAACCACCTCGAGGTGCCGGAAACCTTCCGTCCCGACGCTTTTGTCAACGCCTATGCGCGCAGCAAGGCGATGGCGGAAAAGCTGGTGCAGGACTGCGTCGACCGCCACCGCGGCATGACTTGCGTTATCCTGCGTCCGCGCGCCATCTTCGGCCCATACGACCAGGTGCTGATTCCGCGCCTGGCGCGGGTGCTGGAACAGCGCGGCGGCAAGCTGCCGCTGCCGAACGGCGGCGCGGCCACCATCGACATCACCTATGTCGACAACGTCGTGCATGCGATGTGGCTGGCCACCGTGCACAAGACCGTGGCGTCGGGCGCCGCCTTCAACATCACGAATGGCGAACCGGCGCGCCTGTGCGACGTCCTGCGCACCCTGTTCTGCGATCACCTGCAGCAGCCGTTCCAGATCGTCAGCATGCCCTACCGCGTGCTGGCGCTGCTTGCCCGCCTGATGCAGTTCGCCTCGCGTTTTACCCGCCGCGAACCATCGCTGACGCCTTACAGCATCGGCGCGCTCAGTTTCGACATGACGCTCGATAACGCCAAGGCGCGCAAGGTGCTCGGTTATCGTCCCATCGTCAGCCTGCAGGAAGGCATCGCGCTGACGGCGCAGTGGATGCGCCAGGAAGCGGCGGCGCACAAGGTGGGCAAGGAGCGCAATGGCTAGCATCACCGCATTTCGCGTCGGCCACTGTACCCACCCGTCCTGCATGGTCCTGAAAGGCAGCGGGCTGGCCAGCCGCTGCTTCCCCTCGCGCGCCTATCTGATCGAGACGCGCGCGGGCCTGTACCTGTGGGACACCGGTTACGCCGAGCACTTCCGCGCCGCCACCTCGAAAGGCGTGTACCGCATGTACGCGTGGGTGACGCCGATTTTCTTCGACGAAAACGAATCGCTGCAGGGCCAGCTGCGCGCGCATGGCGTGGCGCCAGGCGACATCCACACCTTGCTGCTGTCGCATTTCCACGCCGACCATATCGCCGGCCTGCGCGACTTTCCCGGTGCGCGGCTGATGGCCTCCAAAACGGGCTGGGACGCCGTGCGCGGCCTGTCCGGCGTGGCCGCCGTGCGCCAGGCCTTCGTACCCGAGCTGCTGCCTGCCGACATTGCCGACCGCCTCGCCTTTGTGGAAAGCGTGCCCGAGACAGCCTTGCCGGCGGCCCTGCTGCCGTTTACACATGGGCGCGACGTCAGCGGCACGGGCGAGATTTACATCGTCGACTTGCCCGGCCACGCCATCGGCCATCTGGGCGCCTTCGTGCTGCAGGACGAAGGCTGGACCCTGCTGGCGTCCGACGCGGCCTGGGTACCGGAAAGTTTCCAGCAGCTGCGCGGACCGTCGGAACTGTCCTTCATCATCCAGCACAAGCGCGCGCCGTACTATGCCACCCTGAACCGCCTGCACCAGCTGCACCGCTCGGGCAATGCGCAGATCCGCATCACGCATGAAGACACGGTTGACTATATTGCCGTGGCGGGCCGCCCGTGAAGCGTATTTTTTGGCTGTTGCTGTCGTATTGGCGCACGCGCCGCCTGCGTTTCACGAGCCGCGCGCAGCTCGACGCCTATCAGCAGAAACAGCTGGCGCGTTTCACCGAGGAGTTGTGCGCGCGCAGCCGTTACTTCGCCCCATACCGCACGCTGCCGCTGGCGCAGTGGCCGACCATGAACAAGGCGCTGATGCTCGAGCATTTCGATGCGATGAACACGCAAGGGGTGACGCTGGCGCAGGCGATGGAGGCCGCCATGGCGGCCGAGCAGAGCCGCGATTTTACGCCGGCCGTGGGCGACATCACGGTGGGCCTGTCGTCCGGCACCTCGTCGCGGCGCGCCGTGTTTACCGTCAGCCCCCGTGAAAAGGCGCAATGGGCGGGCGTGATGCTGGCCAAGGCGCTGCCCGACGGCCTGTTTTCCGGCGAACGGGTCGCGCTGTTCCTGCGCGCGAACAGCAATCTGTATACGGCCGTGCGCTCGCCGTGGCTGACCTTTGCCTTTTACGACCTGTTCCAGCCTTTCGACAGCTTGTGCGCGCAGCTGGCGCGCTATCAGCCTTCGGTCATCGTCGCGCCAGCCCAGGTGCTGCGCCAGCTGGCCTTGCGCGTGATCGATGGCAGCCTGGCGCTGGCGCCGAAAAAAGTCATTTCGGTCGCCGAAGTGCTGGAAGCGCAGGACCGCGCGCTGATCGAGCAGGCATTCGGCGCCGTGCATGAAATCTACCAGGCCACGGAAGGGTTCCTTGCCAGCAGCTGCGAGCACGGCGTGCTGCACTTGAACGAGGAATACGTGCACATCGAACCGCAGTGGCTCGACTCTGAAGAACGCCGTTTTGTGCCCGTGATTACGGACTTCACGCGCATCACGCAGCCCATCGTGCGCTACCGCCTGGACGACATCCTGATCGCGCGCGCCACGCCGTGCCCGTGCGGCCGCGCCACGCGCGCCATCGCCGGCATCGAAGGACGCTGCGACGACATGCTGCTGCTGCCGTGCGCACAAGGCGGTGAACTGGTCGCCGTGTTTGCCGACGTGCTGACGCGGGCGTTTGCGCAAGCCTTGCCGCCGGATGCCGACTACCGCCTGGCGCAAACGGGCGAAGCGGCCTTGCAGCTGCATGCGGCGCTGGACGATGCCGGCCTGGCCGCCCTGCGCGCGCACCTGGCAACGGTACTGCGCGGCCTGGGCGTGGCCGCCGACGGCCTGGCCTGGACGGTCAGCAGCGAACTGCCTCCTTTTGACCCCACCATGAAACGGCGCCGCATCCGGCGCCATGCCAGCGCATGAATGACTCTCCCATGACTTTACGCGGCCGTCTGCTGCACTTGCTGGCCGGCTGGGGCAGCGTCGGCCTCGTGTATTTTTCCAGCGACCTGCTGCAAGGGCAGGGCGTGCTGCTGCCGGAAACGGCGCTGGACCGCGCCATTCCCTACACGGACGCCGCCATCTGGCTGTACCTGTCCTTCTTCATCCTGATCCCGTACGCCTACCTGGCGGCCGATGCGGCCCGCGTGCGCTGGCTGGCGCGCGCCATGGCGCTATCGGCGCTGGCTTGCGGCGTGGTCTTCCTGCTGTACCCGACCACTCTCGCGTATCCGCCCGTGGGCGACGGCAGCGCCTGGAGCACGCAGGCGCTGCGCCTGCTGCAGGCGGCGGACTCCGCGCAAAACTGTTTGCCCTCGCTGCATGGCGCCCTGACCCTGCTGTGCGTGTGGGCCTTGTGCGAAAAACGCCACCTGGTCCGTTCCGCGCTGGCCGTGGTGCTGGGCGTGGCCATCTGCTACGCCATCATCGCGCTGCGCCGGCACGTGAGCATCGACCTGGCGGCCGGCCTGGCTGTCGGCATCGCTGGCGGCATGCTGGCGAAAATGCAGGTATCCTTGGCTGCCCGCCGCGCCGTTTCCATCAAAACCGCACCATGATGAATCCTTTTGCCCTGTCATTCCTGATCATGCTGGCCTTCGTGCTGGCCGAACTGCTGATACTCAAATGGGTGCGCCAGACCCCTGTGCCGTGGAAAGACGTGATCTTCAACCTCAATTCCGGGCATATCCTGATGTGGGTGTTCCGTGGCGTGGAAGTGGCCGCGTTTGCCCTGCTGCTGCGGCATGTGAACCTGCATATCGTCGACCAGTGGCCCGTGGCCGCGCAATGGATCTTCGCCTTCTTTGCCTGGGACCTGTGCTTTTACTGGATGCACCGGCTGCACCACAAGATTCCCCTGCTGTGGGCAGTGCACGTGGTGCACCACCAGGGCGAGCATTTCAACCTGTCGCTGGGCGTGCGCAATTCCTGGTATTCGTCGCTGACGAATTTTCCCTTCATCGCCATCCTGGCCGTGCTGGGCGTGCCGCTGGAAATTTTCCTCGTTGTCTCGTCCCTGCATTACACGGTGCAGTTCTACAACCACAATGCGCTGGTGAACAAGTCCGGCATCCTGGACAAGTTCATGGTCACGCCGTCGCACCACCGCGTGCACCATGGCACGGATAAACGCTATATCAACCGCAATTTCGGCGGCACCCTGCTGTTGTGGGACAAGCTGTTCGGCAGCTTCCAGCCGGAACTCGAGGGCGTGGAAATGCGCTATGGCGTGAAGGGCATG
Source organism: Janthinobacterium sp. AD80 (assembly GCF_002878455.1). GTDB lineage: Bacteria > Pseudomonadota > Gammaproteobacteria > Burkholderiales > Burkholderiaceae_D > Janthinobacterium. The sequence continues at coordinate 25,545 of NZ_NRDQ01000031.1, forward strand.
ACACCCACGCATAATCCCCTGCTGGCCAGCAACGGGAAATTGTTTACATGGCTGCGCGCGCGCTTTCCCCACTGGCAGTCGCGCGGCACCTTCCACGTGCCCGAGCTGTTCATCGGCAGCGGCGGCGTGATCCTGTTCGGCCTGGTGATCTATTACGTCAACCACGAGGCGGCGCTGGCCGGCGCGCAGCAAGCCACGCTGTTTGCGCTGATTTTCGGCGGCACCCTGGCGCTGGGCGGCCTGTCGGACGCGCGCCGTTGGGGCGCCATCGCCTGGGTGGCCATCGCCCTGGCCATGCCGGCCCTGTTCCTCGGCTGGTATGGCGCGCGCGACGTGTGGGGCGTGGTCTTCCTGGCCGCACTGCTGGCGCATGGCCTCGACGGCGCGCGCCGCCTGTGGTGGCCCGCCGCTGCGCGGACGCGCGCGTGACGCCTGTGCCCTCCCTGCCGCCGCTGCGCTTTCAGCCCGCGCGCGATTCCGCCTTCCGCCGCGAACTGCGCGAGCGCGCCGACGTCTATCTGGCGGGCGCAGGAAAACACCGCTTTGGCGACGCGCGCATGCATGCGAAGGCCATCTTCCTCGCCGTGCTGACGGTGGCGCTGTATGTGCTGGCCCTGAACGCCGATGGCGCCTCCGGTTTTGTCGTCAGCTACGTGGCCTGCCTGGTCACGGCCATGGCGCTGGCCATGAATACCCTGCACGATGCGGCCCACAGCGCCGTCTTTCGCACCGGTTGGCTGAACCGCGTGCTGATCCGCCTGGTGAGCTTGCCCGTGGGCGTGGATACGGATTTCTGGACCATCCGCCACGTGCATTTTCACCATACGTATGCCAACGTGGAAGGCTATGACCTGGACACGGAACCGAACCCTTTCCTGCGCCAGACGCCGTACCAGCGCTGGTCGCCGCAGTACCGCTATCAATACCTGTACTGGCCCGTGGTGGCGGCCCTGTCGCTGCCGTATCTGAACTGGTATGGCGACTGGCTGGACCGCTTCGGCAAGACGCCCGTGGCCGCGCACAGCCGCCTGCAGGGCTGGCGCGGCTGGCTGTCCTTTTTGGGCTGGAAGCTGGGCCACGTGGCGCTGGTGCTGGCGCTGCCCATGTGGCTGCTGCAGCAGCATGGCATCGGCTGGGGCGTGGTGCCGGGCGCGTATTTCCTTGGCCAGATGCTGGCCTCGTGCGTGCTGGTGGCGCTAATCCTCGGCACGCACTGGGCCGAAGTGGACTTTTTCCAGCCGGGGCCTGACGGCACCTTGCCGCACGACTGGTACCAGCATACGTTTTACACGGCCTGCGACTGGACGCCGCGACCGCGCGCGCTGCGCTGGCTCGGCTACTGGCTCGGCGGCCTGAATCTGCACCTGACGCACCACCTGTTCCCCACCTGGAATCACCGCCACTATCCGGCGCTGGCGCGCATCATCGCCGAACTGGCGCCGCGCCACGGCCTCGTGTACCGCGAACTTGGTTATGGCCAGCTGCACGCTTCGCAGCAAGCATTCCTGCGCGCCATGGGCCAGCCGCCCACCCGCACCTGACGAATCGTGCTTGACGCGGTTTCCGTTCCGTCTTACATTTCTGTAATGACAGAAATAAGAGAAAATCATGGAACTGAGTCCGACCACGCAGAAGTACATTTTGCATTGGGGTGAAATGGGCACGCGCTGGGGCGTCAACCGCACGGTGGCGCAAATCCACGCGCTGCTGTTCCTGGCGAATGAACCGCTGACGGCGGAAGACATCGCGGCCAGCCTGAACGTGGCCCGCTCCAACGTCAGCAACAGCCTGAAGGAATTGCAAAGCTGGGGCCTGGTCCGCATCACGCACGTGCTGAAAGACCGGCGCGACCACTTCGTGGCCCTGCAGGATGTGTGGGAAATCTTCAGGGTCATCATGGAAGAGCGCAAGCGGCGCGAGATCGATCCCACCCTGACGGTGCTGCGCGAATGCGCGATCGAGGGCGAGCACGATGCGGCGATACCGCCGGCGACCCTGGAACGCATGGGCGAAGTGCTGGCCTTCCTGGAAATGCTCAGCAGCACCTACAGCGATTATAAAAACCTGCCGCCGGCCACCCTGCAGCGCATGCTGTCGATGGGCGGCAAGGTGGCCAAGTTCCTCAGCCCTGACGACAAGCCGGCCAAGGCGAAAAAGCCGGGCAAGCCATGAACGGGCCATCCGAAGGAGAACTGTTCAAGAAGGTAATGGGCGCGCAGTGGCTGACCCTGCACCCGGATATCCGCCGCCGCTTCGAGAAAAATCCCGCGCCGGGCCAGCCCCTGTACTACCGTGGCGAACTGACTGAGTTGCGCAGCTCGCGCCTGGGGAAGTGCCTGGGCTGGCTGACGCGCCCCTTCATCGACGGCGCCCTGATTCCGTATGACGACGCGGATTTTCCCGTCGATATCGAAGTGTATTCGCGTCCCGGCTGCCCCTTCATCTTCAAGCAGCGCACCTACCGCCTGCATGGCTGCGCGCCCATCCGCTTCACCTCCTACATGGCGGAAAGCGCGAAGGGCGAAGTGCTCGAGTACGTGGGCCTGGGCCTGGGCATGAAGCTGCTGCTGCACGTCGAGGATGGCAACCTGCACTTCACCAGCGACGGCTATTTCCTCGACCTGTTCGGCTGGCGCCTGCCGCTGCCCGGCGTGCTCACGCCCGGCAAGACCTACCTGTGCCACCGCAACGAGACGCCGCAGCAATTCAACATCCGCATCGAGATCCGCCACGCCCTGTTCGGCACCACTTTTACGCAAGCGGGCGTGTTCCGCGAGTCCGCCGCGCCGGAAATCCACAAGGAGACACCATGAATACACATCTGCTGGCCCTGCAACTGATGGCGGCGCAAGGCTGCCTGGGCGCCTTTGACACCATCTACCACCATGAAATCACGGAAGCGCTGCCGCAAAAGGCCTCGGCGCGCCTCGAATTGACCATCCATGCCACGCGCGCGCTGATCTACAGCCTGCTGTTCGTCGGCCTGGCTGCGTGGGAATGGCATGGCGCCTGGGCCTGGGTGCTGGTCATCGTGTTTGGCGTGGAAATCGTGCTGACCCTGTGGGATTTCGTCGTCGAAGACCGGACGCGCCTCCTGCCCGCCACGGAGCGGGTCACGCACACGGTGCTGGCGATTAACGCGGGCGCCTTCATCGCGCTGCTGGCCCTGAACAGCAGCGAATGGGCGACCTTGCCGACGGCCCTCGTGTGGCAGCCGTATGGCTGGCTCAGCGTCTTCCTCGCCCTGTGCGGCGTGGGCGTGGGCTTGTCCGGGCTGCGCGATGCGTATGCAGTGTGGCAGCTGGGACGGCGCAAGGTGCAGGAAACGGCAGAGCAGGATGAACACCTGAGTTTTGCCGGCACGCCGCAATCCGTGCTGGTGACGGGCGCCACCGGCTTCATCGGCCAGCAGTTGGTGGCAGCCCTGCTGGCGGACGGCCATGCGGTGACGGTGCTGACGCGCCAGCCCAAGCAGGCCGCGTGGACCTTGAACGGCCAGGTGCGCTGCATCGCCTCGTTCGGCGAATTGTCGGCTGCGCAGCGCATCGACATGGTGGTCAACCTGGCCGGCGCGCGCATCGTCGGGCCGCGCTGGACGGATGCGCGCAAGGCGGCCCTGCGCCGCAGCCGCGTGGCGCTGACGCAGGGACTGGTGGCGTGGATCGCCGGCGCGCAGCACAAGCCGCGCGTGCTGCTGTCGGCATCCGCCATCGGCTACTACGGCGTGCAGCCGCAGGGCGACGCGACGGAGCTGACGGAGGAGAGCGCGCCGCAAGCCATCTTCATGTCGCAGCTGTGCCAGGAATGGGAAGCGGCAGCGCGCCAGGCGCAAGCCCATGGCGTGCAGGTGGGCTGCATGCGCTTTGGTCTCGTCTTCGGCCACCAGGGTTCGCTGCCGCAGATGCTGCTGCCGGTGCGCTTCGGCGTGGGCGGCCCGCTCGGCAGCGGCCAGCAGTGGGTCACGTGGGTGCATGTGCGCGACGTGATCCGCGGCATCGCCCACCTGGCGCGCCGCAGCGAAGCACAGGCGGTGGACGGCGCGTATAACTTCTGCGCGCCGGAAGCCATAGCGCAGCGCCGCTTCGCCCAGGTGGCGGGCCAAGTGCTGCACCGCCCCAGCGTCATGCCCACGCCGGCCTTCCTCATGCGCGCCCTGCTGGGCGAGCAGGCCGACTTGCTGGTGGAAGGCCAGCGGGTCGTCCCGCGCCGCCTGCTGGCTGACGGCTTTGTCTTCCGCTACCCGCAGCTGGAAGGGGCGTTGCGCAGCCTGTAGCCTGGCGTAGAATGGGGAATGCTCCGGGGTCAGACCCGGCGGGTCTGACCCCACAGGAGAAATCCATGCCCCGCTTCAGCCATACGATAGCCAGCCACACGCATACTTTCGCCAGCCTGAAGGAGCTGCTGGCGAAAGCCACGCCACCGCGCTCGGGCGATGTTCTGGCCGGCGTGGCCGCCGCCAGCGCGCAGGAACGTGTGGCGGCGCAGCTGGCGCTGGCGGACGTGCCGCTGTCGCTGTTCCTCAACGAAGCGCTGGTGCCGTATGAAGACGATGAAGTCACGCGCCTGATCATGGACAGCCACGCGCGCGCCGCCTTTGCACCCATCGCGCACCTGTGCGTGGGGAGTTTCCGCGACTGGCTGCTGGACGACGCGACGGATACGGCGCTGCTGGCGCAAGTGGCCGCCGGCATCACGCCGGAAATGGCGGCCGCCGTCTCGAAAATCATGCGCCTGCAGGACCTGGTGCTGGTGGCCCGCAAGTGCCGCGTCGTCACGGCCTTCCGCAATACCCTGGGCCTGGAAAACCGTTTGTCCACGCGGCTGCAGCCGAACCACCCGACGGATGACGCCACCGGCATCGCCGCGTCCATCCTCGATGGCCTGATGCTGGGCAGCGGCGACGCCGTCATCGGCATCAATCCTGCCACCGACAATGTGGCGCAAGTGGTGTCGCTGCTGCACCTGCTCGACGCCGTTATCGGCCAGTACCAGATTCCCACGCAGTCCTGCGTGCTCACGCACATCACCACCACGCTGGAAGCCATCCGCCGCGGCGCGCCCGTCGACCTGGTGTTCCAGTCGGTGGCGGGCACCGAGGCGGCCAACCGCAGCTTCGGCATCGATTTGTCCCTGCTGGCCGAAGGCCGGGCGGCGGCCCTGTCGCTGGGACGCGGCACCGTGGGCAGCAACGTCATGTATTTCGAGACGGGGCAGGGCAGCGCGCTGTCGGCCGGTGCCCACCACGGCATGGACCAGCAGACCTGCGAAGCGCGCGCGTATGCGGTGGCGCGCGCGTATCAACCGCTGCTGGTCAATTCCGTCGTCGGCTTCATCGGCCCCGAGTACCTGTACGACGGCAAGCAGATCATGCGCGCGGGGCTGGAAGACCATTTCTGCGCCAAGCTATTGGGCCTGCCCATGGGCTGCGACGTGTGCTATACCAACCACGCGGAAGCGGACCAGGACGACATGGACGCCTTGCTGACCATGCTGGGCGTGGCCGGCTGCAATTTCATCATGGGCGTGCCGGGCGCGGATGACATCATGCTCGGCTACCAGAGCACCTCGTTCCACGACGCCCTGTATGCGCGCCGCGTCCTGGGCCTGCGCGCCGCGCCGGAATTTGAAGCGTGGCTGGCGCGCATGCACATCACCGATAGCCAGGGCCGCCTGAGCGGCGCGCTGGCACCGGCCTTCCAGGCAGCCCTGGGGCGATTGCCGCCGTAAAACGGCGCAAATTACGCCCCGCGCGGGCGCGCCGGTGCGATAATCGGCGATCTTCCCCTCCGATACGATCATGCTGCCACCCGACCCCGATTCCCTCGATCCGCACGACTGGGACGCGTTCCGCGCGCAAAGCCACCGCATGCTCGACGACATGCTTGACTACGCACAGCAGATTCGCCAGCGCCCCGTGTGGCAGGCGGCGCCGGACAGCGCCCGCGCGCAATTTTCGCAGCCGTTGCCGCGCGCGCCGGGCGACCTGGCCGAGGCGCACGCCAGCTTCATGCACGACGTGCTGCCGTACGCCGTCGGCAATGTGCATCCCGGCTTCATGGGCTGGGTACATGGCGGCGGCACCCCTGTCGGCATGCTGGCCGAGATGCTGGCGGCGGGCCTGAACGCGAACGTGGGCGGGCGCAGCCAGATGCCGGTGGAAGTGGAGCGCCAGATCGCCCGCTGGATGGGGGAACTGTTCGGCTTTCCAGAGTCTGCCAGCGGCGTGTTCGTCACGGGCACCTCGATGGCCAACCTGATGGGCGTGCTGGTGGCGCGCACGCAGGCGCTGGGCGTGGCGGCCCGCCAGGATGGCTTGCAGGGCGCGCCGCTGGTGGCCTATACCTCGGCCGCCGCGCATGGCTGCATCGCGCAGGCGATGGATCTGTCGGGCCTGGGCACGGCTGCCCTGCGCCGCATCGCCGTCAATCACCGGCAGCAGATCGACGTTGCCGCGCTGGCGCAGGCGATCGCCGCCGACCGCGCGGCGGGCCTGCTTCCCTTCTTCATCGCCGGCACGGCCGGCACCGTCGACACGGGCGCCATCGATGATTTATCCGCGCTGGCGGCGCTGGCCGCGCGCGAGCAGCTGTGGTTCCACGTGGATGGCGCGTACGGCGCGCTGGGCATGCTGTCGCCCCAGATCGCCCCCCTGCTGGCGGGCATCGAGCTGGCGGACTCGCTGGCGTTCGACTTTCACAAGTGGGGGCAGGTGCCGTATGACGCGGGCTTTTTGCTGGTGCGCGATGGCGCGCGCCACATGGCGGCCTTTGCCGCGCCGGCCGCATATCTGCGGCGCGAGGCGCGGGGCCTGGCGGGCGGCTCGCCCTGGCCCTGCGATTTCGGCCCCGACCTGTCGCGCGGTTTCCGCGCCCTGAAAACCTGGTTCACCTTCAAGGTGCATGGCGCCGAGCGCATGGGCGCAGCCATCGCCCACACCTGCGCGCTGGCGCGCCATCTGGCCGAGCGCGTGCAAGCGACGCCGGAACTGGAACTGCTGGCACCCGTCACCCTGAACATCGTCTGCTTCCGCCACCGTGGCACGGCCAATGGCGACAGCGACGCCTTCAATGGCGAGATCGTCGCCGACCTGCACGAGTCGGGCATCGCCGCGCCGTCGACCACCACCATCGGCGGGCGCCTGGCCATTCGCGCCGCCATCGTCAACCACCGCACGCGCGCCGAGGATATCGACGCGCTGCTGGCGGGCGTGGTGCGCTTCGGCGCCGCGCGCCTGTCCTGAAAAGGAAGTCACCATGAACGATTTGCTGCACCATGCCGCCACGCCGTACGCGCCGCTGATCGGCCTGGCGCCCCTGATGCGCCGCGCCTTTTTGCAGGAAGATCTGGCGCCGCTGGGCGAAGCGCTGCTGGCGCGCGCGCAGGCGTATCCCGACGACGCGCACGCCTACCTGGATTTCTCCACCGTGCTGCAACTGAAAGGCGAGCGCGAAATGGCGCTGGCCGTGCAGGCGCAGGCGATCGACTTGCAGCAGCTGTATGCGCTGCCGGCACAGGCGCCGCAAGCGGGACCCGGCATCCGCGTGCTGGTGCTGATGGGGCCAGGCGATTTGATGTCGAACACGCCCATCGAGTTCCTCGTCGAGCAGTCCGACGTGGCGCTCGACCTGCTGTATCTGACGGCGGACGGGCCTTTGCCGGAAGAAGTGCCGGACCACGACGTGCTGCTGGTGGGCGTCGCCGAATCGGACGCCAACCAGCCTTTGCTGGCGCTGCTGGCGCGATTCGTCGCGGACTGGCCGCGCCCTGTCGTCAACCTGCCGCAGCATATCGCGCATACCTCGCGCGATGGCCTGTGCGAAAAGCTGCACGATGTACCCGGCGTGGCCATGCCGCGCACGGCGCGCGTCAGCCGCGCGCAGCTGGCGGCGCTGGCCTCGGGCGAATTGCCGCTCGCCGCCTTGCTGCCCGGCGACGTCTTTCCCCTGATCGTGCGGCCCCTCGGCTCGCACGCGGGACACGACCTGGAAAAGATGGAACAGGCGGGCGACCTGCACGCTTATCTGCAGGCTGTCGACGCGGAACGCTTTTATATCGCCCGCTTCGTCGATTACCGCAGCGAGGATGGCCAGTTCCGCAAGTACCGCATCGTGCTGGTCGACGGCGTGCCGTACATCTGCCACTACGCTGTCTCCTCGCACTGGATGATCCATTACCTGAATGCGGGCATGGATGAAAGCGCGGCCAAGCGCGCCGAGGAAGCGCACTGCATGGCGCATTTCGACGATGCATTCGCGCGCCGCCATGCCACCGCCCTGCGCGCCATCGACGCGCGCATGGGCATGCCCTACCTGGGCATCGATTGCGCCGAAACGCGCAATGGCGAGCTGCTGGTGTTCGAGGCCGACAACGCCATGATCGTGCACGCGATGGACGCCGAAGCACTGTATCCGTACAAGCGGCCGGTGATGCAAAAGGTGTTTGACGCGTTTCGCGCCATGCTGGCGCGGGCGGCCAGCGGCAGCTGATCAGCTACCGAGAAGTTTTTCCAGCAGTTGGCGCTTGGCCGCGCTGCGCGGCGCGTTCCAGTAGCCGTCGTACTGCAGCAGCAGGGTGCTGCCCTGGAAAATGCGGATGCGCTGGGGCTGGCCCAGCATGACGGCGTGCACATAGCTGGCAAACGATTCGGCAAAGTCTTCATGCATGCTGGTGGCCGCATACAGGGTGGCGAAGTTCGCGCCCTGCAGCTGCGCGTAGGCGTCGCGCATCTGGCAAGCCTCCAGGCGCGGCGCCTGGTAATACGCGATGTCCGCGCGCAGCGGGAAGTCGTTGTCGGGCAACGGCACCACCTGCAGCGCTGGCGTGATGCGCCAGGCCAGCGGCAGGTAGCGGTAGTCGTTGGCGCTGCGCATGGCCTCGGCCGCGTTCCACCACTCGGGCAGCAGGCCCCGGCCGGCGGCCAGTACATGACCGAATTCATGCAGCAGCAGGTATTGCAGCGCGCGCTGGCGGTTGTCGTCTGCCGGCGCGGCGATCTGCGCTTCCAGCCGATAGCCATGCTGCGGCGCGAAGGGCGTGTTTTCCTTCCACGTGGCCCAGGCGTTGGCCGTGCGCGCCTCGAACGCATCCACGTCGAGTGCCACCACCACGCCCAGGATCTGGCCTTCGCCGCTGACGACGATATCGCTGATGGCCGAGGAACCCAGCCCCCGCGCATAGCGCACGCCCAGCAGCACGCCGTCGAGCAGCGCCTGCACGGTGGCCGGCATGGCGGCCATCGCCGCGCGCACGTCAGCATGGAAAGCGGCGTCCACCAGGGTGGAAGCGGGTTGCGCGGCGACGCCGGTGGCGGTGTTGACCTGCGCCACATGGGCGATGATTTCCTCCTGGGCGGGGCCAAGGCGGTCGAGCAGGGGTACATCGTATTGCTGGTCCCACTGCGCGGCATCGGCGGCAACTATCATGGCGTTCCTGGCGTGGTGAGTGGCGGTGATAAACTGGAATTTTGGCGCAGTGTAGCAAGGATACGCACGTACCGGGAGACGGATATGGCGAAAAAGGACATCGACGCGGGCAGTGCCTGGCAAGCCTTGCGCCGGCATACGGCCGCGCGTATCGGCCTGGGGCGCAGCGGCGTGAGCGTGCGCACGGGCGCGCACCTGGCATTCCAGCTGGCCCATGCGCAGGCGCGCGATGCCGTGCACCTGGCGCTCGATGGCGCCGCGCTGTCGCGCGCATTGACGGAGCAGGGATTGGCCAGCGTGGCGCTGCACAGCGCGGCG
>NZ_NRDQ01000310.1 GCF_002878455.1 Janthinobacterium sp. AD80
ACCGGCGCTGGCGCCAGCGCAGTTTGCCGCGCTGCTGCCCGGTGGTGCGCAATGCGCGCTGCTGGCCTGGCTGGTGGCGCGCCACCTGCAGCGGGCATGACGGTGACCCTGGAACTGACCCTGGCCGCGCCGCCGGCCAGCACGCTGGAACGGCCCGCCACCCAGGTGCTGGCACCCCGGCTGGGCCACAGCGCCTGGCTATGCGGCCGCGCCAGCCAGGCCTCGCACCGGCATGTGCAGCCGGTGCGTTTCGTGCTGAACGCGGCCGGCGCCCAATCAAGCACCACCTTCCCCGCAGACGAATGGAACTGAGCCCCATGGAAATCGATATCCGCACCTTGCTGTCCCACCTCAATCCCGAATGCAAGCGGGCCATGGGCAGTGCGGCGGAACTGTGCGTCAAGCAGACGCATTTCAACGTGGAAGTCGAGCACTTGCTGCTGGCGCTGCTCGACGGTGGCGCGCCCGACTGGTCCTTGCTGCTGGGGCACTACGGCGTGGACGCGGATGCCGTGCGCACGCAGGTGCAGGCTTGCCTCGACGGCTTCAAGCGGGGCAACAGCCGCACGCCGGCCATGTCGCCGCATTTCGTGCCGCTGCTGCGCGAAGCCTGGCTGACCAGTTCCATGCTGCTGGGCAGCGGGCAGATCCGCTCCGGCACCATTTTGCTGACCCTGCTGGAACTGGACAGCCTGCGCGGCATGCTGATCGAGTCGGCGCCAGCGCTGCTGACGCTGCCACGCGACACCTTGAAGGGGCAACTGGCGTCGCTGCTGGCCGGCTCCAGCGAGGACGCCGGCCCTGCCGGT
>NZ_NRDQ01000311.1 GCF_002878455.1 Janthinobacterium sp. AD80
TGCTGCGCCGGCCGCAGCGCCGCGCCGCCATGCAGATCCTGCTGGCGCTGATGGCGGCACCCGCCGCCTGGCTGCTGGTGCGCCATGAACTGCTGGCCGATTACCGCAGCGGCGTGGGCCAGCGGCGCGACATTTCCCTGCCCGATGGCGGCGCATTGGTCCTCAATACCGATAGCGCCGTCGACCTGGCGTATGGCGCCGCAGAACGCCTGCTGACCCTGCGCCGCGGCGAAGTGCTGGTGCAGACCCGCCCCGACCATGCGGGCAGCCGACCCTTCATCGTCGCCACCTGCCATGGCCGCATCCGCGCGCTGGGCACGCGTTTCACCGTGCGTGTCGACGACGATGGCTGCCGCGTGACGGTACTGGAACACGCGGTGGAAATCACGCCGCGCGCGCCCTCGGCCACCGTGCGCACGGTGGCGGCAGGCCAGCAAAGCCGCTTCGATGCCAATCACGCCAGCCTGCCTGCGCCAGCACCACTGCAAGCCGACGCCTGGGCGCGCGGCATGCTGGCGGCGCAGGACATGCGCCTTGACGCTTTCGCCGACGAACTGTCGCGCTACCGCCCCGGCCTGCTGCGCGTCGAGCCGCAAGTGGTGGGCTTGCGCCTGTCCGGCGCCTTCCAGCTGGACGACACGGAGGCGGTGCTGGACAGCCTCACGCGCATCCTGCCCGTCGACGTGCTGTACCGCACGCCGTACTGGGTCACCATCGCGCCCCGCAAAAAATAATTCTTAAAAGTTGGCCCTTTTTCCCGGCATGGCCTGTCCTGTGGGTATTACAACGACGTCTTGCAAGGAGATCTTGCAACGACACTCCACCGGAAAGGCAAGACCATGCATACCCCCCGTTTGACTCCCCTCGCGCGCGCCGTCGGCAGCGCCGTGTTCCTGCTGTCGCTGGCGCAG
>NZ_NRDQ01000312.1 GCF_002878455.1 Janthinobacterium sp. AD80
GTCGGCCCGCGCCAGCAGGCCCGCATGCAGGCCGTAGTCGTCGAGGTCGGCGCATTCGCCGCCGATGTACGGGCCATCGGCGCCGGCGCGCACGCGCAGGTCTTGCAGCAGGGAATCGAGCTTGGCGCGGTTGCGCGCGATGCAATGGACGCTGGCGCCGCTGGCGACGAGGCGGCGCGCGGTGGCGTGGGCGATGGCGGAGGTGGCGCCGAAAATGACGGTGCGTTGCAAGGATCTCATGGGTTGACTCTTCTCCAGAAGCTTGATGAAAATTGCGGATCGACAAAGGCGCTGAATGCTTGCCAGGCGGGAAAGCCGGCGCGGAACAGGCTGGCGGGCATGCGCGCATCCTTGGCCGGGTACAGGGCGCCGCCGGCCTGCGCCACGATGGCGTCGAGGCTGGCGAACAGACGCAGGCTATCCGCGCCCCGGTTGGGAAAGTCCAGCGCCAGGGTGGCGCCGGGCCGGGCGAACGACAGCATGCCGGGCGCCGGGCGCGTGCCGAACGTCTTGAGCACGGCCAGGAAGGAACCCTGGCCGCTGGCGGCGATGCGCGCAAGGATGGCGGCGATGCCGTCGTGGCTGCTGGCCGGCGGCAGCACACACTGGTACTGGTAAAAGCCGTGCCGGCCATAGATGCGGTTCCAGTCGCGCACGCCGTCGAGCGGATAGAAAAAGCTGCCGTGATGGCGCAGCGACGGCGACGCCGGCAGGGGCCGGTGGTAGTACAGCGCATTGAAGGCGCGCAGGCTGGGGCCGTTGACCAGCGAGACGGGCGGCGTGACGGACATGCAGCGGTGCACGTGCCGGTACAGGGGCAAGGCTTGCTGCGGCGGCGCGTGGCAGGCGCTGCTGAAGATGCCGCGCGGCTGGCGCGCCAGGCAGTCGATCCACGCGACGGTGTAGGGCATGTCGCGTTCGGCCGCGCCGTTGAGTTCCCAGAACCGCTCCAGACCCGTGAAACGCTGTTCCTCGACCAGCATGTAGGCATTCGCGACGGGCATCAGCTGCAATTCGGCCCAGACAATGCAGCCCGTCAGGCCCAGCCCGCCCACGGTGGCGGCAAACCACTGCGGCTGCTGCTGCGGCCCGCACAGCATCCGGCTGCCGTCCGAGCGCAGCAGCTCGAAGGCGCGCACGTGGTGGCCGAAACTGCCGGCCACATGGTGGTTCTTGCCGTGCACGTCATTGGCGATGGCGCCGCCGACCGTGACATGGCGCGTGCCGGGGGTGACGGGCAGGAACCAGCCTTGCGGCAGCGCCAGGGTGAGGATTTCCCCCAGCAGCACGCCGGCCTCGCAGCGCAGCACGCCGCTGGCGCGGTCAAAGCTGATAAAGCGGTCCAGGCCCCGCGTCATCAGCAGGCTGGCGCCGTCGTTCAGGCATACATCGCCATAGCTGCGGCCATTGCCGTGCGCCAGCAGGCTGCCGGCAACGGACGGCAGCACGGCATCGCGCGCATGCAGGGCCAGCTGCTGTGCATGGGCCGCCTGCGGCAAGCCGTTCCAGGAACGCACGGCCGCGCTCATGACGGCTGCGCCTGCGGGCCGCGGCTCGACGACAGGGCGGCCACGCCCAGGGCCACGGCAAACCACAAGGTTGTCAGGCGGATCAGGATGGTGGCGGCCACGGCTTGCGCCGGCGCCATGCCTTGCCACAGCAGCAGGCTGACCATGGCCGCTTCCATGCCGCCCAGCCCGGCCGGCAGGAAGCTCAGCGCCCCGGCCAGCATGGCGCCGGCAAATGCCAGTGCGGCAAACGGCAGGCTGGCGCCCGCGTCCAGCCACTGCAGCAGGCAGTAAAAGGCCAGGGCCTCCGCCGCCCAGGCCGCCAGCGAGAG
>NZ_NRDQ01000313.1 GCF_002878455.1 Janthinobacterium sp. AD80
CTTGCGCGCCGATTACCGCACGGCCACGGGCGAGCGGCGCGACGTGGCGCTGGCCGATGGCAGCGTGCTCAGTCTGAATACGGGATCGGCCGTCAACGTGCGTTTTTGACGCCAGCCGCCGCCTGATCGAATTGCTGGCCGGCGAAATCCTCGTCACCAGCGGCCGGGGTGCCGGCAGCGACGCGCCTTTGGTGGTGGCCACGCGCGAAGGCCTGGTGCGCGCGCTGGGCACGCGCTTTTCCGTGCGCCAGCAAGATGGCGTCAGCTCCGTGGACGTGTTTGAAAGCGCCGTCGAGATCCGTCCGCGTGACGGAGACGGCGCGCCTTTGCGGCTGGCGGCAGGGCGCGGCGTGGCGTTTTCGCGCCAGGCTCCCGGCGCGCCGCATGCCATCGATGCGTATGCGGATGCCTGGTCGCGCGGGCAGCTGATCGTCGACGACGTGACCCTGGGCGATTTCCTGGCCGACCTGGCCCGCTACCGCCCCGGCATCATCCATTGCGCGCCGGAAGTGGCGCAGCTGCGCCTGTCGGGCGTATTTCCGCTGGCCGACACCGCGCGCATCCTGAACATGCTGCCGAACTCCCTGCCGGTGCAGGTGCGCAGCCGCACGCGGTATTGGGTCAGCGTCGAACCGGCGCCGTAGTGCCCCACAAAAAATATTTGCAGCCGGACTGCCCGTTTTCCGTTTTCGCGGCACCTACAGAGTAGGGCGCCTGTTTTTCACCGTCTGATGACGCCACTACTATCAGGAACTTGCATGTTTCACGCTTTGAATTTTGTCAGTTTGCCATTCCCTCACTCCGCACTGCGCCCGCTGGCGCAGGCGGCTGCGGCCCTGTGCCTGGCC
>NZ_NRDQ01000314.1 GCF_002878455.1 Janthinobacterium sp. AD80
GCAGGCGCTCGAAGCGTTTGTCGACCAGCTGGGCGAACCGGCCCTGCACGCGGCCCTGCAAACCATGTCGGCCGCGCGCGAGACGGCGCGCCTGGCGCCGGGACAGGGCCTGCCCGCCTTCACGGGCCTGATGACGATCACCGAACGCTTGCGCGAACACGCGGAGCAGATGCGGTGAACGGCGTCAATCCCTTTGACTGGAGCGGGCCATGGTTCCTGCTGGCCTACCTGGTCTTCGGCCTGCTCGTCTACTACCTGGCGCGCGAGCTGCTGATCGGCCAGGAATTGCGCAATCCGCATGCCCAGCTGTCGCTCGCCGATGATCCCTACCGCATCGCCTATTTGCGCGGCGGCGCGCTCGAAGCCGTGAAGATCGCCGCCATCGTGCTGGTCGACCGCGGCTTGCTGCGCGCCGATGGCCCGCTGCTGGAAACGGCCAGCGCCGACAGCCTGCGCTTCGCCAGCCACGACATCGAACGCGACGTGCTGCGGCTGTACCTGGGCCGCCAGGGCCACAGCAAGGAGCTGGCCGTGCAGGCCGCGATGCTGCCGGCATGCCGCGCCTACCAGGAAACCTTGACGCGGCAGGAATTGCTGGTCGGCCCGCCGCTGCTGCGCCGGCGCAAGCGCATCACCTGGACCGCGCACTGGCTGCTGCTGACGGTGGCCGCCGTCAAGGCCGTCATCGCCATCAGCCGCCAGCACTACAACCTGCTGTTCCTGGCGGTCCTGCTGGCGGTCTTCCTGCTGATGCTGCGCGGCTTGCGCACCCAGGCGACCAGCTGGAGCGCGCGGCGGCTGCTGACGGACCTGCGCATGCTGTTCGGTCGCCTGAACCTGCGCTCGGCGCGCCTGCAGGCGGGCAGCAGCAGCGCCGACATGGCACTGCTGGCGGCCATCTTCGGCATCGGCGCCCTGCCCTTGTCTGTGTACGCGTTTGTCGCCGAACTGTACCCAACGCCCCGGCACAACAGCGGCGGCGACTCCTCGTCCGGCGGCACGGGCGACGCGGGCGACTCGTCATCGGGCGGCGGCGG
>NZ_NRDQ01000315.1 GCF_002878455.1 Janthinobacterium sp. AD80
GGCCGCTGCGCAGGAACTCGGCCAGCGCCAGCTGCTCGGCCACCCGCCCGCGCGCCGCGCCCTGTGCCTGCATCTGCGCGAAGGCCCCTGCCAGCGCGGCCGGCACGACGATAAAGGCGATGCGCAAGGCGGGAAACATAGTCTTGCTGAACGTGCCCAGGTACACCACGGGCGCGTCCGCCACCAGCCCCTGCATGGCGGCCAGCGGTGGCCCGCCATGGCGAAATTCACTGTCGTAATCATCCTCGATGATCAGGGCGCCGGCCGCGCGCGCGCGTTCGAGCAGCGCCATGCGGCGCGCGGGACTGAGCACGCTGCCCGTCGGATACTGGTGCGATGGCGTCGTATAGATCAGGCGCGGCGGCGTGGCCAGCCAGTCCGCGTGCGTCGGCGCGATGCCATCCATGTCGACGGCGATGCCGGTCACCTGCAAGCCGGCGCCACGGCCTGCCGCCAGCGCGCCGCCATAGCCGGGATGCTCGATCCACAGGGTCTCGCCCTGGTCGGCAAACGCCCGCAGGCACACATCGAGGCTGCTCTGCGTGCCATCCGTGATGAACACCTGGCCCGCATCGCAGACGACGCCGCGCGCGACGCGCAAATGCTCGGCAATGGCCATGCGCAATGCCGGTTCGCCGGCCGGATCGCCGTAATTGAGCTGGCGCGGCGTCAGCGCGCGCCAGGCGCGTTCCAGCATGCGCCGCCACTGCGCCAGCGGGAATTCATCGAGCGCCGGCACGCCAGGCGCGAACGCGCCCATCGCATCAGCGGGAAACACCAGCGCAGCATTCACATCCTGTCCCGCCACGCCGCGCAAATAGCGGGCGCGGCGCGACAAGCCATCCTGGCCATCGACCACTGGCAGCGCCGCCGGCACGCCGGTGCTGCCCGCGACCACGGTGCCGCGCCGGTCCGGCAAGACAAACCCTTCGCTGGCCAGCTGCTCGTAAGCGTACAGCACCGTATTGCGCGCCACGCCCAGTTCGGCCGCCAGCAC
>NZ_NRDQ01000316.1 GCF_002878455.1 Janthinobacterium sp. AD80
CTTGCCGCCGCCTGGGCGATGGCGCGCGGATCGCCGTTGCCGCGTGCCTGGGCCGCGCGGTTGACGGTGTCGGCGGCCAGGCGCACGAACTGCTTGGCGCCCTCAAATTCGCGGTCTTCATTCGACGACGCTTCCGCTTCCAGCCCCAGCGCGCTGCCGGCCGCCGAGGCCAGGCCGCTGCCGATCTTGGCGCCCAGCGGACCGCCGAAATAGCCGCCGATGGCGCCGCCCGCAAGGGGGATGGCTTTCTTCGCCACGCCCTTGAGCACGCCGCCCACGGCCTGGCCAACGGGCGACTTGATGATGCCGCCAGCGACCGACGCGGCCTTGCGCAGGAAATTGCCGAGAAACTGTTCCAGTTCGGCCTCATTGCTGACCGACAGCAATTCATTGGCCAGTTCCATCTCCTCGGCTTCGGAAAACATGGCATTCGCGCCCCCTTCGCCGCTCCACTCGCCCTGGCCGAACTCGAACTGCTCCGCTTCAAAACCCGACATCTCCTGCCCGTATTCCAGGGTCGTACGATCTATGTCATGCATGATGAGCTCCTAAAAATAGACACCTCGGTTGACATCCCAGCAACACTCCAGTGCCGCACGGCCTGGCTTGGCCGTGCGGCTAACTATCGGGCACGACAATGTGCCCGTCCTCGCGGCGCCAGCGGCCAGCGTTCCGCACTTGCCCATGCTCCGGCGCGCGCGCCGCCTGCCGCAGCAAGCCTGGCGCCAGGG
>NZ_NRDQ01000317.1 GCF_002878455.1 Janthinobacterium sp. AD80
GCGCTGACGCCCTCGGCGCGCGTGCTGGCGGCGATCCGCGCCGAGCAGGGCAGCTTTGACGCGTTCGCCCTGCGCCAGAGCGCGGCCCACGCGGCGCATTTTCGCGGTCGTCCGCTCGATGCGGCGGCGCTGGCGCGCTTCACGGCGCAGGCCGATGCCTCGCTGGCCGAGCAGGAAAGGGTGGAGCGCGCCGACAGCGGCGATTTTGGCCAGTTCGTGCAGCGCTACCAGGCTGGCGCCCGCTACCTGCCCGTGCCGGACGAACCATCGGCCCCTGCCATTGTCCAGCAACGCGTGGCCTGACCCTTGTCCCCATTTGACGGAGCCATCACACCATGCGCATATTGCATTCCATGCTGCGCGTCGCCGACCTCGACGCCGCGCTGCATTTTTACCGCGACGCCCTGGGCATGACCTTGCAGCGGCGCCACGACTATCCGGACGCGCGCTTTACGCGCGCCATCGTTGCCTATGGCGAGACGCCCGCGCACGCCGCCATCGAACTGACGCATAACTGGGACCGGCAAGCGTATACCCATGGCGACGCCTATGGCTACCTGGCCGTGGCGGTCGACGATGCGGCCAGCGTGTGCGCCAAAGTGCGCGCGCATGGCGGCACCGTCACGCGCGAAGCGGGGCCGATGAAACATGGCAGCAATATCATCGCTTTCGTGCAGGACCCGGACGGCTACCGCATCGAGCTGATCGAAGCGAGCGCCCACTATGACTGATCGCCGGTTCAACGAACTCTGACACGGCATGGCAGGCGCGCCGCTGGCGGCGCCTGCCGGCATTTTGAAAAGGAAGCCACCGCATGGTGCATGTATCAACGACAAGCAAGGCCGCGACGCCGGCAATGCCAACGCCGGGCGCCGCAGCCGCAGAACCGGCAGGCGCTGGTGCAGGCCGCCGTGGCCGCCGCCTGCGCACTGGCCGTGGCCATTCCCGCGCCGGCCCAGGCGCCCGAGAAAAAAGGCCGCCGCCAAGAGCGAAATCTGCTATGGCGTGGCCAAGGCGGGGCAGAATGAATGCGCGAATACCACCTGCTTCCATTTATGCTCGGGCATGGCCACCGTCGACCGCGACCCTGGCGAATGGATGACCGTTCCCGCCGGCACCTGCACGGCGCTGGGCGGCAAGGTGGAAGCGGCGCCGCTGGCCTGCCCGGGAGCGGCGCCCGCCAGGACGGGACCGCCGGCCGATGTGGC
>NZ_NRDQ01000318.1 GCF_002878455.1 Janthinobacterium sp. AD80
GCCCTTGCCTGGCGCCGAAGTGGCGGCCGCCGCCGTGTCCCCCCGCCGCCATGGCCCAGGCGGCGGCGCCCGCCGTCGATATCCGGCAACTGCGTTTTGCCCATCCCGGCGAAGCGCCCGTGTTCGACGGTTTCGACTTGACGGTAGGCCCCGGCGAGCACGTGGCCCTGCTGGGCGCCAGCGGCGCGGGCAAGACTACCTTGCTGTCGCTGCTGGCCGGGCTGCTGCCCGCCAGCGGCGGCGACATCCGTATCGGCGGCGTGCGCCTGAACGACAGCACGGTCAACACCTTGCGCCAGCGCATGGCCTGGATGGGCCAGCGTCCGCACGTGTTTGCCGCCTCCGTCAGCCAGAACGTGACCCTGGGCCGCACAGGCGCCACCGCCGCGCAAGTGACGCAGGCGCTGCACCTGGCCGACCTGGCTGCCGTGGCGCAGGCGCAGCCGGCCGTCATGCTCAGCGATGGCGGCCAGGGCCTGTCCGGTGGCGAAGCCGTGCGCCTGGCGCTGGCCCGCGTGGCCCTGCATCCGCATGCGGACTTGCTGCTGGTCGATGAGCCGACGGCCCACCTGGACAGCGAAACGGCGGCGCGCGTCACGGATGCCCTGCTGGCCCTGGCCAGGGGCAAGACAATGCTTGTTGCCACGCATGACCCCGTGCTGGCCAGCCGCCTGCAGCGCACGCTGCTGGTCGATGCCCGGCCGAGTCATCAGGAAGAAGCGGCGGTGCGCGCATGAACACTTCGCTCGCCTTGAACCCTGTGCTGCGGCAGTTGCTGCTGGCCCAGCCGGGCAAGCTGATCGGCGGCGCCATGCTGGCCGCCCTGACGGTGCTGGCCGGCATGGCCTTGCTGGGACTGTCCGGCTGGTTCATCACGGCCACCTCGGTTGCCGGGCTGCACGCTTCGACGGCCATCGTGTTTGATGTCTTCGGCCCATCGGCCGGCATCCGTTTGCTGGCCATCGGCCGCACGGGGGCGCGCTATGCGGAACGGCTGGTCACGCATGACGCCACGTTTGCCGCGCTGGCCAGCATCCGCGTGCAGCTGTTCCGTGGCTGGTCGCGCCCGGAAGCGGCCAGCCGTTTGCTGCGCCAGCCCGCCAAACTGCTGTTCCGCCTGACGGCCGATATCGACGCGCTTGAATCGCTGTACCTGCGCCTGCTGGTGCCCGCCTTTACGGCCCTGTGCGCCGCCTTGCTGGCGGGCGTGGCGCTGGGCGTCATGCAGTGGCAGCTGGGCGTGGGCCTGGCCGTGTGGCTGCTGGCCGCCGGCGGCGGCATCAGCTGGATCGTGGCGCGGCGTGCGCGCCGTCCCGCCATCGTACGCTCGCGCGCCATTGAAAAGCTGCGCTCGGGCAGCATCGACCTGGTGGCGGGCCAGACCGACCTGGTGATGGCCGGGCGCATCGACGCCCAATGCGCCGCGCTGGCCCGGATCGACCAGTCGCTGGCGCAGGCCGACCTTGCCTTGCAGCGCCTGGAAACTTCCGCCGGCGCCGCATATGGCGTGGCCGGCAGCGTGACCCTGGCCGGCGTGCTGCTGGCCGTGGCCGCGCTGGTGCAGCAGCAGGCGCTGGA
>NZ_NRDQ01000319.1 GCF_002878455.1 Janthinobacterium sp. AD80
CGGCCGCCAGCAGCCCTGCCAGCGCAGCCCGAGATGGTGCTGGTGCAGCACGCGGTGCGGCTGGCGCCGGCGCCAGCGAAGCCAGTGCCATTGACGTGCCGCAAGCCGTGACCGCGCCCGCCTTGGAAATCAGCATGGCGACGACGGCAGGCCGGTCCGGCGCGCCAGTACCGGCAAGCGCGGCAACGCACGCCGGCGCGGCCACGGATACTGGCACGCGCATGGGAACAGGAGTGGGCACGAGCGTCAACACGGGCACAGAAAAGAGATCTGCCAGCGCGAACGCCGCTGCAGCACAGCGCCAGCCGGCAGCGGCCGCCACGCCGCTGCTCGACAGCAGCCTGGCCGCGTCGCGCACGTGGCTGGCGGCACAGGCGCCGGGGCGGCTCGTGCTGCGGATCGCCAGCCTGCCCGCCACCGAGACGGCCAGCGCCGAAGCATTCCTGCGCCAGGCGCAGCAGGCGATCGGCCTGCGCGACCTGCACGTTTTTCATCTGCCGGCCAGCGCGTCTGACACCGCCGGCGCGGCGGCAAATTCGGCGGCGCCAGCGCGTGCGGCGCGTCTGGATTTTGTCTACGGCAGCTACGCCGACCGCGCCAGTGCGCAGGCTGTCTGGGCGCGCCTGGCTGGATCGTCGCCGAGGAATATATTACTTCTCGACATAGATAATATCCGTATGGAAATTAAGCGCGGTGCAGCCGCGAAACCATGACGTGGCAGGCACCAACTTTATTTCCGCATATTCCTCCCCGGGCCTCCCCACACGATTGCTTTTAGAGGATCATGGTGGTTAAAATTGCAAAAGCACAACACGACTTCAAGGGCGAACTTTTCATGAACCAACACCCTATTCCTGTGCTGGCCTCTTGCCTCACCCTCGCCTGCGGCGCCATGCTGGCCGGCTGCGCCTCGCACCAGATGCCCGTGTCGCCTGGCCACCTGAATGAAGCGCCGCGTCCGGCTGGCGCCATTCCCGACACCGTGCAGCAAAGCGTCGCGCTGGCCGCGCCACTGCCGGCACCCAAACTGGAAACTTACAGCGTCACCGTGCATAAAGTGCCCGTGCAATCGCTGCTGTTCGCGCTGGCCCGCGATGCCGGCATGAATGTCGATATCCATCCGCAAATCGAGGGCAGCGTGACCCTCAACGCGCTGAACCAGACCTTGCCGCAACTGCTGACGCGTATCAGCAAGCAAGTCGATATGCGCTACGAAATCGATGGCAAGAACCTGGTCGTGCTGCCGGACGCGCCCGTGTGGCGCAATTACAAGGTCGATTACGTCAACATGGCGCGCAGCACCAACAGCAGCGTGAACATCGCGACGCAAATTTCCACGGCCGGTGGCGGCACTAACAGCGCCAGCAATCCGGTCGGCGGCACGCAAGGCAACGGCAGCGGCGGCAACAACAATTCGACGACCCTGGTGGTGAATCGTTCGGAAAATAACTTCTGGTACAGCCTGGAAAAGAATATCCGCGACCTGCTGCGCGAAACCACGCTCAACGATGTGCAGGTGGACCCGCTGGCCCAGCTGAACCAGCAACTGAACAGCCAGCAAGGCCAGCAACAGGGCCAGGCTGGACAACAGGGCCAGGCGGGCCAGCCCGGACAGGCGCAGAACCAGGGCTTCAACGGGCCAGGCCAGGGCGGCGCCGGGCAATATGGCGCCACGCCCTATGGCGCGCAGGCACCGATGCAGGGCGGCGGCCAGTATGCGCCGGGCCAGCAGCAAGGCAATGCAAACGCCGCGCCGTCCCAGCCCGTCGATGCCAACGGCTTGCCGCTGTTAAAGCTGGCCAACAAGGGCAGCCCGTCGTCGGTGGTGGTCAACGTCGAGGGCGGCCTGATCGCCGTGCGGGCCACGGGCCGCCAGCATGAAAAAATCGCCGAATTCCTCGACGTGGTGCTGCATAGCGCCAAGCGGCAGGTGCTGATCGAAGCCACCATCATCGAAGTGCGCCTGAGCAACGAGTACCAGCAAGGCATCAACTGGTCGCGCCTGACGGGCAGCCTGCAGCTGCGGCAGCAGCAAGTGGGCACCACCCCGCTGCCCTCGGGCGTGACGCCCGGCACCACTCCCGGCATCTTCGTGCTCAATTACCTGAAAGACAGCTTCAGCACCACCATCCAGCTGCTGGAATCGTTCGGCAAGGTGAAAGTGCTATCCAGCCCGAAAATCAGCGTGCTGAACAATCAGACCGCGATGTTGAAAGTGGTCGACAACAATGTCTTCTTTACCATCAAGGTCACGCCCGCCGTGATCAGCTCGACGGGCACCATCACCACGCCGGCCACCTATGAATCGAAGCTGGAAACCGTGCCCGTCGGCTTCGTCATGAGCGTCACGCCGCAAATTTCCGACAGCGATGAAGTGACGCTGAACGTGCGCCCCACCATCACGCGCATCGTCGGCTATGTGCAGGACCCGAACCCGGCCCTGGCCACGGCCAGCGTGATCAGCCGCGTGCCCGTGATCCAGGCGCGCGAACTGGAATCGATCATGAAGGTGGGCAGCGGCCAGATCGCCGTCATGGGCGGCCTGATGCAGGACTCCATCGACAATGCCAAGGATGGCGTGCCTGGCCTGTCCAGCCTGCCCTTGGTCGGCAACTTGTTTACCTATCGTAACGAGGCCAACAGCAAGACGGAACTGGTGATCTTCATGCGCCCGGTGGTGGTCAAGGATGCCAGCATCGACGGCGACTACCGCGACTACCGCTATTTGCTGCCGGGCCAGGCGCCGCTGAACAGCCAGCCCTACACGGAGGGCGCGCCGGCCGCCGCCCCACAGCCGCAGGCGCGCCTGCAGGGAGACTTCCCATGAGCTTGCTCATGCAGGCGCTCAAGAAGGCTGAGCGCGCCAAACAGAACAGCCTGCCGGACGAGGAGCTGGAAAAGCCGTCCGAAGCGTATGACCAGGTGCTGGAACTGGCGCCGGCCGATGCCGTACCCCTGCGCCCGGCACCCGCCGCCGTGCCGCCGCCATCGGCGACGCTGAGCACCCTGAGCCTGGAACCGCTGGGCGACACACCATCGTCG
>NZ_NRDQ01000032.1 GCF_002878455.1 Janthinobacterium sp. AD80
CGCCGCAGCCTCAGCCTGCTTGCGGGCAAACGCCGCTTCGCGCTCGGCGCGGCGCGGCGCTTCCGCCGCTTCTTCCGCCGCCTGTTTATTCACTCTTGCCGCATATTCGGCTTCGCGCTGGGCCAGGCTCTTGCCTTGCGGCTTGGGCGGCGCCGGTTCGGGCGCCACCACTTTCACGGGCTTGGGCAAGGCGGCGGCGCGCTGTTCCGCATCCAGGCGTGCCGTTTCCTGCGTACGCGCCAGGTCGATATCGCGCAGACGCACGGATTCGGCGCGCTTGAAATGATTCGCCTCGGCCTCGATGGCGCGCAGGCGCACGAGGATCAAACGGCGCTTTTCCTTGGCCGTGTCGAGGCAGCTGTTCACGAAGAACTTGTTGTAGCACTCCTGTTCGCGCGCGGCAAACTCGTTTTCCGCCGCCTCGCGTTCACTGGCTGCCAACTTGAGCTTGGCATCGGCCTCCTCGACGGAGAGCGTGGCGGGCACTTGCGGTACGCCGACCTCGTCCAGCGCCGCCTCGCCCTGGTGCGCGCAGGCGGACAATGCCAGCGCCAGGCCCAGGGCCGCTGCCAGCTTGCATAGTGTATTTGACATCATGTTCATTCTTCCTGCCTCAAACGATCGCGTCGGCTGCGCCGCGCTGTTCTTTTTCCATGTATTCGCGCGATTGCATCTCGATGATACGCGAAACGGTACGGTGAAACTCGTTGGCCAGCATGCCATTCGTGTACAGCTGCTCGGGCGGCACTTCGGCCGACATGATCAGCTTGACCTTCTGGTCATAAAAGACATCGATCAGCCAGGTGAAGCGGCGCGCCTCGGACGACTGCGCCGCCGACATGGCCGGTATGCCGGACAATATCACTGTATGGAAGCGGCTGGCGATTTCCAGGTAATCATTTTGCGAACGGGGACCGCCGCACAGGGTGGCGAAATCGAACCAGATGATGCCGCCGGCGCGGCGCAGGCAATGGATTTCGCGGCTTTCGATGCGGATGCGCGCGTCTTCGTCGGCCGTCTCGGCGATGCGCGCGTAGGCGTCGCGCAAGGCCTTGTCGGTGGCCGCACCCAGCGGCGTGTAATAGCTTTCCACCTGCTCCAGCGCGCGGCCGCGGTAGTCGACGCCCGCGTCGACGTTCATCACGTCGAGCTTTTCCTTCAGCAGCGCGATGGTCGGCAGCATGCGGTCGCGGTGCAGGCCGTCCGGGTACAGCAGGTCCGGATCGTAATTCGAGGTCATGATGAAGGACACGCCGTTGTCGAACAGGGCCGACAGCAGGTTGTACAGGATCATCGCATCGGCGATGTCCGAGACGTGGAATTCATCGAAACAGATGAGACGGTATTTCTTCGCGATGCGTTTCGCCACTTCGTCGAGCGGATCGGCCACGCCTTTCAATTCATCGAGCTGCTGGTGCACGCCGCGCATGAATTCATGGAAGTGCAATCGCGTCTTGCGCACCACGGGCACGACCGAATAGAAGCTGTCCATCAGGAACGACTTGCCGCGCCCCACCCCGCCCCACATGTACACGCCTTTCGGCACGGAAGGACGGTTGATCAGGCGCTTGAAGGTGCTCGAACGCGCGCCCTTGTAGGCCACCCATTCGTCATAGCACTGCTGCAGGCGGTCGACCGCGCGGCGCTGGGCGGCATCGGCCTTGAAATCGCGCTTCTGCAACGCGTTCTGGTAAAACTCTTCAACGTTCATGGGATTCGATTCAACAGGAATTCTGGACATAGCGCAAACGGGCCGGCAAGGCAGAAACTGCTTTGCCGGCCCGCTGCGAAGTACTGTACTGGCTTAGAAGTTCAGCGTACGCTTGTCAACCGCCAGTGCCGCTTCCTTGGTCGCTTCCGACAAGGATGGGTGAGCGTGGCAGATGCGCGCGATGTCTTCGGCCGAGGCCTTGAATTCCATCGCCACGACGGCTTCGGAAATCAGTTCGGACGCCATCGGGCCGACGATGTGCACGCCGAGGATTTCATCGGTGGTCGCATCGGCCAGGAATTTCACCATGCCCGAGGTGTCGCCCAGCGCGCGCGCACGGCCGTTGGCCATGAACGGGAAGGTGCCGGCCTTGTAGGCGATACCTTCGGCCTTCAGGGTTTGCTCGGTCTTGCCGACCCACGCGATTTCCGGCGAGGTGTAGATCACCCACGGAATCGTGTTGAAGTTGGTGTGACCGTGCTGGCCAGCGATACGCTCGGCCACGGCAACGCCTTCTTCTTCGGCCTTGTGCGCCAGCATCGGGCCGCGCACGACGTCGCCCACCGCCCACACGTTCGGCAGGTTGGTCTTGCAGTCGCCATCGACGGCGATGAAGCCGCGCTCGTCCAGCTGCAGGCCGACTTTATCGGCGCCCAGGCCATTCGTGTTCGGCGTGCGGCCGATCGAGATGATCAGTTTGTCGAACACGGCTTTTTGCGCTTCGCCCTTGGCGTCGACGAATTCCACCGTGACGTCTTTCTTGCCTGGCGTGATCGCACCGATCTTGCAACCGAGGTTGATCTTCAAGCCTTGCTTGGTGAACAGCTTCGACGCTTCCTTGGCGATCTGCTCGTCGACAGCGCCGAGGAAGACCGGCAGGCCTTCCAGCACCGTGACGTCGGAACCGAGGCGGCGCCATACGCTGCCCATTTCCAGGCCGATCACGCCGGCACCGATGACGCCCAGCTTGGCTGGAACGGCGTCGATGGCCAGTGCGCCCGTATTCGACAGGATCAGTTTTTCGTCGAATGGTGCGCCCGGCAGTTCGCGTGCGTTCGAACCCGTGGCGATGACCACATGCTTGGCCGTCAGGGTTTCGTTGGCTTCGCCCGTCACGCTGATGTCATACGTGCCAGCGGCTGCGGCGGCAAAAGCGGCGCGGCCGTGGAAGAAGGCGATCTTGTTCTTCTTGAACAGGTACAGGATGCCGTCGTTGTTTTGCTTGACGACGGTGTCCTTGCGCTTGAGCATCTGGCCCAGGTTCAGCTTCAGGCCGGCGACGTCGATGCCGTGCTCGGCGAAGCTGTGGCCCGCGTGTTCGAAATGCTCGGACGATTGCAGCAGCGCTTTCGACGGGATGCAGCCGACGTTGGTGCAGGTACCGCCAGGAGCGGCGCCACCCTTGGCGTTCGACCACTCGTCGACGCAGGCGACGGAAAAGCCCAGCTGCGCTGCGCGGATGGCGGCGATGTAGCCGCCAGGGCCCGCACCGATGACAACGACGTCAAATTGTTTAGTACTCATGTTTTGTTATTCCAATCTCTTCGTCTGGTACGAAAATCCACAATAGAAGGTAAATCACCACGCCGAAGCCGAAGGTCAATGTAAACAGGACGAACACCAGGCGCCAGATCCACGCTTCCATGCCGGAAGCGCGTCCCAGGCCGCCGCACACGCCGCCCAGCCAGCGGTCGTTGCGCGAACGGCGCAGGCGGCTGAATTCCTGCACCAGGTCATTTGCCGGGCCGGAGCCGGAGGCATTGGCGCCGGACGTGCTGTCCGGCTTGTCCAGGTTGATACTGCTCAGGAGCTTGGCTTTCGCTTGCGCGAATTCCGCGTCGCTCAGGGCGCCCGCCAGGTGCAACTCGTGCAGACGCTTGATTTCTTCAGAGACGTTCATGGGAATCCTCTTTCGTTGAGATCAGCCAGCTGCGTCTTCTGGCAAGGGGTATCAGCTACATTGCCCCGGCGGCCAAGCCGGGGGACTACGGTGCTTACAGGTCCAGCAGCAGGCGTGCAGGATCTTCCAGCGCTTCCTTCATCGCCACCAGGCCAAGGACAGCTTCACGGCCGTCGATGATGCGGTGGTCGTAGGACATGGCCAGGTAGTTCATCGGACGTACAACGATCTGGCCGTTTTCGACGACAGCGCGGTCCTTGGTCGCATGCACGCCCAGGATGGCCGATTGTGGCGGGTTGATGATCGGGGTCGACAGCATGGAGCCGAAGGTGCCGCCGTTCGAGATCGAGAAGGTACCGCCCGTCAGGTCGTCCAGGGTCAACTTGCCTTCTTTGGCTTTCGCGCCGAATTCACCGATTTTTTTCTCGATGTCGGCGATCGACAGCTGGTCCGCGTTGCGGATGATAGGCACGACCAGGCCGCGTGGCGAACCGACAGCGATGCCGATGTCGAAGTAGCCGTGGTAAACGATGTCGTTGCCGTCAACGGAAGCGTTGATGATCGGGTACTTTTTCAGGGCGGCGACAGCGGCCTTGACGAAGAAGGACATGAAGCCCAGCTTGACGCCGTGCTCTTTCTCGAACTTGTCCTTGTACTTGTTGCGCAGGTCGATGACCGGCTGCATGTTCACTTCATTGAACGTGGTCAGGATGGCGTTCGTCGATTGCGACTGCAGCAGGCGCTCGGCGATACGTGCGCGCAGGCGGCTCATCGGCACGCGCTCTTCCGGACGGTCGCCCAGGTTGGCGGCCGAAGGGGTGGCCACTTGCTGCAGCGCTGGCTTGGCAGCGGCTGGCGCCAGCGGCGCAACGGCAGGCTTGGCGGAAGCGGCCAGGGCGTCGCCCTTGGTCACGCGGCCATCTTTGCCCGAACCGGCGACGTCGCCAGCGGACAGGCCTTTTTCCGACAGGATCTTGGCGGCGGCAGGCATGGCGACATCGCCCTTGGTCGCGGCAGCTGGTGCGGAGGCGGTAGCGGCGTCTTGCGCGGCGGCAGCCAGGGCTGGTGCAGGAACGGCCGACACTTCCATCGGGCTGACCTTGGCCGAGCCGTCGGTATCGATGATGGCGATGACTTCGCCGGCAACGACGGTGGCGCCGTCAGCCTTGATGATCTGCACGATCACGCCAGCGGCTGGCGCAGGCAGTTCCAGGACCACTTTATCGGTTTCGATATCGATCATGTTTTCGTCGCGCGCCACTGGCTCGCCGACTTTTTTTATGCCATGCCAGCAGGGTCGCTTCTGCAACCGATTCCGACAACTGAGGAACTTTGACTTCGATTTGTGCCATGTAAAACTCCGTTTATTTTGTTCTTGCGGCGCCGCCCCTGCGTAGCAAGGGCGGCGCTCCGTGATCATCTATGTAATCAGGCGCCATGCAAACCGCACGGCGCCCGCATTCCCGCTTACTTGGTGAGAATGAAACCCTTCAGCTTCGAGAACGCCGTTTCCAGCAGGTCTTTTTGCTGGGCGTAGTGCTTGTCATAGTAACCGACAGCAGGCGACGCCGAAGCAGGACGGCCGGCGTAAGCCAGACGCTGACCCGATTCCAGGCCTTCGAAGATGTTGTGCTGGATCTGGAACCAGGCGCCCTGGTTCTGCGGCTCGTCCTGCGCCCAGACCACTTCCACCAGGTTCGGGAACTTCTTCAGTTCAGCAGCGAACGACTTGTGCGGGAACGGATACAGCTGTTCCAGGCGCACGATGGCCGTGTCGGTCTGGCCGCGGGTCTTGCGTGCGTTGACCAGGTCGTAGTAGACCTTGCCCGAGCAGGCGATGACGCGCTTGACTTTCTTGGCATCGATTTTGTCGTCGACTTCGCCGATCACGGTCTGGAAACCGCCCTTGGCCAGGTCGGTCAGCGGCGAACCGGCATCCTTGTTGCGCAACAGCGACTTCGGCGTCAGGATGACCAGCGGCTTGCGGAACTGGCGCACCATCTGGCGGCGCAGCAGGTGGAAAATCTGCGAAGCCGTCGTCGGCTGCACCACTTGCATGTTGTTGTCTGCGCACAGCTGCAGGAAACGCTCAGGACGCGCGGACGAGTGCTCAGGACCCTGGCCTTCGTAACCGTGCGGCAGCATCATGACCAGGCCAGAAGCGCGGCCCCACTTCACTTCGCCGGAGCTGATGAACTGGTCGATGACCACTTGCGCGCCGTTGGCGAAGTCGCCGAACTGGGCTTCCCATATCGTCAGGGTGTTCGGTTCAGCGGTCGAGTAGCCGTATTCGAAGGCCAGTACGGCTTCTTCGGACAGCACCGAGTCGATGACGGTGAACGGTGCCTGGTTTTCCGACACGTTTTGCAGCGGAATGTAGGTACCGGCATCCCAGCGCTCGCGGTTCTGGTCATGCAGCACGGCGTGGCGGTGCACGAAGGTACCGCGGCCGGCATCCTGGCCCGTCAGGCGGATGGCGTAGCCGGACGATACCAGCGAAGCGTAGGCCAGGTGTTCGCCCATGCCCCAGTCCAGGTTCATTTCGCCGCGGCCCATGGTGGCGCGGTCGCCCAGGACTTTTTCCACCAGCGAGTGGACCTTGAACTGTTCCGGCACGGTGGTGATGCGCGCGGCCAGACGTTTCAGTTCCGTCATCGGCACGGCGGTATCGGCCGAGTCGGTCCATTTCTTGTTCAGGAACGGCAGCCAGTCGACGGCGTACTTGTTCTTGAAGTTCGAGATGACTGGATCGACGGTGTGCTTGCCGGCGTCCATGGCGTCGCGGAAGGCGGCTACCATTTTGTCGCCGCCATCGGCAGGGATCACGCCTTGCGCCACCAGCTTGTCCGCGTACAGCTTGCGGGTGCCTGGGTGCTGGCCGATGCGCTTGTACATCAGCGGCTGCGTCAGTGCTGGCGTATCTTGTTCGTTGTGGCCCAGCTTGCGGTAGCAGATGATGTCGAGGACGATGTCCTTCTTGAATTCCATGCGGTAGTCGAGCGCGATTTGCGTCGCCAGTACCACGGCTTCAGGATCATCGGCGTTGATGTGCAGGACCGGTGCTTCGATCATCTTGACGACGTCCGAGCAGTACAGGGTCGAGCGCGAGTCGCGTGGATCCGAGGTGGTGAAACCGATCTGGTTGTTGATCACGATATGCACCGTGCCGCCCGTGCCGTAGCCGCGGGTTTGCGCCAGATTCAAGGTTTCCATGACCACGCCCTGGCCGGCGAAAGCGGCATCGCCGTGCACCAGGATCGGCAGCACTTGCGCGCCGTGCACGTCGCCGCGGCGGTCCATGCGGGCCTTGACGGAACCTTCAACCACAGGGTTGACGATTTCCAGGTGCGACGGGTTGAACGCCAGCGACAGGTGGACCGGGCCGCCTGCGGTGGAGATGTCCGACGAGAAGCCTTGATGGTACTTCACGTCGCCGGCTGGCAGGTCGTCGCCATGCTTGCCTTCGAATTCTTCGAACAGTTCCTGTGGCGCCTTGCCCAGGGTGTTGACCAGTACGTTCAGACGGCCGCGGTGGGCCATGCCGATGACGATTTCCTGCACGCCTTTTTCGCCGGCGCGCTGGATGGTTTCATCCATCGAGGCGATGAACGTTTCGCCGCCTTCCAGGGAGAAGCGCTTCTGGCCCACGTAGCGGGTATGCAGATAGCGTTCCAGGCCTTCAGCCGCGGTCAGGCGGTCGAGGATGTGGATTTTTTTCTCTGGGGTGAAATTCGGGGTGGAGCGGATCGATTCCAGTTTCTCTTGCAGCCAGCGCTTTTCGGCCGGGTCGGAGATGTACATGAATTCGGCGCCGATCGAACGCGTGTAGGTGTCGCGCAGATAGTTCAGCAGATCGCGCAGGGTGGCGGTCTCGGGGCCAAAATAGGTATTGCTGATGTTGAACACGGTGTCCATGTCCGCATCGGTGAAGCCGTAGAAGCTCGGGTCCAGTTCCGGGATCATCGGACGTTCCTGGCGCTGCAGCGGATCCAGGTTGGCCCAGTGCGTGCCCAGGTAGCGGTAAGCGGCGATCAGTTGGGTAGCGGCGACGCGCTTGCGGCCCATTTCGGCATCGAAGGAAGCGGTGACGGTACGGATAGGACCGGCTTTTGCGCGCTCGGCGAACGAGGCGACGACGGAGGCATGCGCCACGTCAGGCTTGTTGGTGCCATCGACGGCAGGCACGTGCTGCATCGCGTCGAAGTACGAACGCCAGTTATCGGGTACCGAGCCTGGATTGTTCAAATACGCTTCGTACAGGTCTTCCACGTACGGAGCATTCCCACCGAACAGGTAGGAGTTGGTCGTTAATTGCTGCATATATTGCTCACCTTTCTTCGCGCTTCGCGAGATTAGCGGGTTAATCTAACCTTCCGCGACACGGCCTGACCGGTTAGCGGATTGCACATCAAGTTGTGGGGAAGGGCTTTTTTATTGCACCAGCATTCTGCATACCGTCATTTAGAATAGCACGCGGTATTGTAACGCAACAACTGCTAGTTGGATTTTATTTGGCAAGCAAATGTAAGCTGTGTGGCTGATTTTCCCGGGCTTGCAAGCCTGCCACTATTGCGCTTACGGCACCTTGCTGACCGCGCCGGCGCGCCGCTGGCGCACAAGTGGTCTGCCTGGCAACGCCGGAGCGGCGATGGCCGCCAGCCACTGAGCATCCGTGGCAAACCAGTCGAGCAGAAAATCAAGCATGGTGCGCAGCAGCGGCGACATGTGCTGGCGCGAGGTGTAGATGCCGTAGATGCCCATGTCCTGCGGCTGGTAGGCGGGCAGCAGCTCGACCAGCTGGCCGCTGGCGATCAGGGGCGCGGCCGAATAGCGCGGCTGCATGGCGATGCCCGCCCCCGCCACCGTGGCCACCAGCAGGACCAGCGATTCATTCGCCGACAGGCTGCCGCTGACCGGCACAGTGAGCGCTTCCCCATTGTGGGTAAACTGCCACAGGCTCTTGCCGAAGTAGGTGTACGTGAGGCAGTTGTGCAAGGCCAGGTCTTCCGCCCTGCGCGGCGTGCCGTGCGCCGCCAGATACGATGGTGCGGCGCACACCACCGAGGCGCAGCTGGCCAGCTGGCGCGCGATCAGGTTCGGCTCGAGCGCATTCGTGATGCGGATCGCCAGGTCGATGCGCTGCTCCACCAGGTTGACGGCACGGTTCTCCATCTGCAGGTCGATGGCGGCGCGCGGATAGCGGCGCAGGTAAGCGGTCACTGCGCCAGCCAGCGCCGTCTGCGCCAGCGACTGCGAACAGGTAATGCGCAGCAAACCTTGCGGCGTGTCGGCGCCTTCCGGCGCCATGACGGCCATGGCGCCCGCCACCTCCAGCATCTGCCTGCAGCGCGCCAGCGTGGCGTCGCCCGCATCCGTCAGGCTCAAACGGCGCGTGGTGCGATGCAACAGCCGCGCCCCGGCCCATTGCTCCATCTCGGCCAGGTAGCGCGTCACCATGGCGCGCGACATATCCAGCGCTTCGCTGGCGGCGACCATGCTGCCGCGTTCGGCGATGGCGACAAAAACTTGTGCTGCGGTGATGCGGTCCATGCGGACACTCCCTTGATTCATCCGATCCATGCAACTAAGTATTGCAATCTACCCTATTTGCTACGCATAGTCGAAAGGATAATATGTGTCACTGATAACGAATCCAGAGAAACGCGCATGTTGTCGAATCCCGTCCCGCATGACCGCTCCCGCCCTGCCCCCTTTACCGGCAGCTTCCCTGCTCCGCGCTCTTCCCTGGCCGGCTTTGCCCTGCAATACCTGGGCAGTGCGCACTCACCTTCAGTCCTGCTGAGCGGCGTGCGCGACGCCATCCTGGTCAATGCCCAGTTCCGGCGCGACGATGCCGCGCAGTTAGCACACACCATCGCCGCCAGCGGCAAACACCTGACCACCATCTATATCAGCGCCGCCGAGCCGCAAGCCTATTTCGGCCTGGGCGTGCTGCAGGAAGCCTTTCCGCAGGCGCGCATCCTGGCCAGCTGCGCCACGGTGGCGGCGATCCGCCGCGAGGCCGGTGCCAGGGTCGCCCACTGGGGCGGCATCCTCAAGCACAACGCGCCGCGCCGCATCGTCCTGCCGCAGTGCCATGATGGCGCCAGCCTGCCGCTGGAAGGGCGGCAGATCGCGCTGCGCCACCTGGACGCGGCATGCCAATAGCGCGCCGGCGCTTGTCCCGTCTATAGCGCCGACAGGAAGCGCACATAGTCGTGCGCGCTGCGGGCCAGGCGTTCCGCATAACCGTGTTCCGCCGGCCCGTCTTCGGCGCCATAGAAGGCAAAGAACGGACGGCTCTCGGCACCGATATAGTTCAACGTCACTTCAAACGGCGCCAGCAGCTGCGCCAGCGTGTGCCGCCACTTGCCTGCCGGCGTGAAATCCTCCTCGCGTATCCCGGCCGTCACGGCCAGGGCCACCTTGCGTCCGCGGAAGGCATCGCCGCCCGTGCCATACGCCCAGCCATGCGCCAGCACCTCGTCGAGCCACTTTTTCAGCAATGGCGGACAACTGAACCAGTACACGGGGAACTGCAGCACCACGTCGGCGTGCGCCTCCACCAGCGCCTGCTCCCGCGCCACGTCGATGGCGCCGTCGGGATAAGCCTGATGCACGTCGTGGATGGTGTAGCGCTCCGGGTGTTGCGCCACTTCCTGCAGCCAGCGCCGGTTGGCGACCGAGGTGGCGAGGTTGGGGTGAAAGACGATTACAAGGGTTTTCATCATGCTGCTTTCAAAAGAGTGGGATCGGTGCACCGCTGCCGCGCTCACAAAAACGCAGGCAAGCCGGTACCCTGCCCTGTAGCGCGTCGCCGCGCCCGCACAGGCCACTGCAGCATAGTCCCGCCGAGTATTTTTCACAAGTACGCACATTGATTGCGCATACAGGAAGAAAAGTAAGTAATAAGGGCGCAAAAAAACCGCCGCCGATAATGTGCCGACATCAGGTGGCCTGGTGCCGCTCGCCCCACTCGCACAGGGTATTGAGCACGGGAATCAGCGATGCGCCTTTCGTTGAAAGGAAATACTCAACCTTGGGCGGGACTTGCGGGTATTCCTTGCGCACGATCAGCGCATCGGCTTCCAGCTCCTTCAATACGACGCTGAGTGTCTTGAAGGCGATGCCGCCGAGATGGCGTTTGAGCTCGTTATGCCGCAGCACCTTGTTGGCCGCCAGCGCATACAGGATCAGCATCTTGTACTTGCCACCGATCAGCGACAAGGTATAGCCAAATCCCGTCTCGCCCAGCGCTACGCCGGCGGGGGCGCATGTTTCTTTGTTCATCACGTTCTGCTTGCTGTTGATCCAGGACCGAGCGTAGCAGCTTTGCGCGCCATCGGCCATGCACGGCATGGCCGAGATGAAAAAAGCGCGCCGCAAGGCACGCTTCCTTGCGGCAGGCCGCCGGGCCCGTCAAGCCTTGCGGCTGCGCGCGGCGGCGCCGATGGCCAGCAGGCCGGCCATCAGCATCAAATAAGTGGAAGGCTCGGGCACGGGCGACACCTCGAAAGCGATATTATCTATCCCCACGCTCATGCCGCCCCCGCTCCACCACAGCCTCAGGCCGCCCAATACTGTTATTTCAGGATCAAAACCTTCGATGGTACTGAACGTGGGATCTTCGTACGAACCAATGTATGCGCGCCTGCTGTACAGTAGCTTCCCTTGCAAGTCGCTCACTATAAGGTCAAGACTATGCCTCCCGCCGGTCGTCAGCATGTCGAAATGGTGCAGGGTCACGCTGGCCCCGGGGCGCAGCGCCTCGATGTAAATCGACACCCCGCTGGCACCGCTGGAATGCACAAAGGATGGCGCCAGAAACCCTCCCGAGATAGGGCTTGTACTCCAGGGCACGTAGCTGCCCGTCCAGGGAGCCGTATAGCTGAGATCGACGACGCCGGCCACATCGCCGTAGGTTTGCGGAATGCCATCGCAAGGCTGGGCGCCGCAGGCCGTGCTGCGGTCATTGAAATCGAGGGTGTAGGCATGCCCGGGCACGGCGGCGGAAGCGCTGGCGGCCATGGCGGCAAAAACGGCACAGCAAAACAGTTGCGACAGTTTCATGTGAGCCTTTCATTGGTTGCAAATAAAATAACAATGCAATGATGCCACATTTACGTCGAAAGTTGCAATATTTATTACTTGTTTATACAACTATTGTGCCGACAGCCAGGCGAGCGCGGCAGGCATAAAAAAAGCGAGCCATCAGGCTCGCTTTTGTACGCCGGGCCGCAAGGCCCGGCAGAAACACGGCGCTGTAACTTAAGCGCGCTTGTCCAGTGGCAGCACTTCGCGGGTCGTCGAACCGACGAACAGCTGGCGCGGACGGCCGATTTTTTGCTCAGGATCGGCGATCATTTCGTTCCACTGGGCGATCCAGCCGATGGTGCGGGCCATGGCGAAGATACCGGTGAACAGCGACACAGGGATGCCCAGCGCCGATTGCACGATGCCCGAGTAGAAGTCGACGTTCGGGTAGAGTTTGCGCGAAACGAAGTATTCGTCGTTCAGTGCAATCTTTTCCAGCTCCATCGCCAGCTTGAACAATGGGTCGTCTTGCAGGCCCAGCTCGTTCAGCACTTCATAGCAGGTTTCACGCATCAGCTTGGCGCGCGGGTCGAAGTTCTTGTACACGCGGTGGCCAAAGCCCATCAGCTTGACGCCGGAGTTCTTGTCCTTGACTTGCTCGATGAAGGCAGGGATGTTCTCGACGGTGCCGATTTCCTTCAGCATGTTCAGTGCCGCTTCGTTGGCGCCGCCGTGGGCAGGGCCCCACAGGCAGGCGATACCGGCAGCGATACAGGCAAACGGGTTGGCGCCCGACGAACCGGCCAGACGGACGGTCGAGGTCGATGCGTTTTGCTCGTGGTCCGCGTGCAGGATCAGGATGCGGTCCAGGGCGCGCACCAGCACGTCGTTGACCTTGTAGTCTTCGCACGGGTTGGCGAACATCATGTGCATGAAGTTGGCGCTGTACGACAGGTCGTTGCGCGGGTACGTGAACGGCTGGCCGATCGAGTACTTGTAGGTCATGGCGACCAGGGTCGGCATCTTGGCGATCAGGCGGATGGCCGACACTTCGCGGTGACGCGGGTCGTTGATGTCCAGCGAGTCATGGTAGAACGACGCCAGCGCGCCGACGGTACCGACCAGGATCGACATCGGATGCGCGTCGCGGCGGAAGCCACGGAAGAAGAATTGCATCTGCTCGTGGACCATTGTGTGCTTGGTCACGGTGTCGACGAACTTGGCTTTTTGCGCCGCGTTCGGCAGTTCGCCGTTCAGCAGCAGGTAGCACGATTCCATGAAGTCGGCGTTGACGGCCAACTGTTCGATCGGGTAACCGCGGTACAGCAGTTCGCCCTTGTCGCCGTCGATGTAGGTGATCGACGAATTGCACGAGGCGGTCGACATAAAGCCTGGGTCGTAGGTGAACTTGCCGCTACCGGCGTACAGTTTGCGGATGTCGATGACGTCCGGACCAACCGTGCCTTTGTAGATTGGAAATTCAAGCGATGGGCTGCCATCGGAGAACGACAGGGTAGCTTTTGTGTCAGAGGTATTCATGGGCTCTTCCTTCTCGGGAGTGAGTCGAAATTAAAATCAAAAATTCTGGCTGCAATTCGCAACGCAATTCGGCGTTGCTACAGCGCGCCACTCGCACCGTTTGCAATATATCGCCCAGGCGTCTAGGCAATGCGCAGTCGTTGCAGCAGTGCGCGCACATGCGGCAGATCGACTTCGCCTTCCGGCTCTTTACGGGCCAGTACCAGATCCATTAACGCATTGTCCGACAAATCCAGCAAACGCGTCAGCGCGTCAACTTCTTCATCGGTCAATTCGGTTTCATACGCATCGAGAAAACGGGTCAGGATAATGTCGTTTTCCAGCAGGCCACGGCGTGAACGCCAGCGCAGGCGGGCGCGGTTGGCCGGGTCGGCCTGATGCGAGGACAAAATTGATTCTGTCATTTGGTTTACCACTTTACATGTGCCTTGCGGCACGGTGCTGCTTTGCAGGCGCCGCCTGCCAGGAAGCGAGGATACCCGCTTCCGGCACACGGCGCCCGGCGGACGCGATCAGACGGATCAGATCGCG
Organism: Janthinobacterium sp. AD80; assembly: GCF_002878455.1. Classification (GTDB taxonomy): domain Bacteria; phylum Pseudomonadota; class Gammaproteobacteria; order Burkholderiales; family Burkholderiaceae_D; genus Janthinobacterium. The sequence continues at coordinate 13,716 of NZ_NRDQ01000032.1, forward strand.
CGGCGGACCATCAATTCCTTGATCTTGCCAATCGCCTTGTTCGGGTTCAACCCTTTCGGGCAGACGTCGACACAGTTCATGATCGAGTGGCAGCGGAACAGACGGTACGGATCTTCCAGGTTGTCCAGACGCGCGCCGGTGGCTTCGTCGCGCGAATCGGCGATGAAACGGTAGGCTTGCAGCAGGCCTGCAGGACCGACGAACTTATCGGGATTCCACCAGAACGACGGGCACGACGTGGAGCAGCATGCGCACAGGATGCACTCGTACAGGCCATCGAGCTCTTCGCGCTGTTCCGGCGTCTGCAGGCGCTCTTTTTCAGGCGGGATCGAGTCGTTGATCAGGAACGGCTTGATCGAATCGTACTGCTTGAAGAATTGCGTCATGTCGACGATCAGGTCGCGGATGACCGGCAAGCCTGGCAACGGGCGCAGCACGATAGGCTCCGACAGTTCGTTCAGGTTGGTGGTGCATGCCAGGCCATTCTTGCCGTTGATGTTCATCGCGTCCGAACCGCACACGCCTTCGCGGCACGAGCGGCGCAGGGCCAGCGAGTCATCGACGTCGGACTTGATGCGCTGCAGTGCGTCCAGCAGCATCTTGTCGGTGTCTTTCAGTTCGACCGTCAGGTCTTGCATGTAAGGCTTGGCATCCTGGTCAGGATCGTAGCGGTAGATTTTAAATTTGAGAGTGCGTGCCATGTTCTGACCTTTAGAAAGTACGTGGTTTTGGCTTGAAGGTATCGACCGTCAGCGGTTTGGTCACGACTGGCTTGTATTCCAGGCGGTTGCCTTCCGAGTACCACAGCGTGTGCTTCATCCAGTTGACGTCGTCGCGTTGCGGATGGTCGTCCTGGGCGTGGGCGCCGCGCGATTCCTTGCGCGCTGCTGCCGAGACGATCGTCGCCTTCGCCGTTTCGATCAGGTTGTCCAGCTCCAGCGCTTCCACGCGGGCCGTGTTGAAGACCATCGACTTGTCCTTGAACGAGACGTGCTTGCGGCGCTCGTCCAGCTTCATGATTTCCTCGACGCCCTTGTTCAGCATCTCGTCGGTACGGAACACGCCACAGTACTTCTGCATCGTTGCGCGGATGTCGTTCGCCACGCCCTGCACGGTTTCCGTGCCGGTCGAGTTTTCCAGGCGCTGCAAGCGGCCCATGGCAAATTCAGCTGCGTCGGCTGGCAAAGGCTTGTTCTCCTTGGCTTTCAGGCCGCTGTTGACGATATGGTTGCCGGCCGCGCGGCCGAAGACCACCAGGTCCAGCAGCGAGTTGGTGCCCAGGCGGTTGGCGCCGTGCACCGAGACGCAGGCGCACTCGCCGATCGCGTACAGGCCGTTGACGACTTTCGCCGAATTGTCCGGACCGGTCGGGGTGACGACCTGGCCGTGGATGTTCGTGGGAATGCCGCCCATCTGGTAGTGAATCGTCGGCACGACGGGAATCGGTTCCTTGGTCGCATCGACGTTGGCGAACTTGTGGCCGATTTCCAGGATCGACGGCAGGCGCTTGGCGATGGTATCGGCGCCGATATGGCGCAGGTCCAGCATCACGTGGTCCTTGTTCGGACCGCAGCCGCGGCCTTCCTTGATTTCCTGGTCCATCGAACGCGAGACGAAGTCGCGCGGCGCCAGATCCTTCAGGGTCGGCGCATAGCGCTCCATGAAGCGTTCGCCTTCGCTATTGATCAGGATGCCGCCTTCGCCGCGCACGCCTTCGGTGATCAATACGCCCGCGCCGGCCACGCCGGTCGGGTGGAACTGCCAGAATTCCATGTCTTGCAGTGGCAGGCCGGCGCGTGCCGCCATGCCCATGCCGTCGCCGGTGTTGATGAAGGCATTCGTCGACGCGGCGAAGATGCGGCCTGCGCCGCCCGTTGCCATGACCGTGGTTTTTGCTTCCAGGATCATGCATTCGCCGGTTTCCATTTCCAGCGCGACCACACCGATTACATCGCCTTCGGCGTCGCGGATCAGGTCGAGCGCCATCCATTCGACGAAGAAGTGCGTACGTGCGCGTACATTGCGCTGGTACAGCGTGTGCAGCAGGGCGTGACCGGTACGGTCGGCTGCCGCGCAGGCGCGCTGCACCGGCTTTTCGCCGAAGTGGGCCGTGTGGCCGCCGAACGGACGCTGATAGATGGTGCCGTCAGGATTGCGGTCGAATGGCATGCCGAAGTGTTCCAGTTCGTACACGACCTTCGGTGCTTCGCGGCACATGAATTCGATGGCATCCTGGTCGCCCAGATAGTCGCCACCCTTGACGGTGTCGAACATGTGCCAGAACCAGTTGTCTTCGGCCATATTGCCGAGCGACGCGCCGATACCGCCCTGCGCCGCCACGGTGTGCGAGCGGGTCGGGAAAACTTTCGAGAGCACTGCGACGTTCAGGCCGGCTTCAGCCAGCTGCAACGACGCGCGCATGCCGGAACCGCCGGCGCCAACGATGACCGCATCAAAGCGGCGGGTAGGAATTGCAGATTTATATGCTGCCACGATTACACACTCCAGAGTATCTGTACCGTCCAGCCGGCACAAGCGATCAACCACAGCATGGTGGCAATTTGCAGGGTCATGCGGAGGCCAACGCTTTTCACGTAGTCCATCCAGATATTGCGTACGCCGACCCATGCGTGGTAGAACAAGGCGACAAACGTCACCAGGCTGATTAATTTGAACCATTGCTGTGCGAACAGACCAGCCCAGCCTTCATAGCTGAAGTTGCTGCCGGTCAGGAAGGCGATGAGCAGGATGGCAACATAGGCCACCATGACGAGGGCGGTGACGCGTTGCGCCAGCCAGTCGCGCAAGCCGTAATGGGCGCCGACAACGAGGCGTTTCGGTCCGATGTTATTGTTTGCCATTAAAATACTCCAAACAGTTTCAAAGCGACCAGAGCGGTCAGTACCAGGCTGATCACCAGAACGAACTTGGCCGTATTGCGCGCGGGTTCTTTCTCGGCGGCGACGTGCACGTCCATGAACAGGTGGCGGATACCGGCGCAGAAGTGGTGCAGGAAGGCCCAGACCAGACCCAGGGTGATCAGCTTGACGAACCAGTGCGAGGCGATGCCCTGGAAGTAGGCGTAGGACATTTCGGAACGCAGGCTCAGTTCCAGCATGTACAGGATGCACGGCAGCAGGGCGAAAATGATGATGCCGCTGATACGGTGCAGGATCGAGACGATGGCGCCGATCGCCATGCGGTAGTTCGACAATTCGGTAACATGGATGTTACGGAATTGCGGCCGTTCTTTTTTTGGTACTTCTCTTACGGCTTCAGACATAACAAAAACCTCCCCTTTGAATTTCAACTAAATATTGAAGCCGCGATTTTCGCCGATTTTCGCAACCCATACCAATATCTATTGTTACATATAACCAAAATGGTTTTTTACTACAAAATACCGCGCTACTTTCCGTAGTTCACGTAATTTAATTACAGAATCGCCGGCAAAGCACAGCCCGCCGGGGCTGGCCATGCTTTACCTGCGCGTTCTGTTGTCTCCATGCCCGCCTTGCGACGGGCACTTTCAAACGATGCACTTCCGCCCTGCCGCTTGTTCGGACGCCCGCGGGCGCCCTGCGGCTTCAGCTGAGTTCATTCTGATAATGATGACGACTGGTCAGGTACAGGCCCCGGCGCAGTTCGACCGGCTTGTCGCCGTAGGTAAACGACACGCGCTCGGAACTGAGCAAGGGCGTGCCGAGGTCGATATTTAACAATTGCGCGGCACCGGCGTCGGCGCACACGGCGCGGATCTGCTCGGACGCGCGTATCATGCGCGTGCCGAATTCCGTTTCAAACAGGCCGTACATGGGGCCCTTGTACTCCACCAGGCGCTCTGCCGTCAGGCCCTTGAAGATGAGGCCGGGCAGCCACAGCTCTTCGACGATGGTGGGAATGCCGTCGAAATACTGCACGCGCTTGATGAAGATGACGGCGTCGCCGGACTTCAGGTCCATCAGCCGCGCCACGTCGGCCGGCGCGCGCACGCGCTTGACCTCGATGAATTTGCTTTCCGGATAGTGCGGCACGCCCTCGTCCGGCACCAGGCGCAGGAAGCGGAAATGCGCGCGCGCCTCGTGGTGGGTGGAGACGAAGGTACCCTTGCCCTGGCGGCGCATGACGAGGTTCTCGGCGGCCAGCTCATCGATCGCCTTGCGCACCGTGCCCTGACTGACCTTGAAACGGCCCGCCAGTTCGACTTCGCTGGGAATCAGTTCGCCCGGCTTCCACTCGCCCGATTGCAGGCTCTGCGTGATGAGCGCCTTGATCTGCTGATATAAGGGACTGAAGGTGGGCGAGGCATTCGCGGCAGGCGCGGCCACGGCAGTGGTATTGGCGCTGGCGACAGGGGCGGAAGTGCTGCTGGCCGCCGCGGCGGCAGGCGTAGCCGGGGTGCCCGCGGTCGGACTGACCGCCCCGCTTGCAGCAGTGGCATTGTTGGTCAGATTGGACGAGGCGGAATTCATAGTCCGACATTTCAACACAAATCACTGTCCACGTCCAGTAAAACAGACGTAGTTATCTGTCTTATATAAGACATAAGATATGATTGACAGATACAGATCGGAGGCCTAAACTGCCCTCGATAAAACTTGTGAGCCAGCGTTTTATGTTGTCGGCCAGCCACTCTGGTCTCGCGCAGCACAAGCGTCACGGCAGCGTACACCAGCAATTCGGTGGCGCGGGCCGGTTTTGGTATCATTATAGTTTTTCCGGATAAGCGTAAGCCCAGCTTCAAGCCCGTTTTCTTTCCCATTTTTGGAGATTCATCATGGCTAAAACCCCAATGCGTGTTGCAGTGACCGGCGCCGCCGGCCAGATCGGCTACGCCCTGTTGTTCCGCATCGCCAATGGCGACATGCTCGGCAAAGACCAGCCTGTCATCTTGCAACTGCTTGAAATCCCGGACGAAAAAGCCCAGAAGGCGCTCAAGGGCGTGATGATGGAAATCGATGACTGCGCATTCCCGCTGCTGACGGAAATGACCGCCCACTCCGATCCATTGACCGCATTCAAGGATGTCGACGTGGCCGTCCTGGTGGGCGCGCGTCCACGCGGCCCGGGCATGGAACGCAAGGACCTGCTGGAAGCGAACGCCCAGATCTTCACGGTGCAAGGCAAGGCGCTCGACGCCGTCGCTTCGCGCAACGTGAAAGTGCTGGTGGTCGGCAACCCTGCCAACACCAATGCCTACATCGCCATGAAATCGGCACCATCGCTGCCGGCGAAAAACTTCACCGCCATGCTGCGCCTGGACCACAACCGCGCCCTGTCGCAAGTGGCTGCCAAGACCGGTACCGCCGTGAAAGACATCGAGAAGCTGACCGTCTGGGGCAACCACTCGCCAACCATGTACGCCGACTACCGCTTCGCCACCGTGAACGGCAAGGCCGTCAAGGACCTGATCAACGACCAGGAATGGAACGCCAATGTGTTCCTGCCAACCGTCGGCAAGCGCGGCGCGGCCATCATCGAAGCGCGCGGCCTGTCGTCGGCAGCGTCGGCAGCGAACGCCGCCATCGACCACATCCATGACTGGATGCTGGGCACCGCCGGCAAGTGGACCACCATGGGCGTACCTTCGGATGGCTCGTATGGCATCCCTGAAGGCACCGTCTTCGGCTTCCCTGTAACCACCGACAACGGTGAGTACACCATCGTTCAAGGTCTGGAAATCGATGCATTCTCGCAAGAGCGCATCAACCTGACCCTGAAAGAACTGACCGAAGAGCGCGAAGGCGTGAAACACCTGCTGGCCTAAATCCAGTATTGGCGGCGCGGCCTGAGCGCCGCCCGCCAAGAAGGCCGCCCCGCGAGATTCGCGGCGCGGCTGTTTTATCAAGTAGTCCTTACCTGCAGAAATGCCTTAAGCATGCACCCTTCCGAGGTTTTATTCCAAGGCAAACGCCAGCCGCTATTGCTCGCCGCTTGCGACCACTACGCCGGCTCTGAAAAGCTGATGCGTAAATCGATTGCTTTGCAACAAGAGCTTGGCCCCCTGTTCGACATCACGTTCGACTGCGAAGACGGCGCCAGCGCCGGCAATGAAGAAGCCCACGCGCAGATGATCGCCGGCCTGCTGGCCAGCGACGAGAACCAGTTCAACCGCATCGGCGTGCGCGTGCACGACGTCGACAGCCCGTTTTTCGCGCGCGACGTGGAGCTCATCTGCGCCGCCGCCGGCCGCCTCGCGTACATCGCCGTGCCCAAAGTGGGCGGCGTGCAGGACGCCATGCTGGCCATCGACCTGATCAACCTGCATGCGCGCCGCGCCGGCCGCGACAACCTGCCCGTGCACATCCTGATCGAGACGCATGGCGCGCTGCGCGACGCGTATGCGATCGCCGCCCTGCCGCAGGTCGAATGCCTGTCCTTCGGCATCATGGATTTCGTCTCGGCCCACTACGGCGCCATCCCCGCCGCCGCCATGCGCACGCCGGGCCAGTTCACGCACCCGCTGGTGGTACGCGCCAAGCTGGAAGTGGCCGCCGCCTGCCACGCGCACGGCAAGGTGCCGTCGCATAATGTGACGACCGATGTGCGCGATTCGGCCGTGGTGGCCAACGATGCCCAGCGCGCAACAGCCGAGTTCGGCTACACGCGCATGTGGAGCATCCATCCGGACCAGATCAAGCCCATCATCAAGGCTTTCACGCCGCGCCTGTCCGAGGTCAATGAGGCCAGCAATATCCTGAATGAGGCGCTGCGCGCCAACTGGGGTCCGATCGCGCAAAATGGCCGCTTGCACGACCGCGCCAGCTACCGATATTATTGGACCGTTTTGCAACGTGCCAAACTGGCGGGCCTGGGCCTGCCCGAGGCGGCCGCCGCATTACTCAACACCCCCTCTTCCAGCACCACTGAAAACTGACAGGAATTACACGATGTCCATCTCCAAATTAGCAATTGCCTGCAGCGTCGCGCTGGGCGCCCTGACCCTGACACTGGCACCGGCCAGCTTCGCCGCCACGGATGCCAAGGCAGGCAAGGCAGAGTCCAACCCCAAGGCGGTCAAGGCCAAGCCGAAGGCCAAGAGCACCAAGGCCAAGCCGGCCGCCAAGGAAGCCCACCCTCTGGCCATGTCGGTCGCCGACAAGGAAGAGGCGGACGAGCCGGATACCGCGGGTTCGGCCTCCACGGATTTCAATTGCGAACTTGGTAATAAAATTACCATCTACACCAATGCTACTGACGACAAACACATCGCCCTGCGCTGGAAGAAGCGCCTGCATCGCCTGAGCCGTGTTGGCACCACCACTGGCGCCAACCGCTTCGAGAACCGCTTGTATGGTCTCGTCTGGATCGGCATCCCGGCCAAAGGCATGCTGCTCGATTCCAAGCAGGGCCGCCAACTGGCCAATGAATGCAAGGACGAGGAGCAAGCCAAGCCCAAGCCGGCAGCATTGGTGGACGCCCCGCCATCGCTGGGCGTGTTGCCAGTCACCGGCGGCTGATGTGCGTAGCAAGGGCCTCTTCGGGGGTCCGGTCATGTTTTTTGTACCCTGAATAATCAATAAATAGACGATACCCAACAAGGAGAGGTCATGTCCCGCAACACTCTGAACACGCTCAAGGACTTTAATATTTCAGACAGCAAGAAGGGCAAGCTGTATTCCCTGCCTGCACTGGAAAAAAGCCTGGGCATCAATGTCTCCCGCCTGCCAGTGTCGATTCGCATCGTGCTCGAATCGGTATTGCGCAACTGCGACGGCAAAAAAGTCACCGAAGAACACGTCAAGCAATTGGCGAGCTGGGGCCCGACCGCCGAGCGCACCGACGAGATCCCGTTCGTAGTGGCGCGCGTCGTGCTGCAGGACTTCACCGGCGTGCCATTGCTGGCCGACCTGGCCGCCATGCGCAACGTGGCCGCCAAGATGGGTATCAACGCCAAGAAGATCGAACCGCTGGTACCGGTCGACCTGGTGGTCGACCACTCGGTGACCATCGATCACTACCGCGAAAAGAAAGCGCTGGACCTGAACATGAAACTGGAATTCTCGCGTAACAACGAGCGCTACCAGTTCATGAAATGGGGCATGCAGGCATTCGACACCTTCGGCGTCGTGCCACCAGGCTTCGGCATCGTCCACCAGGTCAACCTGGAATACCTGGCGCGCGGCGTGCACCACGCAGGCAAGAAAGCCGGCGACGTGTACTACCCTGACACCCTGGTCGGCACCGACTCGCACACCACCATGATCAACGGCATCGGCGTGGTCGGCTGGGGCGTGGGCGGTATCGAGGCGGAAGCCGGCATGCTGGGCCAGCCAGTCTACTTCCTGACGCCTGACGTCATCGGCGTGAACCTGTCGGGCGCGCTGCGCGAAGGCTGCACCGCCACCGACCTGGTACTGACCATCACGGAATTGCTGCGCAAGGAAAAAGTCGTCGGCAAGTTCGTCGAATTCTTCGGCGAAGGCACCGAATCGCTGACCCTGACCGACCGCGCGACGATCGCCAACATGGCACCGGAATACGGCGCGACCATGGGCTTCTTCCCGGTCGACGAAGCGACCATCGACTACTTCAAGGGCACCGGCCGCAGCAAGGCTGAAATCGCCGCATTCGAAGGCTACTTCAAGGCGCAAAACCTGTTCGGCGTGCCAAAAGCCGGCGAGATCGACTACACCCGCGTGGTGGAACTGGACCTGGCATCGGTTGCCCCGTCGCTGGCCGGCCCGAAACGCCCGCAAGACCGTATCGAAATCGGCAACGTCAAGGCCAACTTCGCCGAGCTGTTCGCCAAGCCAACCACGGAAAACGGCTTCAACAAGAATCCGGCCGACCTGGCTGCCGTGTACGAAACGACGAACGGCGTGAAAGTGTCGAACGGCGACGTGCTGATCGCCGCGATCACCTCGTGCACCAACACCTCGAACCCGAGCGTGATGCTGGCTGCCGGCCTGCTGGCCAAGAAAGCCGTCGAAGCCGGCCTGAAAGTCGCGCCGCACATCAAGACCTCGCTGGCCCCTGGCTCGCGCGTCGTGACCGAATACCTGACCGCCGCCGGCCTGCTGCCCTACCTGGAAAAACTGGGCTTCGGCGTGACCGCCTACGGCTGCACCACCTGTATCGGCAATGCGGGCGACCTGACGCCGGAACTGAACGCCGCCATCGCCACGCACGACATCGTCGCGTCGGCCGTGCTGTCGGGCAACCGTAACTTCGAAGCGCGTATTCACCCGAACATCCGCTCGAACTTCCTGGCCTCGCCACCGCTGGTCGTCGCTTACGCCATCGCCGGCAACATGACGCGCGACCTGATGACGGAACCAGTCGGCAAGGGCAAGGGCGGCAAGGACATCTACCTGGGCGACATCTGGCCGACCTCGGCTGAAGTATCGGCCATGATGAAGTTCGCCATGAACGCCAAGGTGTTCAAGGATAACTACGCGGACGTCAAGGGCGCGCCAGGCAAGCTGTGGGAAAAAGTCACGACCGTCTCGGGTCAAGTCTACAACTGGCCAAAATCGACGTACATCGCGGAACCACCGTTCTTCGACAACTTCTCGATGACGCCAGCGGCAGTGGCCACCGGCATCGAAGGCGCGCGCGCCCTGGGCGTGTTCGGCGATTCCATCACCACCGACCACATCTCGCCAGCCGGCTCGATCCAGGAAAACGGTCCTGCAGGCAAATGGCTGAAGGAAAACGGCGTCCTGAAAGCGGACTTCAACTCCTACGGCTCGCGTCGCGGCAACCATGAAATCATGATGCGCGGCACGTTCGCCAACGTGCGCATCAAGAACCGCATGATCCCTGCCAAGGCGGACGGTTCGGCGGTCGAAGGCGGCATCACGATCCACCAGCCTTCCGGCGAAGAAATGTCGATCTACGACGCAGCAATGAAGTATGTTGCTGAAGGCACGCCAACCATGGTCTTCGGCGGCGAAGAGTACGGTACGGGCTCGTCGCGCGACTGGGCGGCAAAAGGTACGCAGCTGCTGGGCGTGAAAGCCGTGATCACCCGTTCGTTCGAACGTATCCACCGCTCGAACCTGGTGGGCATGGGCGTGTTGCCGCTGCAATTCATCGGCGACGACAGCGTGCAAACCCTGGGCATCACCGGCAAGGAAACCTTCGACCTGAAAGGCCTCGAAGGCGAAATCAAGCCACAGCAACTGGCGACCCTGGTGATCCACCGCGCCGACGGCAGCAGCCAGGAAGTCAAAGTCCTGCTGCGCATCGATACGCCGATCGAAGTCGACTACTACAAGCACGGCGGTATTCTGCCATTCGTGCTGCGTCAGCTGCTGGCAGAGTAATCGATCAGTTGTGATGCGAGATAAAGGCGCCGGTTTCGACCGGCGCTTTTTTTCGTCCATCGCGGCCGTTTTAACTTGAAATATCGACTATCGGCATGATCTGAGGATAGCTTACGTATTGCGTGTGGCCGAATCCTCTACAATACGGTTATAAGGGTTTATCATTGTTTGACTGATCCATTTTTTTCACTTTCCGAGACTCTTATCCCGCTATGCGTCGTCCTTCCAAAGATTCATCCCATAAACTGACTGCCGACAGCCAGCGCCTGGTCACCTTTGCCCAGGCGATCGTACAGGCAGCCAGCCGTCTCGAAGAGCGGTCCTGGGAACACAGCCTGGATACGCAGCTCCAGAAATTACTCAAAACCGGCCACCAGGACACCATCGACAACACCCTGGGCAGCCTGTTCAAGGAAGACTTGAACGCCTACGACGTGCTGATGGACTGCGTTGAAGCCGTCAGCGAATCGACCGTCATCGTGCACGAAGACGTGCGCTACGACGCCCTGCTGGTCGCCGTGCCCATCCTCGCGTGGACGCGCTTTTCCATCGCCTCCGGCCCCATGGCCGGCGACGCGCACGGCGTATTGTCCGCGCACTTTGCCGCCCACCTGCTGGCCGACGGCACCAAGATGGCCATGGCGCCAACCCTGTATTCGATCGACCAGTTGCCGCGCAGCCATGTCGAGACTTATGCCAAGACGCAGAAGCTGGCCCTGGCCGCCCTGAAAGGCACGCCCGTCAAGCCGTCGGGCAAGGAAGCGGAAACGGCGCCCTTCCTGGCCGACACCCGCTACCTGCTGGTGGCCGTGGTGGCGCCCGCCGGCGCGCCGCTGTTCCGCTGGCAAACGCCGGCCAGCCAGCTCGACTTCATCGCCGAGCGCAGCGCCGCCCTGGAACAATGGCGCACGCAAGCGACGCCGACCATCGCCCGCCTGCTGCCCGGCTGCGGCCTGGAACTGCTGCTGCCTGAAGCTTATTACGTGGCCTGCCGCGAAGCGGACAAGCTGATCCGCCCCGTCTCCGTGCGCGCCGCCGTGCATTACCTGACGCACACACTGGCCATCGAGCCATCGGAACTGCGCGCCGTGATCGCCGGCTTCGGCGAGGAATCGGCCGACGGCCAGGTCGATGAATACCGCATCGCCTTCACCCTGCGCCAGGCGCCGGACGTCATCTACGGCATCGTCTGGCCTTTGTATGGCCAGGAAGATGAGGATGGCACGCCGATCGAAGGCCTGATCCAGGTCGGCATCGCCGCGCTGGACAAGCAGAAGACGCCCGTCGATGAAATCATCGAGCACCTGAACGCCGCCGGCGTGACGCAGATCAAGCGCCACGCGGAACGCTTTGTCGGCGAATACTGCGACGATTGCGGCGCACCGCTGTTTGCCGACCCGGTCGGCGAGCTGGCGCATGCGGAGATGCCCGAAGATACGCCGCAGGGCACAGAGCATTTCCACTGATGCTGTAACGGTGTTGTCGGATTACGCGCTGCGCGCTAATCGACCTACGCCGCTGTCATAGTGTTGTCGCAAAAAAAAGCCGTAGGTCGGATTAGCCGGCACGGTGTCATCCGACAACAGGGTTGTCGCACAAAAAAAGCCGTAGGTCGGATTAGCCGGTACGGCGTCATCCGACAACACCATCAGCGCATGCAAAAAAGGCGGAACCTCGGTTCCGCCTTTTTCATTTCAACAAACTATTTAACGCCGCATCACCATTGCGAGAACGGGTGGCGGATCAGGTTCGCGTTGTAGTAGCGCGCATCGCCCGACACTTCCGCGCCGATCCAGTCCGGCTTCTCGAACGGCTGGTCTTCCGATGCCAGTTCGATCTCGGCCACCACCAGGCCCGCATTGGCGCCCAGGAACTCGTCGACTTCCCACACCATGCCCGCGTGTTCGATGCGGTGGCGGTATTTTTCGATCAGCGGCTGCTCGCACAAGCCATCGAGCAGCTCGGCCGCGTCGGCCAGCGGGATCGGATACTCCCACTCGCCGCGCGTGGCGCCCACGTTGGCGCCCTTGATGGTCAGCATCGCCTGTTCGCCTTCGATGCGCACGCGCACCACACGCTCGCGCGTGGACGACAGATAACCCTGGCGCAGCAGCACCGCCTGGCCCAGGCCGCGCCAGGCGTCGCCGGCCAGCAGGAATTTACGCTCTATCTCGATACCCATGAACAACGCCGCTCAGTCCAGCGACAGCAGGATAGGCTGCAGCATGGCCGCGCCCAGAGCCGCGCTGCGCGCGCCATTCCAGCCCACTGCCGGATCCGGCAAGTCTGCGTTTTCCTTGAACGGCATTTCCAGGGTCAGCGCCAGGCACTGGAAGTGATGGCCGATGTATTTCGACGCCAGGGTTAGCATGTCGGACTTGTACTTGCTGGCCGCATAGCCGAACTTGTCCTGGAAGTCGGGGCTGGCTTGCTTGTAGCGCTCGATGAAGGCCTTCTGATGCGCCGCTTGCGCCGGCGTGAAGTTTTCCAGCATTTCATTGCCGGCCACAAAGTTGTACGGCAGCGCTTCGTCGCCGTGGATGTCGAAGAACATGTCGACACCCGTCTCGTGGATCTTGTTTTTCACGCACAGCACTTCCGGGCTGGACTCCAGCGACGGCGTCATCCATTCGCGGTTCAGGTTGGCGCCGGCCGCATTCGTGCGCAGGTTGCCGCGGATGGAGCCGTCCGGATTCATGTTCGGCACGATGTGGAACACGGCGCGCTGCAACAGTTTGCGCGCGATCGGGTTGGCATCGTCGAGCAGGGAGTCGATCAGGCCTTCGACAAACCATTCGGCCATCGATTCGCCCGGATGCTGGCGTGCGATGACCCAGATTTTCTTTTCCGCCTGCGGGTTGCCGATGGTGACCATGTTCATGTCGCGGCCATCGACGGTGCTGCCCAGGTCGGAGACGCGTGCCAGCGGATGCTCGGCCACTTCGCCCAGCAGGCGCAAATGGCGCTCCCACGAATACGGCTCGAAGTAGGCGTAGTACACGCTGTCGAGTTCCGGTGTGTGCGAAATCGTCATGACCTGGCCGTCGAACGACGTCGGCACGCGGAACCAGTTTTCGCTGTCGTAGCTGGCCACGGCCTGGTAGTCCTCGTAGCCGGCAGGATAGGTGGCCTGGCCCGCGTTCAGGAAGCGCATCGTGCATGCCTGGCCGCGCGCGCCCTGCAGGCGGAAGTGGAACCACTGGTGAATGTCGGCGTGGCTGTCCTTGCGCAGGTTCAGGTCGATGGCGCCGGCGCTGGCGGCGCTCACCACGTCGATGGCGCCCGAGTCGAAGTTCTGGCTGATTTTAATGGTCATGTAATGATCCCGTCCAAAGGTAAGTGTCCCGGCGCGGCCTCGTGGGCACCCGCCGTCGCGCTAAAAAACGCAGTGTAAGCTATCCCGCTATTTTCCGCCCTTTGCCGCCATTCGCAAAGCCTGGCATGTCCATTCCTGCACCATTCCGGGGCATCGATGGAAAACCCCCGGGCAAAAACACGAAAAATTGGCCAACTGTCGCATCAACCGGACAAAAATTTGATTTGTAACAATCCCAGACACATTGGCAACCCACTGCCGCCCTATAATTCTTGCTTTCATAGAGTCGCCAGGAAAGAGCGTGGACAAGAAGTTAACTAACATCCAGGAAAGAAAGTTACGCGAGGCTCAGGCGCGGCGCGAGCACATCATCGACGTCGTCAAGGACCTCATCAAAAAAGGCGGCGCGCGCGCCGTCTCCATCCGCAAGGTGGCCGAAGCGGCCGGATTTTCCACTACCGTCGTGTACGCCCTATTCCGCGACAAGGCTACCCTGATCGCCCAGGCCATGGACAAGGACTTGCTGGAACTGGTGCGCGCCATGCGCACGGCCTGCGCCAACAGCGGCGATCCGTGGCAGCGCATCCGCCTGATCGGCCGCGCCTACATCGAGTATGGTTTCCAGCATCCGGACGAGTATTCCCTGATCTTCATGGAGTTGCGCCCGCATGCGGAAGTCGACGCCGTCGAAGTGGAACATGGCAATATCGAGCAAGACCCGTATGCTTACGCGCTGCACCTGTTCCAGGATCTGGCGCAGGCCGGCCAGGTGCGCGAGGACGAGCCGGCCCTGCACGCCATGACGCAGATTTTCTGGCAGTCGCTGCACGGCCTGGTCTCGCTGCGCATCGTCATGGATGCGGGCGACCCATGGACGCCGCACCCGGACATGCACCAGCATATCGACGACTTGCTGGCCGTCGTCACGGAAGGTATCCGCCTGCGCTTTGCACCGGCCTCCTGACGTTTGATCATGCACAGCCACTTCCTGTGGTTCATGGGTATCCAGGCCACCACCACGTTTGCCCTGCTGGGACTGGGCGCCAGGGCGCTGCGCATGTACTGAGGCGAACAGTAAAAAGGCAGGCGCGGTCTGCGCCGCCCTGCCCTTTGCCATCCGTATGCCATATCAACCGGCGATATTGCCCGGCGAAATAGCCATGCCCAATAATTACTCCACCACGCGCATGCTCTGCGTTTCCTGATAGCGCGTATGCCACGCCAGCGCCTCTTGCAGGATATGCGGCGTATGGCCGCCGCGCAGGCATGCCGCGTCGTAATAGGCACGCAGTTGCGCACGGTAATCGGGATGCGTGCAGCGCTCGATGATCAACGGCGCCCGTTCGCGCGGCGCCAGTCCGCGCAAGTCCGCAAAGCCCCATTCCGTCACCAGCACGTCGACGTCATGCTCCGTATGGTCGACATGCGAAACCATCGGCACGACGCTGGAAATGCGCCCGCCCTTGGCCGCCGATTTCGACACGAACATCGACACTTGTCCGTTGCGCGCGAAGTCGCCCGAGCCGCCGATGCCGTTCATCATGTGCGTGCCGCACACGTGCGTGGAATTGACGTTGCCGTAGATATCGAATTCCAGCGCCGTGTTCAGCGCGATGATGCCCAGGCGACGCACGATTTCCGGATGGTTGCTGATCTCTTGCGGGCGCAGCACGATCTTCGAGCGGTAATGGTCGATATTGTCCATCAGCTTCTGGTGCACGGCAGCCGACAGGGTGATCGACGAGGCCGAGGCAAACGCCAGCTGGCCTGAGTCGAGCAGCTCGATGGCGCTGTCCTGCAGCACTTCCGAATACATCGTCATGTTGCGGAAAGGCGAGCCGATCAGGCCATGCAGCACGGCGTTGGCAATCGTGCCAATGCCCGCCTGCAGCGGCAGCAATTCCGGCCCCATGCGGCCAGCCGCCACTTCGCCTTCCAGGAAGGCGATGACGTGGCCGGCGATGGCCTGCGTTTCCGCATCGGGCGGCAAGGCGTTCGACGGGCTGTCGGGGCTGTCCGTGATGACGATGGCGGCGATGCGGGCCGGGTCGATGGCAATCGCCGTGCTGCCCAGGCGCTGGTCCACGCGCGTGAGCGGGATCGGTTCGCGGCCCGGCAGGGCTTGCGGAATATAAATGTCGTGCAAGCCTTCCAGCGCCAGCGGCGTGGACAGGTTGATTTCGATGATGACTTGCGTGGCTTGCTGGGCAAACGCGGCGGAATTGCCCACCGACATGGTCGGGATGATGGCGCCCGCCGCCGTGATGGCTGTCGCCTCGATGACGGCGATATCCACGGCGGCCAAGTTGCCCGAGCGCAGCTGCTCGGCCGTTTCCGACAGATGCTGGTCGATGAACATGACTTCGCCATTGTTGATCTTGCCGCGCAGCACAGGATCGACCTGGAACGGCATGCGCCGCGCCAGTACGCCCGCCTCGGCCATCAGGCCATCGCTGCCATTGCCCAGCGAAGCGCCGGTGATCAAGGTCAGGCTCAAGGGGTCTTGCAGGGCGCGCTCGGCCAGGGCGCGCGGCAGGGCCTTGGCGTCGCCGGCACGGGTAAAACCGCTCATGCCGACACGCATGCCGTTGTGGAATAATGTGGCGGCCTCGGTGGCGCTCATGATTTTACTGAGCAGGCCTGGGTGGCGGATACGGTCCTCGTACATCTGATGCTCCTGATCTTCTTCATATTCTCAAACTGGATGGCTGTCATACACCAGCCCCATAAGTGGATTCAGTATAAAATCGCGGTCATATGCATGGCATGAATTAATTTCGCCACATCCAGTCGATATTTTCATGCCTTGCCAATGCCGAGCTCCCTCTTGGATATCCGTTCCCTGCGCTATTTCGTGGAAACCGTGCGCCTGTCGAGCTTTACGCAGGCGGCCGAATCACTGCACCTGACCCAGTCGACCATCAGCAAGATGGTGCGCCAACTGGAAGACGAGGTGGGCGCCCAGCTGCTGGTGCGCGACGGGCGCAAGCTGACCCTGACGGACACGGGCCGCATCGTCTACCAGCACGGCCAGGAAATGCTGGCCAATATGCGCCAGCTGACCCTGGAAGTGCGCGACACGCAGGCCTTGCAGCGCGGCAGCCTGACGGTCGGCATCCCGCCCATGATCAATGTGCTGTTTACGCCTGTATTGAAAGCCTTCCGCGCGCGTTATCCGCACATCAGCCTGACCCTGCAGGAAGACACGGGCCAGCAGATCGAGCGCATGGTGGCAGCCGGCGAACTGGAAATCGGCATGACGGTGCTGCCCGCCGATCCGGAACTCGACCTGGTGACGGTGGCCGTCGCCAGCTACCCGATCTGGGCCCTGGCCGAGCCGGGCACGTTCCAGAAAAACCGCACGACCCTGCCCTTCAAGGCGCTGGCCGAGCTGCCGCTGGTGCTGCTGAAGGATGATTTCGCCCTGACGCGCAGCCTGCGCCAGCACTTCGCGCAAGCGGGCTTTGCGCCGACGATCGCCGCGCAGAGCGGCCAGTGGGACTGGCTGGTGGCAATGGCCTCGGCAGGCCTGGGCGTGGCCCTGCTGCCGGAACCGTTCATCCACCGCCTGGCTGGCGAGCCGCTGGAAACGGTGCGCATCGTCGATCCGGAAGTGGCGTGGCAGGTGGCGCATATCTGGAGCGGGCGCTATCTGTCGCACGCGGCGCGCGCCTGGCTCGAGGTGTGCCAGGATGTGCTGGGCACGAAGTTCGGGCACTGAGGAATTGACGCAAAAAAGGGTGGCCGAGGCCACCCTTCTAATTGATCACGACAGGCTTATTTAGCCGCGTCGTCGTTGTACATGCTGGCGTATTTCCAGCCGAAGTACAGGATGAAGGTATAGCACAGGGCCGGCACGAGGAACGACAGCTGCAGGTTGATGTGGTCGGCCAGGAAGCCCTGGATGAACGGCACGATGGCGCCGCCGACGATGGCCATGCACAGGATGCCCGAACCCTGGCCCGTTTGCGCGCCCAGCTTGTTCAAGGCCATGCTGAAGATGGTCGGGAACATGATGGAGTTGAACAGGCCGACGGCGATCAGCGACCACATGGCAGTATGGCCACTGGAGAACACGGCAACGAGGATCAGCGCGATGACGACGGCCGCGTTGAAGGCCAGGGTCTTGCCCGGGCTGACATAGCGCATCACGGCAAAGCCGACGAAGCGGCCCAGCATGGCGCCACCCCAGTAATAGCTGACGAAATACGCGGCGTCGGCATGGCTGAGGCCTGCGATATGGCTCTCGCCCAGGAAGTTGATGAGGAAACTGCCGATACTGACTTCGCCGCCCACGTACAGGAAGATGGCCAGCGCGCCCAGCACCAGGTGGCGGTGCGACCAGATCGAGACTGTATTGCCATCGTGCGCCAGGCTGGCCGCGTCGTCGGCATGCGAAATCTTCGGCAATTTTGCCAGTGCGAACAGCACGGCCAGGATCACCAGGGTGGCGGCCAGCACCAGGTAAGGGCCTTGCACGGCGGCCGCTTCCTTGGCGCGATAGGCCAGCTGCTCGGCGGCCGGCAGCAGGTCGAACTGCTGTACCGTCAGGACCGTGCCCGACAGGATCAGCATGCCGCCCAAGGCTGGCGCCACGGTGGTGCCCAGCGCATTGAACGCCTGTGTCAGGGTCAAACGGCTCGACGCCGTCTGCGGGTCGCCCAGTTCCGTCACGTAGGGATTAGCCGCCACCTGCAGCACGGTGATGCCGGCCGCCAGGATGAAGAAGGACAGCAGGAACAGCGCGTAGCTGCCGGTGGACGCGGGATAGAACATGGCGCAGCCGGCGGCGGCGATCAGCAAGCCGGCGACGACGCCGCGCTGGTAGCCGATGCGCTTGATCAGCATGCCGGCCGGCAGCGAGACGATGGCGTAGGCGCCAAAGAAGCAGAACTGCACCAGCATCGCCTGTACATAGGTCAGGGTGTAGATCGAGCGCAGATGGGGAATCAGCACATCATTGAGCGAAGTCAGCAGCCCCCACATGAAAAATAGCACCGTGACAATGATCAGGGCGCTTGTATTGTTTTGCGTGCCTGGCCGTGCGGACGGTACGCCCTGGCCTTGCTTTACGTATTCCATACCTTCTCCATTTTTCAAATCCAAGTTTTGTCTTGCCGGGCATGGAAGCGATTCCACCCGGGCAGCACCAGGACGCGCAAGCGCCACGCAGATATCAGCGTGGGCCATGACTGCCATCAGCAAAACAGGGGCAGGCATGGCGCGACTTGCACGCGGCAGGCGCACGGCCGACCGTTTCTCGCCAAAATGATGTCTTGTGGACGCGGCAGGCCTGCGGGCTGCGTCTGAAAACAACATTCAGGACAAAACAGTCTTGTAGTAAAACTACGATACTGCGCCCGCATTATGCCTTAAAGCCCCGTATTGCGCAGCTTTCCCAATAGTTATTCTAAAAATGAATAGCTGACATTTGAAATCAAAAGTAGCCTTATATCTTGAAGTTGGTATACTTATGTTGCAGTGCAGCACATCGCGGCACACCACTCAAGGAGTTTGCCATGTCTACCGCCTTTACCTACCACACCACGCAAAACAACAACATCATCGCCACCCTGGCACATGCCGCCAAACGCCTTGGCGCCTGGCTGAACCAGAGCAGCGACCGCCGCGAGCGCGCTTACGAAGAAGCCTACCTGGCCGAATCGACCGACCGCTACGACCTGGAATACCGCATGCGCGAACTGGCCCGCGCCAACCCGCAGCCTAGCTGGATGAGCGGCCTGAGCCGTTAAGCGGCAAGCAGTAAATAGTCAGCAGCAAGCAGTAACAGCAACACCATCGACAGTCCCATCCTGCTCGCCCCGCGCTTGAGCACAGGATGGGCCATGCGGGTAGACAGCCATGGGCCAGGGCCGGCATGCTGCAGTGCGTCAGCTCATTTTCACGGCCATCTGCACGTTTCCCCGTCAGTTTATCTAGTTTTACTACGTACTTCTACGCATCCCATAATGCGTCATCCTGGCTGTCACGACATACGCCTGAGATGGCGACGCTGATCGGAACCGCCGCCAGCGCCACCAACTGTGCGCGGCTATCCGTCTCGCTGCGGGACGCGGCCGCGCTGCTGACGGGCGCACTCGACGTGGTATCAGGGTCATGGGCGGCAGCGGTTGCTGGCCTCCCTGGCGCTTGCGGCGCGGCTTGCCGGCCAGCACGCCATGCGCCGGCGCGCAACGCCATATCAGCTTCCAGCAGACACGCCACCTACGCTCCTCCCTGATTGCGGCACGCCGGCGGCACCGCATGCGCCCTATAATGGCGCCCGTTGCCTGTCCCACATGAAGTGCCACCATGACCGTCCTGAGCCATACACACCCGCTGGCCGCCCAGCTGGAAAACGACTTGCTGCCCCTGTTCCGCGCCGCCCTGCCGCAGCTGTCGGCCGCCGCGCCACAGGTGCTGGCGTCCGTGTTCGCCTTTTCCAGCGGCTCGGCCGATGCGTTCCAGGCGTATCACCTGGGTATTTCCTGCCTGCTGGACAACGTTGCCGACGACCAGCCGGAGGAAGTCGCCCTACTGGTCAGCGCAGCGGGCCTCGATGCGGACCTCGACGCCGGCGTCCAGCTGAGCGCGCAAGTGGTCTGGGGCCAGCCGTCAGGCGCAGTGGAGGTACAAGCGGATTTGCCCCCAGCGGACGTGGCGGCCTTGCACGCGACCCTGCCCGGTTTGCTGGCCACCCTGGGCGCAGCCGCCCGCCGCGGCACGCCGCGATTGTGACAACAGCATGAAAAAGTGCCGCTAAACAACAACTTACGATTTCCGCACCGCAACATTATTGACTTGTCCTAGTCATCCCGCCTATCCTTTCGGTTACGTTTGGTGAGAATGTGTGCATGTTGATGCGGCCGTTTGCAGGCCGCTGTCAGCAGCATGACTGCGCCATCTTTCCTCTCCACGGCCTCGTCCTTTCCGCATTCTTTTTGCCATCCCCGGGATAGCGCGCATCGACCGCCGCTGCCTGCAAATACGGAGCCGACTACCATGCGATCAACCATGCAATTTCTGACCACTTCCCTGCTGGGCTGCGCCTTGCTTGCACTGGCGGCGCCCGCCGCGCGCGCCGACGACAGCGCGCCGGCCGGCGCCACCTTCAGCGCCAATGCCAGCCTCACCTCGCAATACATCTCGCGCGGCTTTCGCCAGACGTGGGGCAAGCCCGCGCTGCAGGCGGGCGCCGACTACGCACATCCGAGCGGCTGGTCGCTGGGCACCTGGGCCTCCACCGTCAGCGACCGCTACATCGAGGATGCGACCATCGAATGGGACCTGTACGGCGGCTACAGCGGCACGGCGGGCGAACTGGGCTACAGCGTGCTGGCGTATTACTACAAGTACCCGGGCGCCATCTACCGCGCCACCGGCGTCAAATACGACTATGGCGAACTGTCGCTGGGCCTCAGCTACAAGATGCTGTACGCCAAGTACAACCACACCGTCACGCGCGACTTTTTTTGGCATCACGCATGCGCGCGGCACGCGCTACCTGGACGTGGGCGCGAATATCGACCTGGGCAACGCCTGGACCTTGAACCTGCATGCCGGCAACGGCCGTGTGGCGGGTACGGGCAATGGCATCTGGAACTGGCGCGACGCCAAGGCGGGCGTCACCAAAACCCTGGCCGGCGGCTGGAGCGTGAGCGGCGCCGTCACGCGCGCCTGGGGCGCCACCGATGCCTACGATCATTACACGCTGGGCATCCCGAATGCGGCGGGCCAGTTCGACACCTCGAACCCGGCCGCCGCCACCTTCGTGCTGGCCGTCAGCAAGACTTTCTAGGCACGCGACCCGCAGCGCCGATGACACCGATATCCCTCCCCACCAAGGAACCGCATCATGCAACTCTCACTCAACAGTAAAATCTGCGTGGCCGCCACCGCGCTGGCCATCCTCAGCCTGGGCGTCACGGCGGCCGTGATCGGCTACAAGAGCAGCGCCAGCGCCGAAGCGGCCGCTTTGGCACTGGCGCACACCTCGGCGCGTGAAGTGGCGGGCGCCTTGCAGGCGCGCATCGCCAGCAATCTGTCCAGCGTCTCCAGCCTGGCCGGCGCCATGCGCGGCACCAAGGGCGCCAACCTGCCCATGCAGCGCGAGCAGATCAATGAACTCACCAAGGCCACCCTGAGCAGTTCGGAAGACTTGCTGGGTTCGGCCGTGACGTGGGAGCCGAACGCGCTCGACGGCAAGGATGCGGAATTTGCCAACCAGAAACCGAACTACGACGCCAGCGGCCGCTTCATGCCCTACTGGACACGCGGTGCCGGCGGCAAGCTGCAGGTCGAACCCATCGTCTTCGACCCGAAACCGGGCGCCAACGACTGGTACGACGTGCCCAAGCGCACCGGCAAGACCTACTTTACGGAACCCTACATCTACCCCGTCGACGGCAAGAATGTCCTGATGGCCTCGCTCGTCGCGCCCATCATGATCGACGGCAGCTTCAAGGGCACGGCCAGCGCCGACTTCATGCTCACGCGCCTCGCTAAAATCCTGGCCGACCTGAAAGTGATCGAAGGCGGCAAGCTGGCGCTGATCTCGAACGGCGGCCTGTACGCCAGCCATCCCGTGGCTGATCGCCTGGGCAAGAAGGCCGACGACGTGCCGGCCGCCGGCCTGGAAAAAGTACGCCAGGGCCAGCCTTATGAGTACGAGGACGACAACGGTTACATCCACTTGCTGCAGCCGCTGCAGATCCACCCGGACATCGCGCCGTGGAGCGTGGAACTGAACTTCCCGAAAAGCGTGGCCACCGCCTCGGCGCGCGACCTGATGACCTATACCCTGATCGTCGCCCTGCTGTGCGCGGCGGCCACGGCCGGCATTCTGATCCTCGTCGTGAATCAGCTGACCCGTCCGCTGCGCACCCTGGGCCGCACCATGACGGACCTGTCCAGCGGCGACGCCGACCTGCGCGTCAAGCTCGAAGTCAAGGGCACCGATGAGCTGGCAGTCATCGGCAAGGGCTTCAACGCCTTCGTAGAAAAGATCCACGCGGTGCTGCTGCAGGTGCAGGCCAGCGCCGACAACGTGGCGCGCGCCAGCGCGGAAATTGCGCAGGGCAATAACGACCTGTCGGCCCGCACGGAGCAGCAAGCCAGCTCGCTGGAAGAAACGGCCGCCTCGGTGGAAGAACTGACGGGTACCGTGAAGGAAAACGCCGACCATGCGCGCCAGGCGAACCAGCTGGCCGCGTCCGCCTCAAGCGTGGCGCAAAAGAGCGGTGAAGTGGTGGGCAAGGTGATCGAAACCATGACCTCGATCAATGACTCGTCGAACAAGATCGTCGACATCATTTCCGTCATCGACGGCATCGCCTTCCAGACGAACATCCTGGCCCTGAACGCGGCCGTGGAAGCGGCGCGCGCAGGCGAACAGGGGCGCGGGTTTGCCGTCGTCGCCACGGAAGTGCGCAGCCTGGCACAGCGTTCGGCGGCCGCCGCCAAGGAAATCAAGCTGCTGATCGACGACTCCGTCGGCAAGGTGGCGGCAGGCAGCAAGCTTGTCGATGAAGCTGGCGCCACCATGGAGCAAGTGGTCGACAGCGTGCGCCGCGTTACCGCCATCATGGCCGACATCAGCGTGGCCACGACTGAGCAAAGCGACGGCATCGCCCAGGTCAACCAGGCGCTGGCGCAAATGGATGGCGTGACGCAGCAAAACGCGGCCCTCGTCGAGGAAGCGGCAGCCGCCGCCGAAAGCCTGCAAGACCAGGCAAGCCACCTGGCCGACGTGGTCAGCGTGTTCAAGCTGGGCGAACAGGCGCGCCAGGCTGCGCCAGCGGCAGCCAAGGCGGCGACAGTGGCCGCGAGCGCCCCCAAGGCAACGTTGCCGGCCAAGCGCCTGGCCACGGCCAAACCGGCGCCCGCCGAGCGCGCACCGGCCAGGGCGCCGGCTGGCGATGACTGGGAAGAATTTTAAACTGATGCACTCCGCGCCACCGGGTACAGGCGGTCCCATGCGGCGTGGAGAGTATTGATTTAAATCAAGTCACGAACACATTCGGAGAGAATTGCCGCCCATCCATCGCCCTATACTATTTCCGCGTTTACGGCACGCATGCTTGCCGAAATAAAAGGATGGGGCATGAAAAAAATAGTGGCAGTACTCGTCGCATCGGGCACCGCATTGCTGGCCAGCTGCGGTGGCGGCGCTGGCGATGCAGGCAATTCCAGCACGCTCCTGGCGGGCGGCGCGTCGGAGCAGCCCGCGTATCTCGGCACCTGGCAAGCCGCATGCGACGGCCATGAACGCCAGGTCCTGGTCGTGGCGCTGAAAGGCGATGGCAGTGGCGCGCTCGAACTCACGCCGACCACCGAAACCTATTTCGAGGCCGGCTGCGGCGGCGCCTTGCTGGCGACGGAATCCATGAGCGCGACAATCAGCGCGGCGCCGGACGGCATCGCCGATATCCTGCTCAAGCTGCCGCACAATGCCGGCCTCAGCGATGTGCGCATCGACAAGCGCACGCTGTCGATCCCCGCCTTTTCCTTCACGGTGACGGGAGCTGGCGTCGAGTACCTGCTCAAAGATGGCCAGCAGCAATGGTGCATCTCGCATGACGGCGGCGCGAGCTGCGTCCTCGACGAAGGTGCCCGCCCGGCGCAGAGCATTGCCGGCGGCCTGTTCTTGCGCGACAACCAGCTCTACACCGTCGTCAAGGTCGGCGACTCTTACGTCCACGACACGCTGTACCGCAAAAAATAACGCAGTCTCGGCTGCGGGGCCGCACGGCCCCGCGGCTTGCGCTACCGCAGTCCCTGTCCCTCCCCCTGCCCTCCTCCAAGCGCTGCGTCCGTTTGAGCGCGAATGTGCAGAACCGAACATACATTGTAAAAATGAAAAGCTAAGCTCTTGAAAAACAGGAGCTTGCCATGTCTACCATTGCCCATTCCCCGCCTGCCGATGCCGATTTCAGCCACGCGGCATTGCGCGCCCTGTTGCGCCCGCAAAACTGCCCATTGCCGCCCATGCAAGCCTTGCGCTGCCTGCAGGAGCGTGGGCTGGACAACTTGCCCCTGCCCGGCCACGGCGCCACCCTGCGGCGCTGGCAGGCGCTGGCCGGCGTGGCCGCCATCGACCTCTCCGTGCTCAAGCTGTATGAAGGCCATACCGATGCGCTGGCCATCCTGGCGGAAATCGATGGGCCGGGCGCGCCGGCCGGCAGCAGCTGGGGCGTGTGGTGCGCGGAAATGCCGGGCGCGCGCGTCAAGCTGCAGCAAACTGCTGATGGCCGCTATGTGCTCGATGGCCGCAAGGCCTGGTGTTCCGGCGCAAGCGGCCTGAGTCATGCACTGGTCAGCTGCTGGAACGCCGAGGGCCAGGCTTGCCTTGCCTCCGTGGCGCTGTCGCAGCCGGGCGTGCACGTCACGGACGAAGGCTGGCACGCCGTCGGCATGGCGGCCTGCGCCAGCGTCGACGTGACCTTTTCCGCCGCGCGCGCCTTTCCCGTGGGGGCGCCTGGCGCCTACCTGGAACGTCCCGGCTTCTGGCATGGCGGCGCCG
>NZ_NRDQ01000320.1 GCF_002878455.1 Janthinobacterium sp. AD80
CGGCGGCGCTGCGCACGGCGCCTGGCCAGCGCCGCCACGTCAGCCTGGCCGATGGCGGGCGCATGGAAATGAACACGGACAGCGCCGCCGACGTGCACTACAGCGCCACGCACCGCCGCATCCGTCTGCACCATGGCGAAATCATGCTGCGCACCGCGCCCGATCCGCGCCCCTTCCTGGTCGACACCCCGCATGGCGTGATCCGCGCGCTGGGCACGCGATTTGGCGTGCGCTGCGACGATGGCGGCAGCATCGTCAGCGTCTACGAACACGCGGTGGAAGTGCGCTGCGCGGCGCGCGCCGATGCCGCGCGGCGCCTGGAAGCGGGCCAGCAGCTCAGTTTTACCGCAAGCGCCGCCGATGCCGTGCAAGCCGTGCCCGCACACCAGGACAGCTGGCTGCGCGGCATGCTGGTGGCCGCCGACTGGCCGCTGCAACAACTGGTGGCCGAACTGGCGCGCTACCGGCGCGGACGCCTCGTGTGCGACGCCGCCGTGGCGCGCCGCCCCGTCACGGGCACCTATCGCCTCGACGACATCGACGCCGTGCTGGAAAGCCTGTGCGCCTCGCACGGGCTGCAAGTGACCTATTTCACGCGCTACTGGGCCACGGTGGCGGCACGGCAGATATAAATATGTTGATTTTTTTGCGCCAGGGGTTGGTGTTCCGGCGTGCTGCTTCGGCTTCACAGGTAAGTAGCCGATTCACAAGCCAATTCCTATCCCTCTGAGCAGAAAGACCGAGCATGCAGCTGACCACCCCCGTCCTCCATCCCGCCGCGCGCGCCATCCGCCTGGCCCTCCTCGCCATGGCGTGCGCGCCCCCCGCCGCCTTTGTCGCCGCCCCC
>NZ_NRDQ01000321.1 GCF_002878455.1 Janthinobacterium sp. AD80
GGCGCCACGGCGCCAGCGCCAGCGCCGCAATCGCTGCCGCAGGAATTGCCGCAAGACCTGGCCCATGCGCCGCGTCAGCAGCCAGGCGCGGCGGAGCAGCAGGCCATGATCGAAGCGGCCGCCCGCGCGGCCGTGGCGTCGCAGATGGCGCAAATGGCACAGATGGCACAGCCGCCCCCGCCCAGCCTGCCCCCCGTGATGGCACCAGACAATAGCCAGATCCAGGTGCAACGCAGCGTGGCCGCGCCGCAAATCCATCCTGGCGTGCAGCAAGCCTACCAGGCCCTGAACGGCGGCCAGCTGGGCACGGCGCGCCAGCAATACGAAACCGTGCTGCAGCAGGAGCCCACCAACCGCGATGCCCTGCTGGGTCTGGCGGCCGTGGCCCTGCGCGAAAACCAGGGCGCGCAAGCCGCGTCCCTGTATGTGCGCTTGCTCGAAATCAATCCCGACGATGGCGAGGCACTGGCCGGTTTGATCGGCTTGCGCCAGGGCGACATGGTGCAAAGCGAAGCGAAGTTGAAAGCCATCCTGGCCCGCTCGCCCGACAGCGGCCCCGTGCTGTTTGCCCTGGGAAACCTGTACGCCAAGCAGCGCCGCTGGCCCGAAGCACAGCAGCAATTCTTCCGCGCCTACAGCGCCGTGCCCGGCAATCCGGACTATGCCTTCAACCTGGCCGTCGGCCTGGACCGGCTGAACCAGCCCAGGCTGGCCGCCACCTATTACCAGCAGGCGCTGGCCCTGGCGCGCACGGCGCCGGCCGCCTTCGACCAGGGC
>NZ_NRDQ01000322.1 GCF_002878455.1 Janthinobacterium sp. AD80
CTGCGCGATGCGCTGGGCCGGCGCAAGTCGCTGGCCAGCGCGCCGGCCGGCGACTGGAAGCTGCCGCTGATCGGCCATCTGCCGCTGCAAAAACAATTGAGCATCCTGTCGACCGTGATGGCCCTGAGCCTGGCCGCCAGCCTGCTGTTCGTCGGCTTGAATACGCGCAGCGGCAATATCGCCTCGGCCCAGACGCAGCTGGCCAGCGATGCGCTGATGCATTCGCAGCGCATCGGCAAGGCCGCGCCGAACGCCGTGCAGGGCAATCCGGAAGCGTTCCGCCAGCTGGAGGAAAGCCGCAATGAGCTGAACCAGGATTTCCGCCTGATGCAGCGTGGTGGCACCTACCACGGGCGCGACATCGGCGAATCGCGCGCCAGCCTGCTGGCGGCCGTGGCCGACGCGCGCAAGAAGTGGGCCAGCAGCGACCGCGCGGCCAGCACCATCCTGCGCCTGAAAACGGAGCTGGGCGAATTCGACAAGACCTTGCAGCAATTGAACGCGCTGTCGCCCGCGCTGCTGGCGCAGACGGAGGAAATCGCCGCCCTGAAGGTGCAGCGCGGCGGCAATGCGCGCGACCTGGCCGTCATCGGCCGGCTGATGATGCTGAGCCAGCGCATGAGCCGCAGCGCCAGCGAATTCCTTTCGTCAGGCAGCATCAGTTCGGAAACGGCGTTCTCGCTGGGGCGCGACACGACGTACTTCCGCACCGCCGTCGAAGGCCTGCTCAATGGCAGCGTGTCGCTGCAGCTGGCGCCCACGCGCGACGCCGAGCTGCGCGAGCGCATGGTGGCGCTGAAGGCCAGCTTCGACACTTACCAGAAGCTGGTCTCGTCCATCCTCGACCGCCTGGATAAATTCAGTTCGGCGAAAAGCGCCGAGCAGCTGATCTTCAGCGAGAACGAAGACCTGCGCCAGCGCCTGACCCTGCTGCAGCAGATGTACCACGCAAACCAGGAAACCCTCGGCCTTGCCTTCTGGCTGATGGTCGCTGGCGTGCTGCTGACATTGATCGCGGCGGCCGGTATTGGCAGGGTGCTGCTGCAGGACTCCGTCAACCGCACGCGCGAGGCCGAGCGGCGTCGCCAGGAAGCGGAAATCCAGCGCCTGCTGTCGCAGGAAAAAGAGGAAGAGGCGAAGGCCAAGAATGACCAGAACCAGGCGGCGATCCTGCGCCTGATGAACGAATTGCAGAAGGTGGCCGATGGCGACCTGACGGTGCAGGCCACCGTCTCGGAAGACATCACGGGCGCCATCGCCGATTCCGTCAACTACACGGTGGAAGAACTGCGCGGCCTGGTGGGGCGCGTGACGGCCACCGCGGAACAGGTGAACCGCGCCTCGACGCAGGCGCAAAGCATTTCCAGCAAACTGCTGATCGCCTCGCAGCAGCAATCGCGCGAAATCCAGGGCGTCAGCGCCACCGTGGTGAAGATGGCCAATGCGATCACTGACGTGTCGAAATCGGCCAGCGTTTCGGCCGACGTGGCGCGCCAGTCGGTGGCGGCCGCGCTGCAAGGCTCGACGGCGGTGGAAAACGCCATCAAGGGCATGCATGAGATCCGCGAGCAAATCCAGGATACCTCCAAGCGCATCAAGCGCCTGGGCGAATCGTCGCAGGAAATCGGCGAGATCACCGAGCTCATTTCCGACATCACCGAACAGACGAATGTGCTGGCGCTGAACGCCGCCATCCAGGCCGCATCGGCCGGCGAGGCAGGGCGCGGCTTTTCCGTCGTGGCCGAGGAAGTGCAGCGCCTGGCCGAACGTTCGGCCGCCGCCGCCAAGCAGATCGGCGCGCTGGTGCGCACTATCCAGGCCGACACGCAAGATGCGACCAGGGCGATGGAAACATCCACCCAGGGCGTGGTCGAAGGCGCGCGCCTGTCCGATGCGGCCGGCGCGGCCCTGAACGACATCAGCCAGGTTTCGAAACACCTGGCCGAACTGATCCAGGGCATTTCGTTCGCCACCGGCACGCAGGCCGGTTCGGCCAGCGGCGTAGCCTTGAATATCCAGCATATCCTGAGCGTGACGGAGCAGACCCAGGATGGCACGCAGCAGACGGCGCAGTCGATCCATAAACTGTCGATGCTGGCGCAGGAACTGAAAAACTCGGTGTCGCGCTTCCGCGTCGCCGCCTGAACGCCGCGCCAGCCGATGGCGCGGCGCGTTGTGCGTACCGATTTTTGCGCTACGTATTCTTTACCGAGGCATGCATGAGTACACCTGATAGTCCGCAGCAGTCCAAGCCGTTCGACAGCGAACCCCTGTCGTGGGTGATGGTGGAAATCCGCGAGGCGCTGGGCCGCTCGAAAACAGCCCTGTTCGAAGCGGGTGGCCGCGAGCGCGAGGAACGCGCTACGGCCCTGCAGCATGCACGCTCGCATTTGCACCAGGCGCATGGCGCGCTGGTGATGGTCGACGTGGCCGGCGCCAGCCTGCTGACGGCCGGCGCGGAACAGGCGCTGGCGCGCTTTCGCGACGGCAGCCTGGAATACACGGTGGATCACGCGCAGGTGGTGGCCGGGCTGTATCAGGCCCTGACCGAGTATCTGGAAGACCTGGTGGCTGGCACGCCGCCGCAGCCGGCCCGCCTGTTCCCGTATTACCGCGACCTGCAAAGCATGCTGGGCGCCGAACGCATCCATCCGGCCGACCTGTTCTTTCCGCCCGCGTCGGTGCGCGATGGCCATGCCATCGCGCTGGCCGCAGCACCGCCTGCGGCCGATTATCCGGCCTGGCGCGGGCGCTTTGAAAAGTCCCTGCTGCCTTTCCTGAAGGCGCCGGATGACGCAACGCGGCGCCAGCATGCGGGCGTCCTGCATGAAACCTTGAACCTGGTGGCCGACGCGCAGCAGGAAGCGCCGGCGCGCACCTTCTGGTTTGCCATGCAGGCCTTCGCCGAACTGGCGGCCAGCGGCGAAGGCATGGGCACCTTGTATGTGAAACAGCTGTTTGGCCTGATCAACCTGCAGTTGCGCCGCCTGGCGCAGGGCACGGCCAGTCTGCCCGAGCAGATGCTGCGCGACGCCCTGTTCTTCATCGCTGCGGCAGCCGAACCGACGCCGGCGGCGCAGCAGCTGCGCGCCGCTTTCGCCCTCGATGGCCTGGTGCCGGCCGACGTGGAAACGCGGCGCTATGGCCAGGTCGACCAGGACGCCCTGCACGGTGCGCGCACGGCCCTGGCGCAGGCGCGCGCCAGCTGGAGCCGTCTGGCGCAGGCCGATCTCGACCCCGCGCTGAGCGTGGATTTCGGCGCGGCGCTGCAGGACGTGGCAGTGCATGCGGAGTCCTTGAAGCTGCCGGCCCTGGCCAGCCTGCTGCGCCAGTGCGCGGCCGTGGCGCAGCAAGCCGTGTCCAGCGGGCGCAGCGCGGCCCTGGAACAGGAGATCGGCACGGCGCTGCTGTTTGCCGAGACGGGCCTGGAGCAGGTGCGCCGCCTGCCCGACGATTTCGCCGGCAACGCGGAAACCATCGCCGCGCGCCTGCACGCGCTGCTGGCCGGTGAGGCGCCGCCGCCCTCCGCCGCCGGGGAACTGTCGCGCCAGATCGAACAGGGGCAAACCGTCGCCACGCTGGCCGACGAGATGAAAACAGGCTTGCGGCAGGTGGAAAAACTGCTCAATGACTATTATGCCGATGGCGCGCGCCAGGCTTGCCTGGATGCCGTGGCACCCCTGCTGCGGCAATTGCAGCAGCAGCTGGCCAGCCTGGAACAGGAAGACGCGGGCGCTGCCGTGCAGCAGGTCGAGGCGGCCGTGCTGCAGCTGCCAGCCATCGCTGCCCAGGCCGAACAGGCCGAGGCGCTCGACGAGATCGCGCAAAATATCAGCGCGCTGGGCTTCTTTGTCGACATGCTGGGCCGCAATGCGCAAGCGGCCAAGGGGCGTTTCCACTTTGATGCCGCCGCCGGTACCTTTCGCGCGCTGCCGTTTGAAAAAGTCGCCGCCAGCGGCAGCGTGCCCGTGCCCCTGCTCGACCAGGCGCTGGCGCCCGCCACGCCGTCCGCGGCCGATGCCGCGCCTGCCGATGCCGGCCTGGATGCGGAAATGCTCGACATCTTCACCGCCGAAGCGCGCGAAGTGCTGGCCTTTATCGATACCACCCTGGCCTTGCCGCGCGAGCAGGCGGCCAGCAGCGAACACCTGGCCATGCTGCGCCGTTCCTTCCATACCCTGAAGGGCAGCAGCCGCATGATCGGCCTGGCGCAGTTTGCCGAGGCGGCAGGCGCCATCGAACGCGTCATGAATACCTGGCTGGCCGAGGCCCGCACAGTCAGCGATGATTTGTTTACCTTGCTGAATTACGGCTGGTACCAGCTGAGCGAATGGGTGGCCGAACTGGAG
>NZ_NRDQ01000323.1 GCF_002878455.1 Janthinobacterium sp. AD80
GGATGCCCCGCGCGCGCCAGTGCGGCGGGCGCGACTGGCGTTGCTGGCGTTGCTGTTGTGGCTGGTGCGGCAGGCGGGACGGCGCGCAGGCGCAGCGGCGCAATGACGCAGTTCTGTGCATATAGTAACTGGCGCTGGCACAGCCGCACTTGCAGCAGGGGCATGGCCCCGGCGCGGCGCGCGTCGAGCGACAGCAGGTAGCGCGTATCCGGACGCACGGGTACACGCTGCAGCAGGCGCAGCAGCTCGCCATAGCCGGCGCTGTAGCCGGGACTGGCCAGGCGCACATATTGGTCGCCCCCTTCGCTGGCATAGCGGATGCTGGCGGGCACCTCGCGCAGCGGGTTATGCCAGTAATAGGTGGCGGGAAAGGTGCCGCTGCCCATGCCGAACAGGCTGGTGGCCATGTCGGGCGGGCGCATCGACATCACTTGCTGCCAGTGGCGCAGGCGGCCCTGCAAGTCGCCGGCGCTGCTGGCGAAGCGTTCGTTGGCGTAATAGCTGGCCGAGACGGGGATGGCCAGCAACAGCAGCATGCCGGCCGTGCCCGCGACACCGAGGCTGTGGCGCCCCAGCTGCCACAATGGCGGGCGCAGACGGCCGTTGCCCAGCATCACCGTGGCCAGCAGCACCGCCAGGGCGGCCGGCAGCAGGGCCGGCGTGCCGGCCCAGTGCCAGCCTATCCAGACGGCATTGCACGCGAGCATGACCCACGCCATCATGGCCAGCCCCAGCCTGGCCGGCGTTGCCGCTGCCGCCGCGCGGGCAGCCGGCCACAGGGGGCCGCGCAGCAGCAGGGCCGACAGCAGCACGGCCGACAGCAGGAACAGCGCATACGGGGCTTTCAGCCAGCCGGGCGCGCCGGTAAAGTCCGGCCAGATGCCGGCCAGCACGCCTTGCATGGCCAGCGCGCACAGCAGGCAGGCTGGCGCCAGCCGACACGGCAGCGGCTGCGTCGCCAGCACGAAGGTGGCGCCAAGCAGCACCACGGCGGCGGCCAGGCCCCGGTAGCCGGCAATGCCGAACAG
>NZ_NRDQ01000324.1 GCF_002878455.1 Janthinobacterium sp. AD80
CTTCAAGGCTGGACTCCTGGGCGCGGCGGCGCGGCAAGGCGCCGCGCCGCGTGTTGGTCAATGAAAACATGGCTACTGGTAGCGCCGGATGGCGATGGTGCGGAAAGGCGGCTGGGCGGGCGGCGCGGCGCTTGGGACCAGCCGTGCCGGCGGCGGCTGGCTGTTCCAGCGTCGCCAGCAGCGCCTGCGCGCGCTGTTCGGCCGCGTCGATGCTGGCCAGTTTCACATGGCCGTAGCCGCGGATGGCTTGCGGCAGTTCGGCCAGCGCCACGATGGATGCCAGGTTGCGGGTGTTCAGGCGCGGCAGCAGGGTGTCCAGGCGCGCCGTGTAGTCGCTGATCAGCTGGCGCTCGCGGCGCCGTTCCGCGCTGTAGCCAAACACGTCGAAGCGCGTGCCGCGCAGCCCCCTGGCCCTGGCCAGCAGCGCCAGCAGCTTGCCCATCCACGGACCGAAGGCGCGCTTGCGCTTGCCCAGCAGCGGCGGCGCCATGTGGAAGGTGAGCGTCACGTCGCCCTCGAACTGCTGCCGCAGCTCGCGCTGGAAGTGGCCGTCCGAAAACAGCCGCGCCACCTCGTATTCATCCTTGTAGGCCAGCAGCTTGCTGTAGCCGCGCGCCACGGCCAGGGTCAGCACGGGCGGCGCATCGGCGCCGAAGACGGCGCTTTCGCGCTCGCGCACGTGCGCCACAAAGGCCTGGAAGCGTTCCGCCAGCGCCGCGTTCTGGTA
>NZ_NRDQ01000325.1 GCF_002878455.1 Janthinobacterium sp. AD80
CTGCCAGCCGCCGGGCAGCGCCGCCTGCCGGTCGCCGGCGGCCAGGCTGGCCCAGGCCTGCGGATCGAAATAATCGATGGCGCCCGCCGCCGGTGCCGCCTGCGGCCATGGCAGCATTTCCAGCACGCCGGGAAAGGCCCGCACAAAGCCGAGAAACTGGCGCCGCGTATGCTTCCAGGCGATCCAGCAGCCCAGCATCTGCACCAGCGGATCGCGTCCCAGCAGCACTTGCACCATGGCGTGGCTGCCCCGGTTGGGCGTGCCCACCTGCAGCAAGCGGCTGCCGGGAATGGCGTCCAGGCGCTGCCAGCGGTCGCGCAGGGCCAGGCGCGCCACCAGCCCGCCCATGCCATGGGCGACGATGCGCAGCGGCTGGCCGCGTTCTTCGGCGTCGCGCATGGCCGCGTCGAGCACGGGAAGAAAGGCGGCGCCTGTCTCCTGCAGCGACAGCCGCCAGTCATAGGTAAAGGGCCGCACTTCCTGGCTTTGCGCCAGGTAGCGGGCGAACGGTTCGTAACACGGTTCCAGCCAGCCGGCGCTGACGATGTGCGGCTGGCCGACGGCCAGGCGTTCGATGCGGCCCTCGACCAGGTTGACGGGGTCGAACCAGATGCGGTTGCTGCCCACCTGCAGGTGGCTGCCCATGATGTCGGGCAGCAGCAGCACGATGGGCGCATGCGCGCGCCGCTTTGGCACTTCGCCGCCGCGCGCCAGCAAGCCGTGCTCGATGCCGGCCAGCGGCAGGTAGGCGGCGTCGTCACCCGCCAGCGCCTGCACCGCCGCCGTGCCCGATGGCAGGCGTTCGAAGTAGTTCAGGTGGTGCATCTGCGGCCCGCGCAGCAGCAGTTGCCGCACGGGCGCGCTGCGCGTGGCGCCGCCCGCCATCGAGGCGCAATTGACTACCAGGTCGCTTTGTCCGCCATAAAAAATCTCGCCCAGGCAGCCGGCCAGCCAGCCCAGCAGGCTGTCGCCGCCGCAGTCGCCCGCCAGCACATGCAGGGGGCTGGCCACGCGCACGTCGGGCGCGTTGAGCAGGGCCACCAGCGGCGAGTCGGGCATCATCGCTTCCAGGCCGGGCAGGATGCGCGCATCGCAGCGCTGCCGCACCACGGCCAGCAGGAAGGCCATGGCGCCATCGGCCGCCGCGCCCGGTGCCAGCAGGTTGAACATCACGCTGGCCCAGCGGTCCAGGCGGCCCGACATCAGGGTGGTGCCGCGCGCGGGACAGCCCACGCGCACGAAGCGGGCGACGCGGATGGCGCGGGTTTTCAATTCCATGCTCAGCTCGCGCAGGCGCGCCGCGTCGTCGGCGTAGCCGGCGCGGCCGCACAGCTGCGATTGCGCCACGAAGTGTTCGATGTCATGGCTGTTGAACGCTTCGCCGCCCACCGTATTTTCGCCCAGGCGTTCGAGGCCATCGCCGGCCAGGTCGACGGCGCCACGGCTGTCGACCCGCTGCGCGCGCGCCAGCAGTTCGCCCACCAGCCCGCCGCGCGAATGGGCCAGCAGGTGCAGCACGGCGCCATGCGGCAACTGGCGCACCAGGGCCAGCGCGTTGTGGATGGGGCTTTCGCTGAGGCTGCGGTGTTCGTAGCCATAGATGCGGTTGCCGTATTGCGCCGCCAGGCGCGGCGCCAGGCCATTGCGCCACAGGCCGCCAAAGCTGCGCGCGGTCGACGCCGCCGTGCCGTGCAGCAGCAGCAGCACCGGTTCCGGCCCTGGGGGCAGGCTGGCCACCTGCGTCATGGCACCCTGTTCGATGCCGCAGCGGTACAGGCCCAGACGCTGCTCCAGTTGGCGGTCCTGGAAGGCGCCGGCCGCCGCCAGCGCCGTCATGGCGCCGGCGCTGCCACGGTACACACGCAGGGCCCTGAGCA
>NZ_NRDQ01000326.1 GCF_002878455.1 Janthinobacterium sp. AD80
CGCGCGCAGGCCAGGCGGCCGGCGGCGAAGGCGGCCTTGTTGGCCTCGACGGCCACGCCATTCAGTTCGATGGCCCGTTCCAGCGCCGCCAGGCCGACGGGGATCAGCCCGCGCTGCCAGGCAAAGCCCATCAGCAGTATATTGGCCATGATTGTGTCGCCCATCAGCTGGCGCGCCAGCACCTGGCCGTTGCATTCGGCGATGTGCTCCATGCCGACGGCGTGGCGCAGCTTGTCCATCAGGGCGCCCGCATGCTGCGACGCGTCCGGATCGCGCACCATGGCGGCGGTGGGAAACTGGTGCGTGTTGGCGACCACGCGCGTGTGGCCGTGGCGCAGGGTTTGCAGCGCGTCGGCGCTGGCGCCCACCACCATGTCGCAGGCCAGCATGGCATCGGTCTGGCCGATGTCGATGCGCGCCTGGTGCAGGTCTTCGCCGGCCAGGGCCAGGCGCACGAAGGACAGCACGGCGCCGCCTTTTTGCGCAAAGCCCATGAAGTCCAGCACCGACGCCTGCTTGCCTTCCAGGTGCGCCGCCATGGAGACCAGCGCGCCCACCGTCACCACCCCCGTGCCGCCGACGCCCGTCACCAGCAGGTTGAAGGGGCCGTGCCAGGCGTGCGGCGCGGGGAGGGGCAGGGCGGCAGCGGCGCGTCGCAGCGCTTGCGGG
>NZ_NRDQ01000327.1 GCF_002878455.1 Janthinobacterium sp. AD80
GGCCTGCAGGCGCGCCAGTTCCTCAAGCGTCATCGCAGGCCGCCAGGGCTGCCGGCGCCAGCGCCTCGCAGGCCAGCGCCCGCGCGCGGGCCACTTCGTCGAGCAAGGTGGCCAGCGGCGGCAAGTTGGTATCCCATTCGACCAGCGTGGGCAGCGGGCCGTAGCGGTGCAAGGCGGCGCGGTACAGTTCCCACACGGGAGCGGCCACGGGCGCGCCATGGTGGTCGACCAGCAAACCGCCATCGTCGCAGTGGCCGGCCAGGTGCAGTTCACCCACCATGCCGGGCGCCAGCGCCGCCATCGCGGCCAGCGCGTCCTCGCCGTGGTTGCATTGATTGACATATAGGTTGTTGATGTCCAGCAGCACGCCGCAACCGGTGCGGCGCGCCACGCAGGCGAGGAACTCCGTCTCGCTCCAGCTGTCGCCGGGAAAACGCAGATACGTCGAGACGTTTTCCAGCAGGATCGGGCGGCGCAGCACTTCCTGCACCAGGTCCACGCGCTGGCAGAGCAGTTCCAGGCTGGCGCCGTTCAGCGGCAACGGCAGCAAGTCGTTGAGCACGGCGTCGCCGGTGGCGCCCCAGCACAGGTGCTCGGACACCAGCATCGGCTCGATGCGCGCGGCCAGGCGGGCGATGCGTTCCACGTGCGTGCGCGAAAAGCCGTGCACGGAACCGAGGCCCATGCCCACGCCATGCAGCGAGACGGGATAATCGGCGCGCAGGGTTTCCAGCACATGCAGGTCCCAGCCGCCTTCGGCCAAATAGTTCTCGCTATGGACTTCGAGCCAGTCCACGGGCGGGCGCCGCGCCAGCATGTCGCGGTAGTGCGCGCCGCGCAGGCCGATGCCCACCGGGGGCGCGGCCATCGCCAGCTCGCGCA
>NZ_NRDQ01000328.1 GCF_002878455.1 Janthinobacterium sp. AD80
ATCCGCCATGGTGCGCGCCCGCATCGGTGCAGGCCCGGCGCACGCAGCGCTGGCAGGCCGCGTGTTTTGTGGCGGACGGGGAACAGGTGCGCCTGGCGCAGCTGCTGGCGGATGAACAGCTTGCGGCACCAGCAATGGAAGCAGAGGACGGCGGCGGATGAAGAAATTTATGGAAGGCAGATTATTCACGGCGCTGTTTGCCATGCTTGCCTGCCTGGTCGTGTACCGCCTGAGTACCGGCAATGCGCCATTGCGCGGCGAATATGTGACGCAGTTCATCGAGAGCGACCTGGCGCAAGTGCTGCAGAACGGCGGCAAGGTCATCGATCGCACTTCCCGCGTCAATCTCAATCTCGCCTTCCATACGGTGCGCTTCATGGACGAAGGCTGGAGCGCTGCGCTGCGCGACCGGAATATCGCCACCTTGCAGGAGCTGGGCTGGGTGCTGCGCGCACCGAAAGTGCTGTGCAAGATGGGCGTGCAGCTGACCATCGGCGAAGGCCAGAGCATGTACCGGGGCCAGGGCACCAACAGCCTGGCTTTTGTGTATGACCGCGGGTCCGTCAAGGCCTGTGCGGCGTGATGCGGCATCGCTAACGCCATCCGCGCTAGCGGTTCAAGCGCCGCGCCAGGCGCAATTCCCGCTCCGCCGCCAGCACGGTGGCGATGAGCGGTCCTTCATGCCGCGC
>NZ_NRDQ01000329.1 GCF_002878455.1 Janthinobacterium sp. AD80
GAGCTACCGGGGCGCGCGCCTGGCCTTCGCCCTCGATGCGCCGCTGGCCGAAGCGCTGCGCCGCCTCAGCGCCCGCCATGGCGCCACGTTGTTCATGACCTTGCTCGCCGGCTGGAGCGCGCTGCTGGCGCGCCTGGGCGGCCAGGATGACATCGTCATCGGCACGCCCGTCGCCAACCGTCCGCTGCCCGAACTCGAAGCGCTGCCGGGCTTTTTCGTCAATACCCTGGCCCTGCGCGTGCGCCTGCATGGCGACCCCACGGTGGCGGAACTGCTGGCATGCATCCGCGCCACGGCGCTGTCGGCCTACGAACACCAGGACCTGCCGCTGGACCAGGTGGTCGATGCCGTCAAGCCCGTGCGCAGCCTGGCCTACAGCCCCCTGTTCCAGAGCGTCATGGCGCTCAACAACACGCCGGCGCCGGACGGCGACCAGCTCCTGTTCGACCCGCGCCCGCTGCCGCTGCCGCAGGCCAGCACGCACTTCGACCTGTCGCTGCTGCTCGACGACGACGGCCAGCATGTGTCCGGGCATATCGAATATGCGAGCGATTTGTTCGAGCATGACGGCATCGCGCGCCTGGCTGCCAGCCTGCAGGCCGTGCTGGCGGCCATGGCGAGCGACGAGACCATGGCCCTCAGCCGCCTGCCGCTGATGGATGCGGCGGCGCGCCGGCAAGTGCTGCTGGACTTCAACCGCGGCACGGTCGCGCCCACGCTGCAGTCCACGGTGCATGCGCTGTTCGAGCAACAGGCGGCGCGCACGCCGCAGGCGCCG
>NZ_NRDQ01000033.1 GCF_002878455.1 Janthinobacterium sp. AD80
GCCAGGTGGGCGAGGTGGGCCGCGATGACGATGCCCAGCGCATCGCGGTGGTGCCGGCCGGCGGCGGCGCGCTGCGCCTGCTGTCGCCCGAC
Source organism: Janthinobacterium sp. AD80 (assembly GCF_002878455.1). Taxonomy (GTDB): domain Bacteria; phylum Pseudomonadota; class Gammaproteobacteria; order Burkholderiales; family Burkholderiaceae_D; genus Janthinobacterium. Next base: position 93 of record NZ_NRDQ01000033.1, read on the forward strand.
GACACCTATGTGTATGAATACAGCTGGACGCCCGATGGACGCGGCTTCGTGGCCACCAGCGCGCAGGGCAATGGCGACAGCAACTGGTGGGTGGCCAAGCTCAGCCATATTGATGCGGCCACCGGCGCCTTGCGCGTGATCGCTGCCCCGGCCATGCAGCTGAACCTGCCGTCCGTTTCGCCGGATGGCAAGACGGTGGCCTTTATCGGCGGCCTGATGAGCGACTTCGGCTCCATCGGCGGCGATATCTACACGGTGCCGCTGGCCGGCGGCACGCCGCGCAACCTGACACCAGACTACCGCGGCACCTTCAATGGCGTCGCCTGGCGCGGTGCCGGCCTGCTGGCGACGGCGCTGATCGATTCGCAGCTGGCGCTGGTGCCTGTTGATGCGCAGACCGGCCCCAGCCAAGCTGTGATGCTCGGCGAGCTCAGCAGCAGCGGCAGCGATGGGCGCTTGTCGTTCAGCGCCGACGGCCAGCGGGCCGCTGCCGCGCAGGAAGATTTTACGCACGCCAGCCACCTGGTGGCGGGACCCGTGCGCCAGCTGAAACAGATCACGCATGACAATGACGGCTTTGCGCCGCAGCTGACGGTACAGAACGTGGGCTGGAGCAACGAGCAATACAAGGCGCAGGGCTGGCTGCTGGGGCCATTGAAGGTGGCGGCGGGCAAGCGCTACCCGATGATCGTCAACGTGCATGGCGGCCCCGGCGCGGCCGCCTCGCCCCGCTACGTGGGAGCGGGCACCCTGATCCACGAACTGACGCAGAAAGGCTATTTTGTCTTCCTGCCCAATCCGCGCGGCAGCTTTGGCCAGGGCCAGGCTTTTACGCGCGCCAACATGGCGGACTTTGGCGGCGGCGACTGGCGCGACATCCTGGCCGGCATCGATGCGGTGGAAAAAGCGGCGCCCGTCGATGGCCAGCGCCTGGGCCTGATCGGCCATTCGTATGGCGGCTTTATGACCATGTGGGGCGTCACGCACAGCGACCGCTTCAAGGCGGCCGTGGCGGGCGCGGGCGTGTCGAACTGGATCAGCTATTACGGCCAGAACGGCATCAACCAGTGGATGATCCCGTTCTTCGGCGCTTCCGCGTATGACGATCCGGCCGTCTACCGCAAGGCCTCGCCGATCGAATCGATCAAGGCGGCGAAGACGCCGACCCTGATCTATGTGGGCGAACGCGACGTGGAAACGCCGGCCGCCCAGTCGCTGGAATTCTGGAATGGCCTGCGTGCCATGGGCGTGCCGTCCAGCCTGTTCATCTATGACGGCGAAGGCCATTCCTTCCGCAAGCCCGAGCACCAGCGCGACCTGCAGCAGCGCACCGTCGGCTGGTTCGAGCGCTACCTGAAGTAGCTTAAACGTCCAGGCGCAGCTGCAAGCCCGTCTCCGTGTACGTCGGCGTCACCTTGAAGCCGTCGACCGTGATGCTGTCGAACTTGCCTTTCAGGCTGGACGCGGCGAGCACATTCACGGTGGTGCCGGCGGCCGGCTTGTAGCCGTTCTGGAACGTCACTTTCAGGCTGCCGCCGGCCACCGTCATCTGGCCCGCCACGCTCAGGTGGCCTTGCTGCCCGCTACCCAGTTTCAATTCCAGATTGCCGGTGGCCAGCTGCGTGTACTTGCCGGCCAGCGCCAGGCCGGACTGGGCATTGCTGACCAGGGTGCCGCCGCTGACATACACGTCGCCCTTGCCGAACGCCGTGGCGGAATTGGCTTCCAGCCGGCCCCCTTCCAGCTGCGTGCCGCCGCTCCAGCTATTGTTGCCGCCCAGCTTGAGGGTACCCCTGCCTTGCTTGTTCAGCTTGCCCGTGCCGCTGATGTCGTTGCGCCAGCGGTCGACGGCATTAAAGCCGCCCTTGGCCGCATCCATGGCTACCACTACATTGCCCGTGAAGACGGCATAGCCGTCGGCGGCGGCAAACAGGTTCAAGCGGCCCCAGCCTTCAGCATCGTCCATCACGGGGTAGCCCGATGGCAAGGCTGTTGTTTTCAGCACCACGCGGCGCTGCGCGTCGGACAGATACGGCAAGCGCGTTTCCAGCAAGACTTCCGCGCCTTTCGGCACGTTCGCCGCTGCATTGGTGGCGCCCGTCTGCGCGAAACCGAAGGTCAGGCGGCGGATGTAGGCGGCCTTGGTGCTGGCGTAGTCCGAAAAACGGTCGTTGGCGCTGCTACCCGAATGGGCGTAGTCATAAAATGTGTCGGCCGTGGTGCCGGTTTTCGCCATCAGGGTCGTGTGCGCCTGCGTCACGGCGGCGGCCTTGGTGGCGGCCGTGGTCGGGTCGAGCAGGTTGGCGGCGACGATGGCCTGCGCCTGCACCCGCCCGCTGATCACGTCGAGCGGCGAATGCATGCCGGCGATGATGCGGTTTTCGCCCAGTTCCAGCCCGCGGGCCACCATTTCCTGGTAGCGCTCGGGCAACGCATACGCCATGCCCAGGGCGCCGCGCACGGCTTCGGCCGAGTGGCCGCTGGTAAAGCCGCCATCGGTGGCGGGCGTGGCGCTCCTGGCCGGCAGCAGGGCCGGGATCACGGCCACATTGCTGCTCCAGCGGAAGGGGCGCGCATATTTGTAGAAACGCTTGGCCGGTTCCGTCGAGCCATTGTTGCCCATCGCATTGATCAGGCCCACCACGTTGCCGAATTCGGCATTGCTGCTGCCGGCCACACCCGTGTTGCTGCCGCTGTCGTTGTAGAGCTTGCCTGTCGCGTCTGGCGCGATGTCGGTGATGCTGGTGGTCTGGCGTGCCGCGCTGCGCCAGGCATCCGTCAACGGCCCCATGCCGTCGGTGATGCTGTAGCCCTTGCCGCGGCGGTCATCCAGATAGGCGGCCAGTTCCTGCGCCGGCGTGCGGCTGGTGGTGGCTTTGACGACGAAATCGATATTTGCGTTGTGCACGCTGGCATTGACGATGGTGCCGCCAGGCGTGCCATCGTTGGGCACGCCCGTCCAGGCGGAGGGCACGACTGCGGGAAAGCCGTCCACGGCTGGTGCCGAGACGCCGGCATCAACGATTTCCGTCAGCGGTTTCCAGATGTCGAGCATGCCGATCAAGACGCGCACGCCCGCATTCGTGGCGGCCGTCGCGTAGCGCGCATCGCCGCGCTGATTGCTGGCGACATTGTCGACAAAGGGAATCGCCGTGGCCGAAGGCGGCGCCGTATCGGGCGCGCCCTGGTCGGCGGGCGCGGCGGGAATGACGAGCGCCGTGTCCTGGTAATCGGAACCGCCGCAAGCGGCGAGGGCGAGGGCGGCGCTGATGGCCAGCGCCAGTGGCAGGCGCCGGGTCAGGGGAAATGCGTGCATGGAATGCCTTGGCTGGAAGTGGAAAAACCAACGCAGCATAGACAGGCCAGATGACCTCCTGATGACACCACTTGCGCCCAGGCGGCTGAAAAAAATTATCTTGGCGCCACGATATGCACGATCGCCGCGCTATGCACAACGATCTTGTCGGCATCCGCCTGCAACAGCCGGATGCGTCTTTTGACCAGTGGCCAGCCGGACCAGTCCACTTCACTGACGGGCGGCGCGGCAGGGGCCGCCAGCGGTGCGCTGATGGCGGCCTTGTTGTCGAGCTGGTCCAGCGCGCGCGACAGGGTCAGACACACTTGCGTATGGCTGTGGCCAAGCAGGGCGTTGACGGGCGCGACGGGAAGCTGGCTGGCATGGCGCCCCAGGATCGAGCGCAGCGCCGCCACGTGGGCCACCAGCAAGTAATTTTGCACGATGAACAGGTTGATGTCTTCCACGGCCCGCTGCTTGCTGGCCGGTTCATCGAGCATGCGCACCAGCGCCGAGCTGAGCGCCGCCAGGCTGTCCATCAAGCGCTTGCGTTCGATGCGATAGGCGAAATCATCGAAGCATTTGCCTTGCAGCAGCGCGAAGCTGGCTTGCATGTACGACAGGTTCACGTTCAGTACCTGGCGCACCAGGCGAGGCAGGCTCTGGTATTCCCAGTTGGCCAGCACGAAGCTGAACACGGTAGCGACCGCCGCGCCGATCAGGGTATCGATCAGGCGTTCGCTGACCAGGTTCGGATTGCTGGGCGCCACCAGGTGCATTTGCAGCAAGATCATCAGGCTCACGGCAATGGCCGTGTAGCGGTAGCGCAAGTAAATGAAGGTGGGCGTGGCCACGATGGAGAGGAATAAAATGGCCATCAGCACGATATTGCTGTGCACGAAACGGATCACGATGGCCGTCACCACGCAGCCGATGATGGTGCCGATGATGCGGTCGGCGCGGCGCTGGCGCGTCATGCTGAAGGTGGGGCGCAGGATGATGACGATGGTGAGCACGATCCAGTAGCTGTGCGCCGCATACGGCAGCCAGTGGCCGATCAGCAACCCCACGGAAATGGCCATCGAGACGCGCAGCGCGAAGCGGAACACGGGCGAGTCCAGGCGCAAGTTAGCCAGCAGGGTTTTCAATTCGTACTTTTGCTGCGACAGGAACGGCGCCATGTCCGCGCCGCTCCAGAACGGCACATTGGCCGAGACTTTCTGGCTGGCCAGGTGCAGTTCGGCGATCATCTTTAAAATGGCGCGGATCTTGTTGCGCTGTGCGCGCAAGGTGGCCAGCGCCTCTTGCGCGCTGTCGCCTTTTGCCTGCAGGCGCGCAATTTCCGCTTCGATGTCGGCCCATTCCTTGTCATAGCTGATCTGCGCATACGAGGCGCGCTTGCGCGTGACAGCGTAGGCGACGGATTCGATGTCGCGCGCCGCCTTGTAGGCCAGGTCGTGCAGCGAGGTCAAGACGTCGGAGTCGGCCAGGTGCTGGCGCAGCAGCGCGTAATCCGTGTGCGTCGAGAGTATCAGTTCATACAGATCGAGCATGCAGACGTGCACCTGCACGACGATGGCGTCCTTGCTGTTCTTGTGGCTGCGCAGTATCAAATCACGGGACGCCTGCTGGCGGTCGGCCAGGATGCTCTGATGGCGCACCAGCTTGTTGAACTGTTCCGTCAGGTTAAAACGCGTGTCGTAGAAATCGGCCTTGATGTCGATGTAGGCGGCCAGTTCGAACAGGGCTTCGGCCAGCACTTGCTGCTTGATGCGGTGGCGCAAGACCCAGGCGATGGCCATGGCGTAAGCCAGATAGATCAGGCCGCCCAGCATGAACAGGCCCGCGTGGTGGAACGATTGCTGCCACGTCATCTGGTGCTCCATCGACATGGTCATGATGAACAGGGCGGCCAGTTGCAAGGGCATGGATTTCTTGCCGTACACCACCATCATGCTGGCCAGGAAACTCACCAGCACGAGCACCGTCATCAACAGCCATTGCACGGGGCCGCACAGGCTGATCAATAAGGTCACGGCGCTGCACAGCAGCACCGAGGCCAGCATCTCGTTGAACTTGTGGCGCAGGGGACTGGGCATGTCCATCAGGGTCGTGCACAGGGCGCCGATGCACACCGTCATGGCGGTGGCGCTGTCGCTGATTTCCTGGGTCAGCAAGGCCAGCCCGACGAGGCCGATGGCCACGCGCAAGCCCAGGTAAAAATAATGGCTGTAAATGAAGGTGCGCAGGTTCAGTGCGTAGTGCATGGGATTACCTTGTGGGCAGGGCACAGAAAGAGGCGCCGCACCGGGGTCTCCGATGCGGCGCCAGGATGTTGCATTCGCTACAGCCCCTGAGTTACATCAGGGCGATGACCGGGTATCTCCGCCATTCCGGCTCGGCAAAGCGCTGGCAGTGTTCAAAAATGAAGTCCAGTACTGCTTCCTGATTGCTCAGCAGTGCAGGGTTCGCCGCTTTCCAGTCGGCGAACCTGGCCGCCAGGGCCGGCTCGTCACGCAGCAGTTCGGACGCCATGTCTTCGAACACGTAATCGGAAAACGCTTCTTTCTTTTCCAGCACGCTGTTGAAGAAGCCCCAGCGGAAGAAGCTGTCGTGCGCCTGCGGCTCCAGGGTTTCCACGGCGTAGCGCGCGTTGTCCTGCTCCAGGGATACTACATAATCGCCGGCCTGCACTGTGAATTGCCCCGTGCGCGCTTCCAGTTCGACCGTGTCGTGGAACATGTGGCCTTCGTAGGCGGTGGCGCGCGTGCCGACGTTGCTGATGTGGTAGTAGCGCGCCGTTACCGTCTGTTCGGCGGTAATGCGTGACATTTCGACGCCGTTCCAGCGCAGGCGTTCGATGACTTCGCGCCACGCCTGCGGCACGATATACGCTTTCGGCGCCGCGACGGTGACGTCCGCATCGAAGCGGTTGTAATAGGCGATATCGCGTTCCCACGGCTGTGAGCGGTCATACGACAGGCGCTGGTAGTCGCCCAGCACGCTAGGCGTGTATTGCGCCGCATAGCCCTTGAAGGGGAAGGTCGACGGTTGCTCTTCGTTCATGGCCCAGTGGATCGGCCATTCGGCTTGCGTGCGTCCCGCCGCCTTGGCTTGCGCGCGCAACTGCTTGATCTGTTCGCCGTGTTGCACCGTGAATGCCATGGTGATGTCGAGCAGCGTGCGCATGGACGCATAGCGGTCGGCAAACGGTTTCAGCATGTGCGTTTCCGGCATGAAACCGATGACGTGGTGCAAGGCCGCAAAACCCGTCGAGAAGCGGGGCACTTCGAGGAATTCGGCGATGCCGTGGTCGGGGCTGTCCTTGACGGGATTCACGTAGGGGCAGGTGGGCCAGCCCGCCTGTTCCATGTGCGCAAAGATGTGCGGCAGCATGGTGTCTTGCAGGAACGGTCCCAGGCCGTTGCCCAGCTTATCCGTCTGCGTATGGATCAGGGTCATCGTGTACGGGTAGTCGGCGCCGTTCGACGTGTGCGTGTCGACCATCACGTCCGGGTCCCAGCTGGCCAGCAGGCGGTTGAACACTTGCGCGTTCAGGCTGTCGCACTTGATGAAATCGCGGTTCAGGTCCAGGTGGCGGCTATTGCCACGGAAACCGAATTGCTCCGGGCCATCCTGGTTCACGCGCGACGTATTGGCGCGGTTCAGGCTGCCGTCGACGTTGTAGATCGGAATAAACAGCAGTACGGTCTTGCCCAGCGCCGCCAGGCGCGCTGGCTGCGTGCAGAGGTCGCGCACGATGGCCATGCAGGCGTCGATGCCTTCCGGTTCGCCCGGGTGGATGCCGTTATTGTTGAAGAACACGGTGCGGCCTTCGCGCTTGATCTGTTCGCGGTCGAATACGCCGTCCGCGCTGACGACGCCAGCATGGATGGGCACGCCCGAGTCGGACAGGCCGATCTGTTCGAAATGCAGCACTTGCGGGTAGCGTGCGGCGAGATCTTTGTAGAAGGTGATGCATTCCAGCCAGGTCGTGGTCTGGTTGTGGTTACCGAGTTCGTAGGTCGTGCGCAAGTCTGATTGCATAGCGGTCTGAGTCTGGGAGGGGGAAGGCGCGCTGGATAAGTACGCCCGCTAGGCGCCAATTGTAGCACCGGCGCCCCCGCCTTGAGGCGCCGCAGGAGCCTGTTGCAGTACTTGTGTTATGAATACGTTTCACGCGCACGGGAGGCGGCATGGGCAAGATGGCGATGGCGGCACTGGTGTGGTGGGCGTGCCTGGCGGCGCAGGCGGCGCCCTTGCGCTTGCCAGCAGCAAAGGGAGCGGTGGCGCAGGGCGGGTCCGTCACGGCTGCCGCGCAGGGTGCGTTGATACGCTACCGGGGCTGGTTGCTGGCCGTCGATGGGGCCGTATCCACCGAGCCAGCCGACGTCTTGCTGGGCTCGGCGAGCAGGGGCCAGGCGCCGCGCCTGCAGGCGGGCACCCTGCTGCGCGACGTGGCCCTGTGGTCCGCCGTCGAACTCATCAAAGGCAATGCGCGCCTGCGCATCACTGCCTTGCCGGGACCTGGCGATGCGCCCGCCTTGCTGCTGGACTTCGGCGATGGCGACTACCGCCTCGTGATTCCCGCCGTGCCTATCGAGCGGCAAGCCTATCCGCTGCTGGCGCAGCGCTTTCCAGGCGCCGACCTGGCCTTGCTGCTGCAAGAGGGCCGGCGGGTCATGTTGCCGCTGGGAAGTGGCCGGGTGCAAGTGTTTGGCGAGGAGCAAGCCGTGCCTTACCGTTTCACCAAGGTAAAACGCTAGGCGAAAAAAAGCCACTCCCGCAGGAGTGGCTCAGCTTAAAGCGCCCGTTGCCGGGTTATTGCTTCTTGTTATTCAGCGCCCATTTCCTTCAGCAGGTTGTCCGCGTGGTCGATGTGTTTCATGTTCCACAGCATGTAGCGCAGGTCGACCTGGATCGAACGGGTGTTGGCCTTGTTGTAGTCCCAATCGGAAATGATGGAATCCAGGGTACCGTCGAAGGCCAGGCCGATGAATTCGCCTTTGGCGTTCAGGGCCGCCGAACCGGAGTTGCCGCCGGTGATGTCCAGGGTCGCCAGGTAGTCGACCGGCACGGTTTTCAGCTTCGGATCGACAAATTTGCCGAAGTCCTTGGCTTTGATCGCGGCCAGTTGTTTCGCTGGTGCATTGAACTCGCCTTCGCCCGTGGCCTTGGCCACCACGCCATTGACGGTGGTGAACGCGGTCCAGGTGGTGCCGTCGGCGCCATGGTCGCGGCCGGCCACTTTGCCGAACGTGACGCGCAGGGTGCTGTTGGCGTCAGGGTAGACGGCTTGGCCCTTGCTCTTCATGAAGGCGATTTTCGCTTTCATGTAGTTGGCGTAGGCTTGCTGGATCTTGCCGGCCAGTTCCTCGTCTTCCGCTTCGCTCTTCAGCGAATCCGGGTACATGGCCACCGCTGCCTGGATGAAGCTGTCCTTGCTGGCCTGGAATTCGGCTGGCGTGCGTTTCAACCATGCTGCGCGCTCGGCCTTGTCGGCCAGCTTGCTGCCAGCATACAGTTTGTCCAGGGCGGCAGCCAGGTCGGCTTGCGACATGCCATCCTTGATGCCGATGGCGGCGTCGAAGCTGGCGCGGCGCTGTGCTGCCGGCTGGGCGGCATACTTGGCTAGGCTGTTCAGTACCAGCGCCTTGTCGACTTTTTCATCGTAGGTGCGCTCGACCGACGTGATGCCCGCTTCCAGGCGTGGCAAGTCGCGCGTCTGGTAGCCGGACTTGCGTTCCGCGTCGGCCTTGGTGCTTTCATTGGACAGGCGGTACAGGCTGCGTGCCGTGTTCAGCAGGCGTGGCTGCGCGTAACCCAGGAAGAAATCGCGCTTGGTGTCGGCATCGCGCTCGGCGATCAGCTTTTCCACTTGCTCGATGTCGCCGGCAAACTCTGCCTTGCGGGCAGGATTGGCATTGACCCAGGTTTTCATCGCTTCGTGTTCTGCCGTCTTGCGCGCCAGGAAGTCGCTGCCCGCGTACGAGTCCAGCATACCCTGGCGGTTCTTGTAGTAATTGTTTACGCCGGCTACTTGGCCTGCGTATTTCAGGGCAACATCCTTGTTGTCCTTGGTTTCGCGCGCGATGATGGCCAGGGTTTCGCCCGACGCTTTCACGAAGGCCGGGTAGTTCCAGTCAAACGTGAACGCCACTTCCGATGGCAGGCGGTGACGGTTGGTGCGGCCTGGATAGCCCAGCGCCATGACGAAATCGCCTTCTTTCAAGCCATCCTTGGCCAGTTTCAGCACGTGTTTTGGCTGGTAGGGCACGTTGTCCTTGCTGAAGTCGGCAGCTTTGCCGTCCTTGCTGACATAGGCGCGGTAGAAACCGTAGTCGCCCGTGTGGCGTGGCCACATCCAGTTGTCGGTGTCGCCGCCGAATTTGCCCACGCCGGCCGGTGGTGCATGCACCAGGCGCACGTCGCGGATTTCCAGTTGCTTGATCAGGTAGAACTCCAGGCCGCCGTAGTAGCTCGACACGGTGCAGCGGAAGCCCGCTTCTTTTTCGCATGCGGCAACCAGTTGCTTCTGGTTTTTCTCGATCGCGTCGATGCGTGCCTTGCCTTGCAGCTTGGCCACGGCCGGCGTGATGATCTGCTCGCTGACATTGGTCACGGCCGAGGTGACGAAGATGCGGCTGCCTGGGGCGGCCGGCAATTCTTCAGCAAACGTCTTGGCCAGGAAACCGTTGGCCAGCAAATCGCGCTCCTTGGTCGAGTTGACCGCCACGCTGTTGTAGACGCAATGGTGGTTGGTGGCAACCAGGCCTTGCGGCGAGACGAACGAGGCCGAGCAGCCGCCCAGGCTGACGATGGCGCCCATCGGGAACTCGGTCAGCTTGGTCAGGGTGGTCGGGTCCAGTTTCAGTCCGGCCGCTTTCAGTTCCTTGGCTACTTGTGGCAGCTGTTGGGGCATCCACATGCCTTCGTCGGCGTGTGCGAAGTTGCTCAGGATGGCGAGCGCGATTAGAGATTTTTTCATTCGATTTCTTGTCTTTTTACATGGTGGGAAGTCGGAATCAGCGTGCGTACCCAGTGGTTTTCTCAGCGGGCGACCTAGAGTATCCGTATCGGACTGTGACTAGTCAATGACATTTTCCTCAGGGTATGCTCAAGAGTAATGCCTGAATGTAAACTTTCCATGCCTGCGCAAGGGCGAAAACCAGCTGGCAACGCGCATGTTTGCGTGCCGGCGACTGTGGTATTGTCCAGACAATTGTTTTGGCGGCAATAAAAATGGCCGGGCGCCTGCGCGGCCCGGCCAGCGTGCCTTTGTTCCGTCCGGCTTAGCGTATTTTGCCCCGGCGTAAGAGATTCACGATGCCCAGCAGGATCACGGCGCCCAGGAACGAGACCAGCAGCGAGGACAGGCTGAAGTTGTCGCTGTTGATGGTGCCCGTGCCGAACAGGGGCGCCAGCAGCCAGCCGCCCAGGAAGGCGCCGACGATGCCGACGACGATATTGAGGAAGATGCCCTGTTGCGCATTGGTCTTCATGACCATGCTGGCCAGCCAGCCGATGACGCCGCCAATAACGATCCAGATAATGAAATTCATGTAATCCTCCGCGCAATGGATGGGTGGGTATGCCGTAGTAGAAAAACATCATGGCAAATCGATACTGATGCCGCACGATAGAAAAGTCCAGCGGATTCGTGTTCCCATGTAAAAGCCCGCCTGGCTGCGGGCAGCGAGGCGGGCTTGGGATACGGCAAGCTGCGGGCCTGACGATGCTTAGTCGGCCTTGATGGCTTCCACTTGAATGGCCAGTTTGACTTCCGGCGAGAAAGCCGGCAAGCCGTAGTTCAGGCCAAAGTCGCTGCGCTTGAATTCGGCCGTGGCGTCGGCGCCGCATACTTCGCGCTTGTAGCGCGGGTGCATGATGCACTTGAATTTGCTCACGTTCAGCTTGACGGGCTTGGTCACGCCCAGCAGCGTCAGTTCGCCGTCGACTTCCACCAGCTGGTCGCCATTGAACTTGAACGATTTGCTCTTGTAGGTGATTTCAGGGAACTTTTCCACATTGAACATGTCCGCCTTTTTCGCGTGCGTGTTCATGGCGTCCAGGCCGAAGTCGATCGAATCGGCATCGATGACCAGGTCCAGGCTGCCAGTCTTGGCGGCACGGTCGAGGACCACGGTACCCTTGGTCTTGTTGAACTTGCCGCGCCACACGGACATGCCCATGTGATCGGCTTCAAAGCTGGGGAAAGTGTGCGTCTGGTCGAGGTTGTAGGTCTCGGCAGCGGCCATGGCCGAACCCGCGCTGGCGGCTGCCAGGACGGCGATCATCAAGTGCGAAAAATTCATGTAGATCCTAAAGGGTGGTGGTGTTGTTTTTGGTAAGGCCTGAAAAACGTTCAGGACAAGGCGCCTTGCCGAAGGCAGTACGAATAGTACGACGAGGCAAGAGCAACGCAGTCATGGACGTTTTCTCAGGCTTTACTGCGCGGCGACGTGGAACTTGATGGTGACTTCGTCGGCGACCATGCTCGTGTCCTTCCACTCGCCTTCGCCGATGTTATAGGTCAGGCGCTTGATCGGCAGGGCGCCGTCGAAGGTGTATTTGCCGCCGTCGGCTTTCACCGTCAGCGGGAAGGTGACGTCGCTGGTCTTGCCTTTGATGCTCAGCTTGCCTGTCACCGTCAGCTTGCCCGCGCCGGCGGCCTTGATGTTGCTCGAAACAAAGGTGGCTTTCGGGAACTGTGCCGAGTTGAACCACTCTTTCTTGGCCACTTCCTTGTTGTACTCGGGGTCGCCGATATCGATGCTGGCCGTTTCGATCTCCACCGACGCTTTCGACGCGTCCGGCGTGGCCGGGTTGTAATCGATGGCGATATTGAATTTCTTGAACTTCGCTTCCACGGGCACGTTCATTTGCTTGAACACGGCCGAGACGCTGGTCTTGGCGGGGTCGACTTTCAGCAGGGTGGCGGCGGTGGCGGCCACGGACAGGCCCAGCAGGGAAGCGAGGACGATGCGTTGGGTGGTTTTCATCTTATTTTTTCCTGGAGTTTCAGTGAGCAAGTGGGTCTTAAGGCAGCATGCGCTTGAGCACACCGTCGCGGTCGATGAACTGGTGCTTCAGCGCCGCCAGTACATGGGCGGCCACGGCGGCGGCCATCGTCATGTTCAGAACATAATGAATGTCTTTTAAAAGTGGCTTAAGTTCCGGGTTCGGCGCCATGATGACTGGCAACTGGAACAGGCCCAGGTAGACCACGGGGACGCCCGCGGCCAGGGTGTACAGGTAGCCGGAAACGGGCACGGCGAAGATCAGGATGTACAGCAGCACGTGCATGGCGTCGGCCGCCTTCTTTTGCCAGGCAACCATGCTGGCAGGATGCGGCGGCGGCACGTTGGCCTTGCGCCACAGCAAGCGGATGGCGGCGATGGCCAGTACGGTCACGCCCAGCCATTTGTGCCACGAGAAATATTTGAGCTTGGTCGGCGTCAGGCCGGGAATGTCGACCATGACCAGGCCCATGATGAAGGCGCTGATGATCAGCAAGGCCGTCAGCCAGTGCAGGATGATGGCGGTGGTGGTGTAGCGTTGCATCGGCGAAGCTTTCTTGAAAGTAGTACGTGTTAGGACTAATTAATCCTAATATACCAAAGAAAAGCAAATTGCGCTGCGTGCTGGAGATTCTACAAGAAAGAATGGCGGAAAAACCGCGGGGCGGCCAGCATTTGTGTGCTGGCCGCCCCGCAGGAGTGGGATGTGGCGATCCCGATGTGGAAACTACTTAAGCAGCTTGAGGGCTTAAATGGCTTTGGCCAGCAGCGCCGCGATGCCGATGTAGTTCGCCGGCGTCATGGTCAGCAGCACGTCCTTGGCATCTTGCGGGATGGCCAGGCCGTTGACGAAGGTTTGCAGCGCCTCTTTCGAGATGCCCTTGCCGCGCGTCAGCTCTTTCAGCTGCTCGTACGGATTTTCGATGCCGTAGCGGCGCATCACGGTTTGCACGGGCTCGGCCAGCACTTCCCACGTCGCATCCAGGTCTTGCGCCAGGCGCGCGTGGTTCACTTCCAGCTTGTTCAGGCCGCGCAGGCAGCTGTCATAGGCCAGCAGGGTGTAGCCCAGGCCCACGCCGATGTTGCGCAGCACGGTCGAGTCGGTCAAGTCGCGCTGCATGCGCGAGACGGGCAGTTTTTCCGACAGGTGTTTCAGCACGGCATTGGCCAGGCCCAGGTTGCCTTCGGAGTTTTCGAAGTCGATCGGGTTGACCTTGTGCGGCATGGTCGACGAACCGATTTCGCCCGCTTTCAATTTCTGCTTGAAGTAGCCCAGCGAGACATACGTCCAGATGTCGCGGTTCAGGTCCAGCAGGATGGTGTTGGCGCGCGCGAAGGCGTCGAACAGCTCGGCCATGTAATCGTGCGGCTCGATCTGGATGGTGTACGGATTGAACACCAGGCCCAGGCGCTGTTCGATGACGGCTTGCGAAAACGCCGGCCAGTCGAACGACGGGTAGGCGGACAAATGGGCGTTGTAATTGCCGACGGCGCCATTCATCTTGCCGAGGATTTCCACTTGTTCGATGCGTTTCACGGCGCGCTGCAAACGGGCCACGACGTTGGCGAATTCCTTGCCCAGGGTGGTCGGGCTGGCCGTCTGGCCGTGCGTGCGCGACAGCATCGGCACATCCGCGTTGTCATGCGCGATCTGTTTCAGCTTGGCCACCAGGCCGTTCAACGCGGGCAGCATCACGCCATCGCGGGCCGCTTTCAGCATCATGCCGTGCGAGGTGTTATTGATGTCTTCCGAGGTGCAGGCGAAATGGATGAATTCCGACGCCGCCACCAGTTCCGGCACGTCCGCCACTTGTTCCTTCAGCCAGTACTCGACGGCCTTGACGTCATGGTTGGTGACCGCTTCGATGGCCTTGATGCGGGCCGCGTCGGCTTCCGAGAAGTCGGACGCCATCTTGTCGAGCAGGGCATTCGCTTCTGCCGAGAACGGCTTGATTTCCGCGAAACCGGCTTGCGACAGCGCTTGCAACCAAGAAATTTCCACTTTCACGCGGTGGTGCATGAAACCGGCTTCGGACAGGATCGGGCGCAGCAGGTCGGTCTTGCTGGCGTAGCGGCCATCGAGAGGAGACAGGGCCGACAGCGTGGAATACGGAGTAGTAGAAGTCATGAGAGCGGACGCAAGTTAAAGAAACGGTTGGCGTGTGGCGCGCGGGGAGGGTAGCGCTGGCGTGAGCGCGGTCATGGTGGCGCACCACGATAAACGGCGATTTTACCACCGCCAGGGCCGCATCCGCCGCCGCATGGCGCGCCGCAGGCGGGAAAATGACGATAAAGGGTCCGCAAGGACGGCCGATGCGGCTTGCCCGCCACACCGGGCCGGGCGGACGCGCGCGTTGCCAAATGCCGCTGCCGCCGATGCTATACTGACCGCTGCCCCTTCCTCTTAAAGTGTCTATGAAACTGATCGGTTCCCTCGCCAGCCCGTATGTCCGCAAAGCCCGTATCGTGCTGGCGGAAAAAAAGCTCGACTATGTCTTCGAGCTGGAAAACGTCTGGGTGCCGGAAACCCGCATCGCGCAGGCCAATCCCCTGGGCAAGGTTCCCTGCCTGGTGATGGAGGATGGCAGCACGCTCATCGATTCGAAAGTCATCGTCGAATACCTCGACACGCTCACGCCCGTGTGCAAGCTGCTGCCGGCCGGCGGCAATGGCCGCGAGCGGGCCGACATCAAGAACTGGGAAGCGCTGGCCGACGGCATCCTTGACGCCGGTGTGCTGGTGCGCCTGGAGCGCACGCAGCGTCCGCCCGAGCAGCAAAGCGCGGCCTGGATCGCGCGCCAGCTGGAAAAAGTCACCCTGGGCCTGGCGGCTTTGGCATCACGCCTGGGCGAGAGCGCCTATTGCGCCGGCAAGAACTACACCCTGGCCGACGTGGCCGTGGGCTGCGCCCTGGGCTGGCTCAGTTTCCGCTTCCCGGAAATCGACTGGCGCGCGGATCACCCGGCGCTGGCGCGCCTGTTCGACAAACTGTCCGAGCGGCAGTCGTTCAAGGACACCGTGCCGCAGTGAGCGCACGATGACCGCTTCCGACCCGAAGGCGCAGCAACGTCTGCAGATGGCCGATATCGCGCGCCTGGCCGGCGTGTCCACGTCCACCGTGTCGCGCGCGCTGAGCGGCAGTTCGCTGGTCAATGAAGAGACGCGCGCGCGCGTCATCGCATTGGCCCGTTCGCTCAAGTATTCCATCAATATCGGCGCGCAAAACCTGCGCCTGAAGCAGAACCGCACGGTGGGCGTGGTGGTGCCGTATGACGCGGCCACGCGCCAGCACCTGTCCGATCCTTTTTTTCTGAGCATGCTGGGCAGCCTGGCCGATGCGCTGACGGAGCAGGGCTTCGACATGCTCATTTCGCGCGTGGATGCCGAAACGCTCGATGCCGCCGCCCTGTCCTTCGACAGCGGCCGTGTGATCGGCATCATCCTGATCGGCCAGTGGCGCCATCATGAACAACTGAACCAGCTGGCCGCGCGCCAGGTGCCCATCGTCGTGTGGGGCGCGCAATTGCCGCAGCAGCTGTATTGCACCGTCGGCGGCGATAACGTCGCCGGCGGCAGGCTGGCCACGGAACACTTGCTGGCGGCGGGGCGCCGGCGCATCGCCTTCTTTGGCGACGCCAAGCTGCCCGAGGTGGCGCAGCGCCACGCGGGCTATGCGCAGGCGCTGGCCGCGCAAGGGCTGGCGCCCGACCCGCAACTGTACGTGGCCGGCTCTTTCCTGCCGCAGGGCGGCGCGACGGACGTGCAGGAACTGCTGGACCGCCAGTTGCCGTTCGACGCCATCTTTGCCTGCAGCGACTTGCTGGCCATGAGCGCCATCAACGCCCTGCGCGCGCGCGGCGTGGCCGTGCCGGAACAGGTGGCCGTGGTCGGCTACGACGATATCGAACTGGCCGCATATTTCCATCCGCCGTTGACCACCGTACGCCAGCCGATCCGCGCCGCCGGACGCGCGCTGGTGGCTTCGCTGCTGGCGCTGGTCGACGGCGCGCCTGTGCCATCGCAGCAATTGCCGACCGAGCTGATCGTACGCGCCTCGGGCCGCTGAAGCGCGCGTTGCCTCTGATTGCAACCGATTGCAATAAATTCAAATTTATCCGTTTATTTTCATGCTGCGCCGCAGCATGAAAACCTTCGTATTCGCCTCATATCCCGCATGTTTATCTCTGTATCACCCGTAAAATTCTCTTGAAAACAACATAAAATCCATGTTGCAGCGCTCGATTGCAATCGATTGCAATAAATTCTTATTCGTTGAATAATGGCGTACCGGCTCAGCCAGCGCGCCACGGCATGCGGCGGCCAGGACTCATAACAAGCGGATACCTCGATGTATCGGCATACAACACTGGAGACAAGATGAACGCACGTACTGCACAACGCGGCGGCATGGCCGCCGCCGTCGCCCTGGCCATGCTGCAACTGGGCGCCGCCCAGGCACAATCGGCCGCCGCCAGCGCCAGCGCCGCCCCCGCCGATGGCTTGAACCTGGAACGCATCGTCGTCACGGGCACCACCGGCGGCACGTCCAAAATGAAATCAAGCAATTCCGTCAGCAGCATGGAGCTCGACACCATCCTGCACAACGCACCGACCAGCGCCGCCGAAGTCCTGCGCTCGGTGCCGGGCTTGCGCGCCGAATCCTCGGGTGGCGAAGGCAATGCCAACATCACCGTGCGCGGCCTGCCCATCTCCGCCGGCGGCGCGCGCTATGTGCAGATCCAGGAAGACGGCTTGCCCGTGCTGCAGTTCGGCGACTTCAACTTCACGACGCCCGACAGCTTCGTCAAGATCGATTCCACGCTCGACCACCTGGAAGTGGTGCGCGGCGGTTCGGCTTCCACCCTGGCCACCAATTCGCCGGGCGGCATCATCAATTTCATCAGCAAGAATGGCAAGGAGAAGGGCGGCAGCGTGGCCATCAGCCGCGGCCTGGGTTACGACCAGACGAGGGTCGATTTTGATTATGGCGCACCGATTTCGGAGCGCACGCGCTTCTTCATCGGCGGCTCCTGGCGCACGGGCGAAGGCATCCGCCACAGTGGCGTCAACAGCGAAAAGGGCGGCCAGATCCGCGGCAATGTCACGCATGAATTCGACAGCGGCTTCGTGCGCCTGTCGTTCAAGCACCTTGACGACCAGTCGCCCACGGCCTTGCCCGTGCCGGTCAGCGTGCGCAATGGCCGCATCGGGGAAATCGCCGGCATCGACCCGCGCAAGGCCAGCTTCTATTCGCCGTACTGGGTGCCCGACATGGTACTGAACAAGGATAACCAGCGCGTGGCCACCCGCGTCAACGACGGTTTGCACGTCAAAAGCGATACCGTTGGTCTGGAAGCGTCGTTCAAGCTGGGGCAAGGCTGGAGCGTGAGCGAAAACTTCCGCTACGCCGACAATTCCGGGCGCTTCATCGGCGTCTTTCCGTCGAATAACGGCAGCGACGGCAGTTATGTGTTTGCCCGCGGCCCGAACCAGGGCAAGCCCTACACGGGCCGCGCGTTTTCCGCCGTGGTGTTCAACACCTCGATCGACGACGCCAGCAATACCCTGAGCGATACCAAGCTGGCCAAGACGTTTGTGCTCGCCAGCGGCAAGCTGACCACCACGGCCGGCCTGTACCTGTCGCAGCAAAAGCTGGGCCTGACCTGGAACTTCAATGAATACCTGATGCAGGCCACGGGCGACCAGCCGGCGCTGCTGCAAACGGCCAGCAGCACGCCTGGCTACATCGGTCCGGCCTTCGGCGCCTGCTGCTCGCGCGCCGTCGATATGCAATACCGCACGACGTCGCCGTACCTGAACCTGGCCTGGGAAAGCGGTGCGCTGAATCTCGACGGCGGCCTGCGGCGCGACCGCCAGCATGCGAGCGGCACGGCCAACCAGGCCACTGGCGCGCAAGCCTATCTGCCGTCGACGCTGCAGCGGGTCGACTACACCTTGGGCCACACTTCGTACTCGCTGGGCGCGAACTACAAGCTGCAAGCGAATCTGGCCGTGTTTGCCCGCGTCAGCGAGGGCGTGGCTTTCAATGCCGACCGCATCCTGTTCGGCACACCGCTCGATGGCAGCGTGCCTGTGGCGATCAACACCGTGCGCCAGCTCGAAGGCGGCGTGAAATGGCGGCGTGGTCCCCTGAGTACCTTTGTCACTGTGTTCCAGGCCAAGACGAAGGAAAGCAATTACGAAGCGACCACCCAGCTGCGCACGGCCAACAGCTATGAAGCGAAGGGCGTGGAAGTGGAAGCGGCCTACAGCGCCGGCGACTTCCGCATCAATGGCGGCCTGACGTTCACGGATGCGGAGATCACGGGCACGGCGGCGGCCGACGTGGCGCTGATCGGCAATACGCCGCGGCGCCAGGCGCGTGTCGTGTACCAGATCGCGCCCACCTATGAATGGGGAGCCGCCACCCTGGGCGCCAGCCTGATTGGCACGGGCAAGTCGTGGGGCGACGATGCGCACACGATCACCTTGCCCGCCTACCAGGTGCTCAACGCCTTCGTCAATTACCAGCTCACGCCGCAATTGCAGGTGGCGCTGACGGCGAACAATCTGCTCAACAAAATCGGCTATACGGAAGTCGAGGGCGACGGCCATGCGGCCCGCTCGATCACGGGGCGTGCCGTCAAGGTCAGCCTGAAATACGCATTTTAAGCAAGGATAGGATTCATGATGTCGATACGCAGCCCCCTGGCGCGCCTGCTCGCGCCGCTCCCCACGCACTTGCGCGACGATGCGGCGCGCCGCTATGCGCGCCAGGAGGCGGTCTTGCTCGACCGTCTGGGCAGCCTGTATGGCCAGCGGCCGGACTTCCTGCCCTGGCTGGGCGAGCTGATGGAAAGCGTGGGGCGGCTGTACGCGGCGCGCGCCCCCGCGCTGCGGCAGCAGGATGCGCAGCGCGAAGCGCAGTCGGACTGGTTTGCCAGCCAGTCCATGCTCGGTTACAGCGCGTATGTGCAGCGTTTCGGCGGCAGCCTGCAGGGCGTGGCGGCGCGCATTGCCCACCTGCGCGAACTGGGCGTCACATATCTGCACTTGCTGCCGTTTTTGCGGCCGCGTGCCGGCGAAAGCGATGGCGGTTTTGCCGTCGCCAGCTTTGAGGAAGTCGATCCCGCGCTGGGCAGCAATGCCGACTTGCTGGCGTTGACGGTGCAGCTGCGCGCAGCCGGCATCAGCCTGTGCTCGGACCTGATCCTCAACCACGTGGCCGATGACCATGCGTGGGCATTGGGCGCCAAGGCCGGCGATCCGCTGCTGCGCGATTTTTTCCACACCTATCCCGACCGCGTGCAGCCGGACCGCTACGAGCGCACCGTGGGCCAGGTTTTCCCGCAAGCGGCGCCCGGCAATTTCACGTTCGTGCCGGAGCTTGAGCGCTGGGTCTGGACCACGTTTTACCCGTATCAGTGGGATCTGAATTACGCCAATCCGGCCGTCTTCGCGGCCATGGCGGGTGCCATGCTGGGCCTGGCCAACAAGGGTATCGAGGTGTTCCGCCTCGATTCGACGGCCTTCCTGTGGAAGCGCGAAGGCACGGACTGCATGAACCAGCCCGAAGCCCACAGCCTGCTGCAAGCGTTACGGGCGATTGCCGCCATCGTCGCGCCGGGCGTGCTGCTCAAGGCCGAAGCCATCGTGCCCACGCCCAAACTGCCTGCCTATTTTGGCAGCGATGCGGCGCCCGAATGCCATATCGCCTATCACAGCAGCCTGATGGCCGCCGGCTGGGGCGCGCTGGCCGAAGAAAGCACGGACTTGCTGCAGCTGGTGATCGCGGCCACGCCGCCGCTGCCGCCGGCCGCCAGCTGGCTCAGCTATGTGCGCTGCCATGACGACATCGGCTGGAACGTGCTGCTCAATGAAGCGGGTGCGAACGGGCCGGCGCGCCTGGCCCGCATCGCGCAGTTTTTTGCCGGCGCGCCCGGCAGCTATGCACGCGGCGCCGCCTTCCAGAGCAGCAGCGCCGACAAGGCGCATGGCAGCAACGGCATGGCGGCCTCGCTGGCCGGGCTGGAAAGCGCCGCCACGGTGCAGGAGCAGGAATACGCGTTGCGGCGCCTGCTGCTGCTGCATGGCCTGGCCTTGAGCTTTGGCGCCTTGCCCGTGCTGTACATGGGCGATGAACTGGGCATGACCAACGATCACAGCTACACGCAGCGGGCCGACCGGGCGATGGACAGCCGCTGGCTGCAGCGTCCCGCGTTCGATGACAGCTTGCTGGCATGGCGCCACGATGGTGTGAGCGCCAGCGGCCGGCTGTACCTGGCGCTGCGCCAGCTGGTCGACGCGCGC
>NZ_NRDQ01000330.1 GCF_002878455.1 Janthinobacterium sp. AD80
TGCCGCGCGCGCTTCGCCATCGAGCACGAAGCGGCCCGGCGGCGCCGGTCCGCGCACCAGACGATAGGCGGCACCGCCGGCGGCCAGCGCACAGGCGCCCAGCACGCCCAGTTTCAGGAACGATCTGCGTCGCATCAGCAAGTCTCCATCGCCATGTCTCCCCTTGTTTTGTCCTGCCTTTTGCCGGCCAGTGTACGCCAAAGGCAGGGGCGCCCCGCGCGCAAAAACTAGAGCGGCGCATCTAGTTTGCGCGACTGGCACCACAGCAGCAGCATGGCCAGCAGCGCCGCCAGCGCCCCGCCGATGGCGATGCTGGGCAGGCCGAAGCTGACGATCAGGGCCGCGCCCAGGGCGCCGCCGGCTGCCGTACCCGCGTTGAAGGCGGCGATGTTCAAGCCCGCCGCCACCGCGTCGCTGCCCGGACAATGCCGCTGCGCCAGGCGCAGCAGCCGCATGGTGGACAAGGTGACGAGGGCGAAGAACAGCAAGCCCAAAGTGCCGCATAGGGCCAGCAGGGCCAGGGGCTGGCCGCGCAGCAGATAAAAACCCGCCAGATTGAGGGCCAGCGCGGCCAGGGCCAGCAAGGTGTCGCGCTGCGCCGTGCAACGGTCGGCGCACCAGCCGCCCAGCAGGTTGCCGCCGATGGCGCACGCGCCAAAGCACAGCATGGCCGCGCCCAGCCCGTCCGCATCGAGCCCGCCCAGTTGCAGCAGGAAGGGCGAGATATACGTGAAAAAGCTGAAGGTGGCCACGCTGACCAGCGCCGCCACGCCGGCCGCCAGCAGCAAGGCGGGCTGCAGGATGGCGCGCAGGCTG
>NZ_NRDQ01000331.1 GCF_002878455.1 Janthinobacterium sp. AD80
GACATCGCCGCCCACGGGGAAACCACCGTCGCCATCGGCCTGACGGCGCGGCAGCGGGGCTGGCTGCACGCGCCAGCCGTGCGCCTGTCCAGCAGCTTTCCACTGGGCCTGTTTTATGCCTGGTGCCATTGGCAACCGGAAGCGCGCGTGCTCGTGTATCCGACCCCGGAACAGGACGCGCCGCCCCTGCCCATACACGTACACGCCGGCATGGCACACCCGGCCCGGCAGCCTGCCGCGGCCGATGGCGCGCTGGAACTGGCCGGCGTGCGCGCCTACCAGCCCGGCGATCCGCTGAAGCGGCTGGCCTGGCGCCAGATCGCCCGCCATGACGGCGAACACGTGTTCAGCAAGCATTTCCAGCCTGCCGCCGATGCGCGCACGGGCGCCCCCCCCCTGGCCAGGTCATGCTCGACCATGCCACCCTGCACGCCCTGGCGCCGGAAGCGCGCTTGTCGCGCCTGGCCGCCTGGGTGCTGGCAGCGGAACGCGGCAGCGTGCCATATGGCTTGCGCCTGGGCCCGCTGACCATCGCCCCTGGCCTGGGCGCCAGCCACCGCGACGCCTGCCTGCGCGCGCTGGCCCTGCATGGCTTGCGGCAGGAGCAGGCAGGCACGCAGGCAAGCGCGCATGAGACAGCACGGCAGACGGCAGCAGCCACCATGCAGACAACTGCAATGGGGACCGCATTGGCGACGGCACTGGCAACTGCACTGGCAGCTGCACTGGCAACAGCGCAGACACCGGCACTGGCAACGGCGCAGGCAACAGCGCAGACAACTGCACTGGCAACGGCACTGGCAACGGCACTGGCAACGGCGCAGGCAACAGCCCAGGCAGCTCAGCTGGCAGAGTCGGCAGAGCCAGCGCAAGCGGCACAGCCAAGCCCAGCGGCGCAGACAAACCGGACAACTCATGCCGCGCAGGCCACGCAGGCCGCGCCATGATGGGCTGGCTGCGCAACTTGCCACGTGACAAGGCCGACATCCTGCTGCTCCTGCTGGCGGCCGCCATGGTGCTGGCGCCGCACGCGCTGCACCTGCCGTGGTGGCTGTCCATGGCCGCTGCCGCTCCCTTGCTGTGGCGCGCCAGCATCACCGTGCGCGGCCAGCGCCAGCCGCGGCTCGCCCTGCTCCTGCCGCTGGCGCTGCTGGGTATTGCCGGCGTTTACGCCAGCTACGGCACCCTGTTAGGGCGCGATCCCGGCGTCGCCATGCTGGTCTTGCTGCTGGCCTTGAAATCGCTGGAAATGCACGGCCGGCGCGACGTCTTCGTATTTGTTTTCCTGAGTTTTTTCCTCCTGCTGGCCAATTTTTTCCATACGCAAGGCATCCTCAGCGCCGCCTGGATGCTGGCGACCGTCATCGTCCTGCTGGCCGCCCTGCTGTCGGCCCAGTACGGCGCCATGCAGCCGCGCCTGGCGCAAAGACTGCGCTTGCTGGGCCGCATGCTGGCGCTGGCCATGCCTCTGGCCGCCCTGATGTTCATCTTCGTGCCACGCCTCGACGCGCCCTTGTGGGGCAAGGCGCAGGATGGCACGCAGGCGCGCACGGGTTTGTCGGACAGCATGCAGCCGGGCGCCATCGCCTCGCTGGCCCTGTCGGGCGAACCCGTCTTTACAGCCCGCTTCAGCACGCCGATCCCGCCGCAAGACCAGCTGTATTGGCGCGGCGTGGTGCTGGGCGACTACGACGGCAGCACCTGGACGCGCAGCGGCGCCGCCCCCGGCCAGCGCCAGCGGGCCATCAACGGCAAGATCGACATCGCGCTCGACGGCAGCCCCAGCAATTATGAAGTGACCTTGCAGCCCAGCGGCCAGCGCCGCATCTTCGTGCTCGACGTGCCGCGCAGCATCGAACGCCTGCCCGGCAACCCGTATGTCGTCTCACCCGCCCTAGAAGTGCTGACAGTGCAGCCTATTACTTCGACCGTGCGTTACCGCGCCAGTTCCATGCCGCGCTACCGCTTGCAGGCGGGCCTGTCGCCGGCGCAACGGCAGCCATGGCTGTCCTTGCCCGTCGGCAGTAACCCGCGCAGCCTGGCCTGGGCCCGCGCCCTGCGCG
>NZ_NRDQ01000332.1 GCF_002878455.1 Janthinobacterium sp. AD80
CCTGCGGCGGCCGTGCCCACGCGCTGGCTGCTGGCTGCCTGGGCCGAGTCATGCTGGCAGTGCCGCCAGGCGCTGGCGCGCAAGGGCTTGTGGCTGGCCGCCGGCGGCCTGGTGCTGATCGGCGTGGCCGGCGCGTATGCGCACGTGGTGGGCCATGCGGACGGCCCGCTGGTGCCGCGCGCGGAATTGCTGGCGCCATTGATGCTCAAGATGATGTACCTGCTGGTCGCCTTTGTGGTCGCCGGCGCGGCGGGCCTGATCGTGCGCCGTGATGGTGTCGAAGGCTTCGGCGAAATGCTCGATGCCGCCCCAGCGCCCGATGGCGTGCGCCTTGCCGGACGCGCTGCCGCCGTCTTTGCCATGACGGCCGTCTTCGCGCTGGTGCCCGGCGTCTCCGGCGTGCTGGTGGTGCTGCTGTCGGCGCCCGGCGGCGTCGATCCGCTGCTGCCGCTCACGTACCAGCTGGCGGTGATGCTGCCGGCGCTGCTGGAAATGGCCGCCATGATGGTGCTGATGCATGCGCTGATCCGGCCTGCGGGACTGGCGTATGCGGCTTCGATGCTGGTGGCATTCATCTTCATCGTCAACCACGAGCTGGAACTGGTGGCGTATCCGCCGGCCGAAGTGGCGATCCCCGCGCATGTGCTGATGTCGGGTTTGACGGGCTGGGCGCCGTGGACGGAACGCCTGCTGGCGGGCGACGCCTGGAAGCTGGCTTGTGCTGTGCTGATGCTGGCGCTGGCGGGACTGGCCGCGCCGCGCGGCACTGACGGGCGCTGGCGTGTGGCGCTGCGCCAG
>NZ_NRDQ01000333.1 GCF_002878455.1 Janthinobacterium sp. AD80
CCGCAAGTGATCGCCGCGCAGGCGGCGCTGGCCACCACCGAGGCGCGCTACAGGCAGGCCAGGTCTCGCCTGTTCCCGACGGCGGGGCTGCAGGCGACGCGGGGACGCAGCAATGACCTCGACGGCGCGCTGGACGTGGAGCGGCGCACGCACCAGGTCGAGGCGAGCGTGCGCTGGAATGTCTATAACGGCGGCGCCGACCGGGCCGAACTCGATGCGGCCGAGCGCGAGAGGGCGGGCGCCGCCTTCGACGTGGAACGGGCGCGCGCGGAAAGCGCGGAAAAGCTGGCCGAGGCATATTTCGACATGCAGCGCCTGGAACGCAGCCTGCTGCAGTCACAGGAGCGCCTGCGCGACGTGACGCAGCTGGTGCGGCAGGTCACGCGCCAGGCGGAACTGGGCAAGTCGTCGGAAGTGGACCGCGAACTGGCGCAAAGCTCGCAGCTGGACGCGGAACTGGTGCAGGACGGCTTGCTGACGGACCGCCTGGCGGCGCAGATCAAGCTCGAAGCGCTGGCCTTCGAGCCGGTGGCGCAGTTTGCCGATTTCGCCTTTGCGCCGCTGCCGGCGCAAGCCCTGGCAAACGCCGACACGCAGCAGGCGCAGTTGCGCGCCGTGCGCGAACGGGCGGCGGCGGCCCAGCTGCGCGTGCGCAGCGTGGCGGCTACCCTGGCACCGAAAATTGACCTGAATGTCAGCCACCTGCTGAATAACAAGACGACGCCGCCGCCTTCGACGATCCAGCAGCGGGGCTGGTCGGTGGGCGTCTCGTGGGAATTTCCCCTTGGCGGCGGCAGCCTGGCGCAGCGCGACGAGAGCATCAGCCGCGCCCAGGCGGCAGA
>NZ_NRDQ01000334.1 GCF_002878455.1 Janthinobacterium sp. AD80
ATGCGGCCCGAAGACGGCCGTCAAATGGCTGACGCAATACGACAGCCTCGAAGGCATCATGGAAAATGCGGCCAAAAAGGCGGCGCCGCCCAGCGCCAGCGCGCTGGCCAGCAGCGGACGCTGCCCCAGCGCGCGGGACATGCCCATCACGCCGGCGGCGATCAGGGCGGCGTCGGCCAGGGCGCAAAACAGCACGATGCTGCCCACATGTTCACGGCGCAAACCTTGCCGCAAGACAAAGGCGTTTTGCGAGCCGATGGCCACGATGAGCCCGAGGCCCAGGGTCATGCCCTGGAAAAAGATGGAGAAAGCGTCTGGCATGCTGGCGGTCGAGAGTGTCATGCGGCGATCTTGCCAGCCGGAAGGAATGAAGGCAAACTACCTTTTCTACAGCCAGTTAAGAAAAACTTCATCCATGCTCGATTATGCCGCCCTCGCCGCCTTGGCCGCCGTCATCCGCGAAGGCAGTTTCGAGCGCGCCGCGCGCGCCCTGCACGTCACGCCTTCGGCCATTTCGCAGCGCATCCGCCTGCTGGAAGAACGCGTCGGCTGCGCGCTGGTGATACGCGACCAGCCCTGCCGCGCCACGTCAACGGGCCGGCGCCTGTGTCAGCACGTGGACCGGGTGCAGTTGCTGGAGCAGGATTTGCAGGGCACCGTGCCGGCGCTGGCGGCCCAGGGCATGGCGCGCGCCAGCCTGCCCATCGCCGTGAATGCCGACAGCCTGGCCACCTGGCTGGCGCCGGCCATCGCCGCCTTCGCGGCCGATCAGCCGGTGCTGCTGGAGGTGGCGGTCGACGACCAGGACCATACGGCCGAATGGCTGCGCAGC
>NZ_NRDQ01000335.1 GCF_002878455.1 Janthinobacterium sp. AD80
GCCAGGGTGCTCTTGCCGGCGCCCGATTCGCCGATGATCACCAGCGGCACGCCGGGGCGCGCCTGGAAGTGCAGCTGGCGCAGCAGCTGGCGGCCATCGGCGTCGACGCAGAAAGCGCCCGCCGCTAGCATCGCGCGCGCTCGTCGAGGCCCTGGCCCAGCAGCGCCAGCGCGATCAGCAGCATGGCCAGGCATCCCCATGCCGCCAGAATCCAGGTGCGCGCGTCCGGGTGGGCCAGATAGGGCATGGCTTCATTGAGCATGCCGCCCCAGGTCGGGGTGCGCGGATCGGCCAACCCCAGGAAAGCCAGGCCCGCGTAGTGAAACACGGCGCGCCGCACCAGGGCGACGGCTTGCACGGCCAGCAGCCCCGCCATGGCCGGCCACACATGGCGGCGCAGCAGATACGTGCCCGATGCCGCCGCCAGGCGCGCCGCGTCCAGGCTCTCCTGGCGCCACACCTGGCGCAGGCGCAGGCGCAACGCGCGAAATTCCGCATCCCAGCCGAACACGGCCAGCATCGCCACCAGGGCCGGCACGCCAGGCTGCATGGCAGAGGCGATGACGATGAAGACCAGGGTCGACGGCAAGGCGCTGAACAGGTCAGCCAGCCGCAGCACGAGCGCGTCGGCGGCCGGCCAGGCCAGCCCGCACAGCGCCAGCAGCACGGCCAGCGCGATGCTGGCAGCGCTCACGGCCACGCCGATGCCCAGCGTGGGCAGCGCGGCGGCGGCCAGGCGCAGCAAGAC
>NZ_NRDQ01000336.1 GCF_002878455.1 Janthinobacterium sp. AD80
AGTGGCGCAGGCGCTGGCGCGCCGTTCGCCGCTGGACCGCCAGCGCGCCCAATCGGGCCAGGCGGCCAGCGTCATGGCCGAGCAGGCCGAGGCGATCGTGCCCTACCTGGTGCGCTACAAGCCGGCGCGCTGGAAAGTGCTGATCGTGCCGCTGGTGATCCTCGCCGTGGTGGCGCCCCTGTCGTGGATCGCCGCCCTGATCCTGTTCATCGCCGCCCCCCTGATTCCCGTCTTCATGGCCCTCGTCGGCATGGGCGCGCAGGCGGCCAGCCGCGCGCAGATGGTGGAAATGGGCGGCATGAATGCCTTCCTGCTGGACCGCCTGCGCGGCCTGGCCACCCTGCGCGCGCTGGACGCCGTGGACGCCACCGCCGAACGCCTGGATGCCTCGTCGCAATCCGTGCGCCGCCGCACGATGGTGGTGCTGCGCATCGCCTTTCTGTCATCCGCCGTGCTGGAACTGTTTTCCGCGCTCGGTGTCGCCATGGTGGCGGCCTTCATCGGCTTTTCCCTGCTGGGCAGCATTAATTTCGGCACCTGGGGCCGCGAGCTGAGCCTGGGGCAGGGCTTGTTCATCCTGCTGCTGGCGCCCGCGTTCTTCGAGCCGCTGCGCGAACTGGCCGCCGTCTGGCACGACAAGGCGGCCGGCGAAGCGGGTCTTGCCGGCCTGCACGACCTGGCCGACGGCGGCGTGCCCT
>NZ_NRDQ01000337.1 GCF_002878455.1 Janthinobacterium sp. AD80
GTTGCGGCGGGGCGTTCAGCGCTGGCGTGGCCGGCGCCATGCTCACGGCAGGCTTGCTGGTATTGGAGTTGATTGCCGGCACCTTGCCCAGCGGTTTTTTTGGTTCCAGTTCGGTGGCCAGTTTTTTCTTTTGTTCTTCCGGCAACTGCTGGTATTGCTCCCACTGCGCGGTTTTTTGACCTGGGTCAATCTTCTTCGTGCGCGTGTAGTTTTCGCGCACCAGGCGCCGCTGTTCCGGCGTCAGCTTGATCCATTCGCGCATGCGCTCATGCACGCGGGCTTGCTCGTCCGGCGTCATGGAGGCGAAGCGGTTGGCGATTTCCAGCCATTTCTGCTTGCGCAAGGCTTCCAGCTTGTTCCATTCGCCCGCCAGAGGCTGCAATGCCGCCTGCTGTGCGCGCGACAGCTTGTTCCAGGAAGGATTGTCGCCAGCCTTGGGCGTGCCGCCCTTGCCCGCGGTGCGGGGCGAACCGGGTTTGGCGGCCGGGGCTGGTGCGACGGCCGCCGCAGGCGCTGCCGCCACG
>NZ_NRDQ01000338.1 GCF_002878455.1 Janthinobacterium sp. AD80
CTTTGCCGATGATGCGGCAGCGGCCCAGGCGCAGGCGGACGCGCAGGCGGCCGATGCGGCGCTGGTGCAAGCCAATGCCCTCGCTGCCCTGACCGACGCCAGCGCCCTGGCCCTGATTTCGGATGCGGACGCGGCCAATGCCGCCGCCGTGCAAGCCATCGCCGACCAGACCGACGCCGTGGCACTCACGCTGGCCGCCAACGCGGCGGCGGCGGCGGCACTGGCCGCGTCGCAGAGCGCCGACCTGACAGACGCCACGCCCTGCACCTGGCAGCCGATGCTGCCGCAGCCGCGGCACTGCAGGCGCAGGCGCAAGCGGACCTGACGGATGCCGCCTCGCTGACGGTAGCAGCGAATGCCGATGCCGCCGTGGCCGCCGCCGCCCAGGCCCAGGCCGACCTGACGGACGCGAGCCAGCTCTTCCTGCTGAGCCAGCAAGCGCTGCACAATCCGCTGACGGTGGCCAGCTTCGATGCGGGCCCGACAGCGACCGGCGGCGATGTGATCGACATGTCGGCCATTGCCGACCTGACGGCATCGGTGGCCATCGGCGTCAACCTGGGCACGGACTTTGGCAACGACAACCTGTTCATCTTCGACGGCACGGCCGTCTCGATCCAGGCTGCCGCCAGTGCCATCGCGGCCGACAGCAGCGTGTTGTCGGGACAAGGCTATATCGTGATCGCCGATGCGCAGAACAACGGCGCCGTCACGGTCTACCACTCGAGTGACCTGAGCAACGCCAACGCCATCGACACGGCGCTGGTGCTGCTGAGCGGCGTCAACATCACGCAGCTGACGGCGGCCAACTTCGTCGTCTGATGGCGGCGTGACGGCAAAAAAGTTGCAAGGTGCGGGAGGAGCGCGGCCAGCATGGCTGCAGTCACTGGCAGGGTCCGCGCTCCCCCTGCGATAGCCGCGCAAGCGGCGGTATTGCATGCATACCTTCAGGCCGCGAGGCCGGAAAAACACGGGATGAGATTACGCGGTTTCCCAGCAATGCATCTGCGCCGGCGCCCCTGGGCCGGCATCCTGCCCTGTCTCGCGGCCGTGCTGGCGGCCGTGGCCATGGCCAGCGCCAGCGCCGTTGTCCACGCCCAGGGCGCCACTGCCTGGACCTTCGACCAGGTCTTGCAGCAGGCGCTGCAAAGCCACCCCGCCGTGCAGGGCAAACGCTCGGCGCAGGCCGCCGCGCGGGCCGACCTCGATGGCGCGCAATGGCAGCGCTATCCCAGCCTGTCGGCGGAAGTGCCCACGGGTTCGAGGGAAACGGGCGGCGTGGTGCGCATCGACCAGCCGCTGTGGAGCGGCGGGCGCATCGACGCCGGCATCGATGCGGCGGGCAGCCGGGTCGACGCGGCCGGCGCCGCCATCGAGGAAGAACGCCTGACCCTCTCGCTGCGCGTGATCAGCGCCTATACGGAAGCGCTGCGCCAGACGGCGCGCGTGCGTTCGGCCGAGGAAGGGCTGGCCGAACACCAGCGCCTGCTGGAAATGATCAGGCGCCGCGTGGTGCAGTCGGTCAGCTCGCAGACGGACCAGCGCCTGGCCGAATCGCGCGCCTACCAGGCGGCCAACGACGT
Source organism: Janthinobacterium sp. AD80 (assembly GCF_002878455.1). GTDB lineage: Bacteria > Pseudomonadota > Gammaproteobacteria > Burkholderiales > Burkholderiaceae_D > Janthinobacterium. Next base: position 1,584 of record NZ_NRDQ01000338.1, read on the forward strand.
GTCGAACGCGCGCCAGGCGCTGGAAAACGCGCTGGCGCAGCTGTCGCAGCTGGCCGGCAAGCCGGTGCGCGTGGTCAGCAGCACCGGCGTCGGCGTCGGCGAGCCGCTGCCCGACGCCAGCCTGGATCGGGTCATGCGCCAGGCCATCAGCTATTCGCCCACCCTGCAGCGGCTCGACTACGAGGCGCAGGCGGCCGATTCGGAAATCACCCTGCAACGCTCGGCCTACCTGCCGAAGGTCGTGCTGCGCGTGGAAAAACCCACGGGCGGCATCAATGCCGACAACCGCACGCGCGCCATGCTGGTGCTGCAG
>NZ_NRDQ01000339.1 GCF_002878455.1 Janthinobacterium sp. AD80
CGCTCACGCCGGCCAGCGCCAGCCAGGCGGGCAAGCGCCCTGTCCCGCCGGCCGTTGCGACGGCCTGCAGCTGCACCTGCGGCGCATGGATCGAGGGCAATTCGCCCAGCTGGCGCTCGGCCTGCGATTTTTTCAGTGCTTCCAGTATGTAGGACATCTTATTTCCCTGCCACCATCGCCGTCGCGGCAGGCGCTGCCACGGCTGGAGCGGCGCCGGACAGGCGCGGCTCCGAGTTGTCGCCCAGCTGCATCAGGCGCATGAACGTTTTCGGTCCCGCCAGGCCATCGGCCTTCAGGTTCTGGCTGTGCTGGAAGTCGCGCAACAGCTTTTGCATCTCGGCATCGAGCGGCTGGTTCGGTTGCGGCGCGGGCACGCCGTGCAGTTGCGCCAGGCGCTGCCCCAGCCAGTCGACGTCGGCGCCCCGGGCGCCCACCGGCACCTCGTCGCGCCAGCTGCGCGGGGCGCGCCAGAACGTGGTGAAACCGCCGTCGCTGCGCTGCGCCACCTGCGCCAGCGGCAGCTGTTGCGCCTGGCCGCCGATATCCACGGTGGCCGTCTCGCCGCGCACCCGGGTCAGCAGCGCCAGCTGCTCCACGCCGGCCGCATCGCGCAGCGCCAGCATGGCTGGCCGGTCGAGCACGCGCAATTCGGCGACGCCGCCGCGGCTG
>NZ_NRDQ01000034.1 GCF_002878455.1 Janthinobacterium sp. AD80
GGCGAACTGGGTCTGCAACTGGGGACGGGGCTGGGCCATTTCGGAGGCGGCCGGCGGCGACGCCAGCGAAGCGGCGTCGTCATTGGCCAGCGCGAGAATTTCCACCACGCCATCGGCCTGGCGGTTCGACAGGATCACGGCATCGGGGCCCAGCGCTTCGCGCACCTTGCGCAGCGCATCGCGCGACGAGGCGCCCGTAAATTTCTTCACATTCATGACCGGCCTCCCAAGGCGGGGGTGGCGCAATATTGGCTGAACTGTGTGACCATCATCGACTCCTGTTGCTTGAGTGCTGTCTTCCACATGGACACAGATCACTCGGACAGTTTCCATTATTAGCGATGCACTGAGGAAACGATCGAAGGAACAGGACGGGAAAGTACCCGTTATTCAGTTTGCCGGGAGGAAATTGATGCTTTCTTGACATAAACGATGGATGGGTCATCCGCCCGACTGACGCTAACGACATCCGGGAGCAGGCTCCCCTCGCACCGTGGTAATGACCTTGATGTTGGCGATGCCGAGGGTCAGTCCCGGCATTGCTTTTTTTAACCCAAAGCAACAACCGGGGTCGAACCCTGAGGGTTCGACCCTGGCCTTTCGCTTGGGTTTGCTTTGCTGCAAATGCTGGGGTCAGCCCCCCCACTGACGCCAACGCAAAGCGCCGCGCTAACGCTGGCGGAGGTCTGACCCCGGCATTAACTATGCCAACTATTGCGCACCCACCAAACTGGTCACGCGGATCGTCTTGGTCTCCGGCACTTCCGCATGCGACAGCACTTTCAGCTGCGGCAAGGCACGGCGCAGGAAGCGCGACAGCAGGGCGCGCAATGGCGCCGGCACCAGCAGCACCGGCGTCAGGCCCAGCGCTTCCTGCTGCTGCGCGGCCAGGCCCGCCTGGTGGGCGATGGTATCGGCCAGGCCCGGCTCAATGCCGGCGCCGTCGCCGCCATTGCCCATCGCTTGCATCAGCAGGCGCTCCAGGCGGCTGTCGAGGGTCATCACGGACAATTCCGCCGCGCCGGGGAACAGCTGCTGCACGATGGCACGGCCCAGGGCCACGCGCACCAGCGCCGTCAGGTCGCTCGGGTCTTGCGTGTTGACGGTATGCTCGGCCAGGGTTTCGATGATGGTGCGCATGTCGCGGATGTGCACGCCTTCGGCAAGCAGGTTCTGCAGCACCTTCTGCAGGGTCGACAGGGACAGCATCTTCGGCACCAGGTCTTCCACCAGGCGCGGCGACTCCTTGCCCAGGTGGTCGAGCAGCGACTGCACTTCCGCGCGGCCCAGCAGTTCCGACGCATGCGAGGTGATCAGGTGATTCAGGTGCGTCGCCACCACGGTGCCCGCATCGACCACCGTGTAGCCCATCGATTGCGCCTGGTCGCGCAGGCCCGCGTCGATCCAGGTGGCCGGCAGGCCGAAGGCCGGGTCGGTGGTGGAGACGCCAGGCAGGCTGCCGCTGGCCATGCCGGGATTGATCGCCAGGAACTGGCCATTGAAGGCTTCGCCCACGCCCACTTCCACGCCCTTCAGGGTGATGCGGTAGGCCGACGGCTTCAGTTCCAGGTTGTCGCGGATATGCACGGGCGGCGCCAGGAAGCCCACTTCCTGGGCGAATTTCTTGCGGATGCCCTTGATGCGCTTGAGCAATTCGCCGCCCTGCGTCTTGTCGACCAGGGGAATCAAGCGGTAGCCCACTTCCAGGCCCAGGGTATCGACGGGCATGATGTCTTGCCAGCTGGCCTCTTCCTGTTCGGGCGCGACAGTCGCTTGCGGCGCCTCGGCAGGCTTTTCGGCCGCCGCTTTTTCCTGCGTGCGCTTCTTGCTGATCAGATAGGCGCAGCCGGCCAGCGAGGACGCCAGCAGGATGAAGACCATGTTCGGCATGCCGGGAATCAGGCCCATGCCGCCGATGATGGCGGCGGTGATGTACAGCACTTGCGGTTTCGCAAACAGTTGGCCGACCAGCTGCGTGCCGATGTCCTGTTCGCTGGCCACGCGCGAGACGACGATACCGGCCGCCGTGGAAATGATCAGCGAAGGAATCTGCGCCACCAGGCCGTCACCGATGGCCAGCAAGGTGTAGTTCTTCAGCGCGTCGGCAAAGCCCATGTCGTGCTGCAGCAAGCCCACCAGCAAGCCGCCGACGATATTGATGACGGTCACCATGATGCCGGCGATGGCATCGCCGCGCACATATTTACTGGCACCGTCCATGGCGCCATAGAATTCCGCTTCCTGCGCCACTTCCGTGCGGCGGCGGCGCGCTTCGTCTTCGCCGATCAGGCCGGCGTTCAGGTCGGCATCGATGGCCATCTGTTTACCCGGCATGGCGTCCAGCGCAAAACGCGCGCCCACTTCGGCGATACGGCCCGCACCCTTGGTCACCACGGTAAAGTTAATGATCGTCAAAATGATAAACACGACGATACCGACCGTGAAGTTGCCGCCAATCAGGAAGTGGCCGAAAGCTTCAATCACTTTACCGGCCGCGTCGGCGCCCGTATGACCTTCCGTCAGCACCACGCGCGTGGACGCCACGTTCAGCGACAGGCGCAGCATGGTCGACACCAGCAGGATGGTCGGGAAGGCCATGAAGTCGAGCGGCTTGACCGTGTACAGCGCCGTCAGCAGCACGATGATGGACAGCGCGATATTGAAGCTGAAGAAAATGTCGAGGATGAAGGCCGGCAGCGGCAGCACCATCATCGCCAGCAGCATGATGATGATGACCGGCGCGGCGATGCCCTTGCTGGCGTTGCCCCCCATGCCACTGAGCCAGGCTGGCATTCTCAGGCCGTTCATGGTGTACTTCCTTTATTCTTGTCAGCGGCATCGGCTGCCGGTGGTGTCTGTGATGCGGGATTCTGCGGATCGAGTTCGGGCGGCACGTCCAGCTGCTTCGGCTTGTCGGGGCGCTGGCCGTGGCCATTGCCGTAGCTGCGCAGCTGGAACACATAGGCCAGCACTTCGGCCACGGCGCCATACAGCGCCTCGGGAATTTCGTCGCCGATCTCGGTATGCTTGTACAGCGCACGCGCCAGCGCCGGCGCTTCCAGGATGGCGACCTTGTGCTCGCCGGCCAGTTCGCGGATCTTCGCCGCCACTTCGTCGATGCCCTTGGCCACCACCTGCGGCGCGCCGCGCGAATTCTCGCCGTATTTCAGTGCCACCGCATAGTGCGTCGGGTTGGTCACCACCACGTCGGCCGTGGGGACGTCGGCCATCATGCGGCGGCGCGACATTTCATGCTGCATCTGGCGGATCTTCGCCTTGATCTGCGGATTGCCGTCCGATTCCTTCGACTCCTGCTTGACTTCCTGCAGGGTCATTTTCATCTTGTTGGCGTAGTGCCACATCTGGTAGGGGCCGTCGATGGCGGCGATCAGGCCGAGTGCGCCGACGATCAGCAGGAAGGCCGTGATCAGCAAGCTGATCAGGTGAGCCGAGCCGGCGCGCAGGGATTCCACGGACAGGCCCAGCACGGCGTCTTTCTGATGCTGCATCACCATCCAGGCCACGACGCCAACGACGAGCGTCTTGGCGATGGCCTTCAGCAATTCCACCAGGGCATTCTTTGAAAACATATTGCCCAGGCCGCGGATCGGGTTGAGCTTGCCAAAATTGGGGGTAAACGCCTTCGAGCTGAACAGCCAGCCGCCCACCAGGATGGGCGAGGCCAGCGCCACGAGCATGATGGCCAGCGCGTACGGCAAGCAGGTCAGCAAGACCGAGCTGACGTCGTAGCCGATGCGCAGCATCATCGCATCGGGGTCGAGTATCTGTTCCCGGTTCAGGCTCAGCCCGGAGACCATGACAGCCGTCAGCCGGCGCACGATGGCGTCGCCGGCAAACCACAGGCAGCAGCCGGACGCCATCAGCACCGTAAACGTGGCCACTTCACGCGATCGCGGAACGTCGCCTTCCTCACGCGCCTGCTCGAGGCGCTTCGGTGACGCGGCTTCGGTCTTTTCTGCGTCGCTGTCTTCCGACATCAATCAACTCCGGTGAAGTCCTGCGGCCTGGCTAGGCGCAATACGGACTGGGCATGGAGCATTATCGGTTCAAGCGAGCGCCCGCCATCGGCGGAACAGGAGGGCAAATCCCCTGTATTTCCTTTGCCCAGATGAAACAAGGCGCCGCAGGCGCCCATATCAGAGGGGACCGAAAAACGCTCAGGACAAGGCGCGGCCCCGAAAACAGTACGAATAGTACGGCGAGGGGTTGCAACGCAGTCATGGCCATTTCTCGGGTCACTAACGATTTTTCCGCGCTTCCGCCTGCTTGACGGTCTGCTCGATGGCGCCAAACAGGGATTTCCCGTCATCCCCCAGCATTTCCAATCGCACCACATCGCCAAACAGCAAATACGGCGTGCTGGCAACGCCATCGGCGATCATCTCCTGGCTACGCCGCTCAACGATGCTGGAAAATCCCTTCTTGACTTCCTTGTTGGCGACGCCGCCCGCGCTCACCACGCTGCCGGCGCGCGCATTGCGCGTCTGGCACAGATGCGCGAGCAGTTGCGGATAATTGAAGGCCATGTCGGCGCCCGCATGGGGCTGGCCCGACAACTTGCCGTTCAGGCTGCAGCGCACGGCGTAATGCACCTTGCCGCCGCGCCAGGCGTCGCCCAGCTCGTCGGGCGTAACCGCCACGGGCGAGCAGGCCATGGCCGGTTTCGACTGCAGGAAGCCATGGCCGCCCGCCTGTTCCTCCGGCGCCAGGTTGCGCAAGGTAACGTCGTTGACCAGCATCAGCAGCTTGATGTTCAGGTGCGCCTGGTCCGGCGTGGAACCCATCGCCACGTCATCCGTGATGGCAGCGATGCCCGCCTCGTAGTCGATGCCCCACTGCTCATGCGCCAGGGTAATGTCATCCTGGGCGCCGAGGAAATCATCGCTGGCACCCTGGTACATCCGCGGCGCGTCGCGCAGATTGGCGGGCACCTCAATGCCGGCGGCCTTGCAGGCCCGCTCGACCTGCTGGAGATATGCGGCGCCCGCCACGCGCAGGCTGCTGCGCGGCAGGGGCGCCATGCAGTTGGCCGGGTCGAAATCGAAGGCACGGTGGCCGCGCCCGCTATTGATGGTCTGGTACAGCAAGTCCAGCTGGGGCGCGATAAAGCTCCAGTCGTCGAGCGCCTTTTGCAGGGTCGAAGCGATGCCGTCGGCCAGGTGCGCCGTTTTCAGGTCGCGCGAGACGACGGCCAGCTGGCCGTCGCGCGTGCCATCTTTCAGGGTTGCTAATTTCATGTACGGAGAACTTCGTCAAATGCAGGCAGTTGGAGGCTAAAGACGCCAAAAAGCCGGGACATTCCCGGCTTTGGCAATCAGGAAGAGGGTCAGGCCAGCAGGGCGATCTGCTCGGGCGTGAGGTAGCACCACTCGCCTTCCGCAATGCCCAGCGATTCCAGGGTCAGGCTGCCGATGGCGGAACGGTGCAGCGCGCTGCAGTGGTTGCCGGCGGCGGCCAGCATGCGCTTGACCTGGTGGTATTTGCCCTGCTCCAGCACGATTTCCAGCTGGTGCTCGCCGCGCTTGACGCAGACGAGGGCCGCCAGCGGAGCCGGTTCGTCATGCAATTGCACGCCGGCCAGCAACAGCGCCACCAGTTCATCGGTCACCGGTTCTTGCGTGGTAGCCTGGTAAATCTTGGGAACGTGGCGCTTCGGCGACGATTGTGCATGGATAAAGGGGCCATCGTCGGACATCAGCAGCATGCCGGTGGTGTCGTGGTCGAGCCGGCCGACGGGCTGGACTTCGCGCCAGGTAAACTGTTCCGGCAGCAGGGTCAGCACGCCAGGGTGATGGCTGGGCTTGCGCGAGCATTCGAAATTGGCGGGCTTGTACAGCGCCAGGTACAGGTGCTGGCGGTAGACCCACTCTTCTTCAAAGACGTGCAGCACCAGGCCTTCGGTCTCGACGGTGGTGCGGTAATTGGTCTGGGTAACGCCATTGATGACGACATCGCCATCATCGATAAGGGAACGACAATATTTACGGGTGCCAAAACCCTGCGATTGCAGGATGCGGTCTAGGGATAATTTACTCATGGGCGTGACTTTACCAGAAGCGGATGACAGCGTGAAGCGGCGCCAGAAGCAGGCATAGCTAGTCTTCACGACGACCGGCACGCCGCCCCTTTCGAAACGGCCGCCGCCCGGCAATACTGTCGGTACTACTTTGGCTGCGCATCGCAGTCTACGCTTACGCGCATCACCTAGGTATTTTCAGACGCACACCAGCAGACAGGGCAGCAACATAATCCGGCAAAAAATCAACATGGCAGGCATCGAATATGACGTGCCTGATAGCGAAAATCAGCTGACCAGCGCGGCATAAATAAATTGTCCCTTGTAAGTTTTGTCACCATCACCTATCACGACACTCATTTTCATGCCAGAAGCCAAAGAGGTGAGTAAAGTTGCATGAATAAATTTATTATTCTATTTGCACGATCGGAACTGGAGCATTTGATGCGGGCAGCAGCAGGACAGGACACGCTGCTGCCATCAAGAAAAAAATCGTCCGGGAAGATAAGGCGCCTCCATGCACGCCACCGTGCCAACCGCAGCCTCTAAAGCACAGGCATTGCGCAGCGAAAAACACAAAAAAACCGCCAAAAAAATTTTTTTGCGCAGCACACTCTTAGAAAGGACAAGCCCCATTATTTTATTTTAGCAATTATTCCATCTCTACGACAACTGCGTGGCATTCCGAATTCGGGCCGTTCGTCAAGGTGTAATTCACTCGGCTCAATTTTCTTCCTGCCAGTTTGGCAGCGAGTACTTGCGCATACATGGATTTCTTATCTGCGGGAATATAAATCAGCAAATAGGCGCACTGTGCCGCCAGTGGTTCCACGATCCGGAAATAAGGGGTTACGCCATGCACACCAATGGTCGTAATAGTCACATTTGCAGCATCAAACGAAACTCCTTGCGCATGCGCAGAGACGGACATCATCGATAGCGACAATACAGCCATGCTTTTATAAAAATTGCAGCTTTTAACGGAATTGAGAAATTGAAACATTCAGTGGACCCATATTAAAAATAGCCAGTCAGGAGCAACATGGCTTGAAAGTTGATAGATAAAACGTACTGACAATCATCGTTTGCATACTATACAAACAATATTTCCTTATTGCCTACATTTCCGGAAAAATCGCTTTTGAGCGTCACCAACCTTCTAGGTTGCAATATATACGCTGCTTTAACATGCAAGTTCGACAACGTAGACAAATTTCAGGATTGTCTGCCCGATGCCCTGGCACATCGCTTTCCGTCAACGTAAATTTCTCGACAACAATGGACGTGGGCACAGGATTTGATATCGCTGAAATGGCTTAAAACCAAAAATAGACTTCATCATTGCCCATTCGACCAACAAAATCAGCTGCAAATTAAATTAACAATATTTTCACACCTGCATACCAACATGTCAAACAAATAAATATTTCCATCGTTAGCAAATAATCCGTCCGCTCGTCTTCATCCAGCGGTAGCTATCTGGCTGAGCATCACTGATTCACGCAAGCACGACGACAAGAAAAATCCCCATCGTCCGCAAGCGGCGCAATACCAGTCGCATGTCGTGTTTTTATTTATTTAAATACAACAACTGGTAGACACGTCATCTGGCGACAATAAGAAAGCGCATGGAAGTGTGTTTGATAAGCGATTTCTTTGAGATAAATCAAGCGCTCGGAATAATGGATTGATAGACTGAAACTTCGTTAGGAATCCGCCTAACGTGCTTTAGGAATTTCGGCAATAGCCACGAACGACTGGGAAGGACATCGTATGAAGCACACTGATACAATCGCCATGAAAGACAGCATCAGCGACATGCGCCGCAGCATCGCCACCGAACAGGAAGCGATGCATAAAGTTAACCTGGCCGTGGCGCGCTGGCGCGACGCCCATCCCTTGCGGGACGAGGAATTTGTAGCCGGCGACGACGCGCCGATGGCCACCAGCCAGATGCGCTGGCATGCCGAGGCACAATGCCATTTCATGTGCTGGCTAAAGCAGGGCGGTTTTGCCCAGGTGGACACGCTGGAAGAGGGCCAGGACGCGGTGTCTGCGCGAGCCGCCACGGCCTCTGGCGTAAAGGAAATCAGTACGCAGGCCAAGCAATCCCACCCTCTGACCTTGTCCGCGCACTGTAACGACTGCGCGGCCTGAAGGCCGTGATGCCCAGCCACACATGCCCCACTCTCGCATGCATGTTATTACCGCCCGCGCACCACGCAGCGTTGTGCTCATCCGACCTTGCACTATCATGTCCAGCGCCATCAATTACGACATACAAAAGGAAACGGCGGCATTGCGCCGCCGTTCCCAAGCCCCATCGGGACTTTAGTGAGGAATGTAAATTCACTCAAAACCACATCTACGATGTGGCGAGTAGTTCCAAGACCTGCCAATCAAGTTAGTACTGACAACATAGTTGATATATCGCCCCTCCTTGAAAAGAACTACTGCTTCACTATAGCCCAAGGAGGTCGATTTTCAAGGCAATTTACCACCTTATTGAAAATCATTCTCGACTGGCTTGCCTGCCAGCCAAGAGTCATGCTCTCAGCGCAACGCCGGCTGTGACTGCTGCACGGCTGCCTTCATGGCACCGGCGCCCATGGCCGCGCCAAATTTCTTCAGCACCCGTTCCGGCAAGCCTTCATGCTGCGTGTAGTCGACGATGTCTTCCGCCTTGACGATATCGCGCGCCACGCTGTCAACCGTGCCGAAATCATCGGCCAGGCCCATTTCGACGGCTTTCGCGCCCGTCCAATACAGTCCCGAGAAGGTATCCGGCGTTTCCTTCAGGCGCTTGCCCCGTCCCGCGCGCACCACATCGATGAACTGCTGGTGGATTTCATTGAGCATGCCCTGCGCATACGCCTTGTGCTTGTCCGTCAGCGGGCTGAACGGGTCCATGAAACCCTTGTTCTCGCCGGCCGTCAGCAAACGGCGCTCGACGCCGACTTTTTCCATCACGCCCGTAAAGCCGAAGCCATCCATCAGCACGCCGATGGAACCGACCACGCTGGCCTTGTTGACGTAGATGCGGTCGGCGGCGGCGGCGATGTAATAGCCGCCCGAGGCGCACATTTCATCGACCACCACATACAAAGGCTTGTCCGGGTAGCCCTTGCGCAGGCGCTGCATCTCGTCGACGATCATGCCTGCCTGCACGGGACTGCCGCCAGGGCTATTGATATGCAGCACCACGGCGACCGAGCCGCTATCGGAGAACGCCTTGTCCAGCGCCGGGATGACGACGGCGGCCGAGCCGCTGCCTTCGGATTCGATGGCGCCGCTGATGTCGATCAGGGCCGTGTGGCGGCCCAGGGTTTCGCTGTCGTCAGTGCTGTTGTAGTCATAAAACACCCACAGGGCGAACAGCACGATCAGCAGGCTGAAGACCTTGAAGAAGATGCTCCAGCGGCGGTGCGCGCGTTGTTCTTGCAATGTGGCAAATACCAGCTTTTCCAGCACGTCGCGTTCCCAATGGCCGGCAGGGGCGCCGCTGCCGCTGGCGGGCGCACTGCTGTCCAGCTTGTCATTCGTGTTATCGCTCATAATTCACTTTGCTTAAATTGCAAAAGGCCGTGCCGGGGCTCAGGCCGGCAGGGGTTTGACATACTCATCCGGTTGCCAGTACAGCTGGCCATCGCGCTCGGCCACGGGAATCGGACGCAAACGGCCGCCCTTGCAGGGACCGCCAGCGCAAAAGCCGCTTTCCGGCACATAGATGGCGCCATGCGTCGAACACATCAGGTACAAGCCGCTGGACTCGAAAAACTCGCCTTCGGCCCAGTCCAGCTCGATGGGCACGTGGGCGCAGCGGTTCAGGTAGCCATACGCCTTGCCGCCATGGCGCACGACAAAGCCGGTGGTCGCTTCGCCACCGGCAGAGACGGGAAAGCGCACGCCCTTGCCGCCATCGGCGACGGCGTCGGCGGCGCAAATGAGAATTTCCACGACATCGGCCATCATGCGTGCTCGCTCAGCCATTGGTGCAGATGCGCCACTGTCGGGGCCGAGTACAGCGGCTTGCAAGCCTGCAACTGCTCGACCGGATGCGCTCCATACTCTACGGCAATACCGACCGCGCCCGCATTGCTTGCCATCAATAAATCATGACTGGTGTCGCCGATCATCACGGTTCGGCGCATGTCCTGTCCCAATTCACGCGTGAGTTCCTGAAGCATGGCAGGATGTGGCTTGGAAAAAGTTTCATCAGCGCAACGCGTGGCATCGAACAGCGACAGCAGTTTGACGGCATTCAGCGAGCGGTTCAGGCCGACGCGGCTCTTGCCCGTGGCGACGGCCAGGAAATAGGCCTGCTGCGACAGTTCCTGCAGCATCTCGTAAACACCGGGAAACAATGCCAGTTCGTGGTCGCGCGACAGATAGTGATAGCGGTAGCGTTCCGCCATGCGCGCATGGTATTTCGGCTCCACGTCGGGCATCACCAGCTGCATGGCTTCCTGCAGGCCCAGGCCGATTACATGCGAGGCCAGCAGTTCGGTGGGAACAGGCAAGCCCAGGTCTTTGGCTGACGCCTGGATGCACTTGACGATGGTCGAGGTACTGTCTATCAGGGTGCCGTCCCAATCGAAGACGATCAGATCAAATTGCTTTCTTGCCATGTTTTCCGACGACACACGCCGCCGGCTCCTTGAGAATGAATGATGGCGACTGACTACCTTGTGAGTAGTGTCACGCGCACGCTTGCTTCCTTATCGTGCGGCAACGGCCAATGGTTTGCCCAAGCTTACCAAGAAACGCTCGCATTCGGCAGCCAACGGCGCGTTCAGGGTCATCGTCTTGCCGTTTTCCGGATGCGTAAACGTGATCTGGTGCGCGTGCAGGAACATGCGCTTCAGGGCGCCGCGCGTGCTGTCGGCTTTCAACAGGGCACGGTTGAGGGCAAAATCACCATATTTATCGTCGCCGGCGATGGGGAAGCCGGACGACGACAGGTGCACGCGGATCTGGTGCGTGCGTCCCGTCTTCAATTCCGCTTCCAGCAAGGCGAAGTTGTGATATTTATGCAACAGCGTAAACACCGTGTGCGACGCCAGCCCATCGGCCTGCACGGCCACCCGGCGTTCGCCTTCGGCCGTCGTATATTTATGCAATGGCAACTTGATATGCTGGCGCGCATTCTTCCAGTCGCCCGCCACCAGCACCAGGTAGCGCTTGTCGGTGACGCCGTCGCGCATCTGCTCGTGCAAATTGGTCAGCGCGGAACGTTTCTTTGCCAGCAACAACAGGCCGGAGGTGTCGCGGTCCAGGCGGTGCACCAGTTCCAGGAACTTGGCATCGGGGCGCGAAGCGCGCAATTGCTCGATCACGCCGAAGGACACACCCGAGCCGCCATGCACGGCCACGCCGGCCGGCTTGTCGATGACCAGCAGCTGCGCATCTTCAAAGATGATCTTGAATTCGGCGGCAGGCGCGCCGGTGGCGGCCTTTTCGGCCACGCGCACGGGCGGAATGCGCACCACGTCGCCGGCGGCAAGACGATACAGCTGATCGATACGGCCTTTATTGACCCGCACTTCTCCCGAACGCAATATCCGGTAGATGTGGCTTTTAGGCACTCCCTTGCACACTCTTAATAAGTAGTTGTCGATGCGCTGGCCTGCTTCTTCCTCGGCGATCGTTACGAATTGGGCTTGCGGCTGAACCGGGGGTGTTGAAGGGGGAACAACATCATTTTGACTCTTCATTTACTATGTCTTCCCAGAAATCTCTCTAAGTCCTTCATTTTGAATATATAATTGTTTTTGCTGCGGCCCTGGCTGCTGCGAGTGTAAGAATAAAAGCACATTTTACACAGGGGCGTCTCCACCGGCCTCGCCAAATTGCAAATTCGGTGGAAAAAAATGTATATGCACCATCCCTGCGCGAATCAAGGTTGCACCGTAGTTGTAATCGGATAACGCGTGGAGATGCAGAAGTGAGTGTGGGATTATAAGGATAAGTACCCGTTAGCGCGACTTATCGAGTCGGGCTCGCGGGTTGATGAAGTTGATAACGCTTGCCGTTTTCGCCAAACCCCGTATGAGGTCACAATACTGAGGGTTGTCGATGAATAGGCTGAGGCCAAGCCTCGCCATCGCGATCCCTGTAATGTGAGCCGGCTTACGATTTGGCTCTGAATTTGCTGACCACTTGCATTCTCTGCCCCCGATGCAGTTCATTCTCGTCCGGGCTGTTTCAGATGAGTTGCAGGTGTCCTGTGCACTCGGCATGACGATCGACCTCACCGCGCCTGTTGCGGCCGTAACGTTTACCTCGTACGCGTTGTTGCTCCGCACGCCTGGGCATTTCCCCCGCCAGCACTCCCGTTCTCGCATATATCCCTGTACTTCGCCGCTTCTCCGGAAGCGGCTTTGAGATGGCCTACGGGTCGCGGAGTTATAAAAATGAAACGCATGTTGTTTAATGCCACGCAGCAAGAAGAACTGCGCGTAGCGATTGTCGACGGACAAAAACTGATCGACATCGATATCGAGACAGCCGGGCGCGAACAGCGCAAATCCAACATCTACAAGGGCGTCATCACGCGCATCGAGCCATCGCTCGAAGCGTGCTTCGTCAGCTATGGCGAAGACCGCCACGGCTTCCTGCCTTTCAAGGAAGTTGCCCGCACGTACTTCCGTGAAGGCGTCGACGTGCGTAACGCCTCCGTCAAGGAAGCGCTGCGCGAAGGCCAGGAAATCATGGTCCAGGTGGAAAAAGAAGAGCGCGGCAACAAGGGCGCCGCCCTGACCTCGTTTGTTTCCCTGGCCGGCCGCTACCTGGTGCTGATGCCGAACAACCCGCGTGGTGGTGGCGTATCGCGCCGCGTGGAAGGTGAAGAGCGCCAGGAATTGCGCGAAACCATGGATAAACTGGACTTGCCAGCTGGCATGTCCGTGATCGCCCGCACCGCCGGCATCGGCCGCAACGTCGATGAACTGCAGTGGGACTTGAATTACCTGATGCAACTGTGGCGCGCCATCGAAGGCGCCGGCAAGTCGGCCAACGGCGCTTTCCTGATCTACCAGGAATCGTCGCTGGTCATCCGCGCCATCCGCGACTACTTCCAGCCGGACATCGGCGAGATCCTGATCGATACCGACGAGATCTACGACCAGGCGCACCAGTTCATGAGCCACGTGATGCCCGACATGGTGCACCGCGTAAAACGCTACAGCGACGACGTGCCGCTGTTCTCGCGCTTCCAGATCGAACACCAGATTGAAACGGCGTACAGCCGCACCGTGCCGCTGCCATCGGGCGGCGCCATCGTGATCGACCATACCGAAGCGCTCGTTTCCGTCGACGTCAACTCGGCGCGCGCCACGCGCGGCTCGGACATCGAGACCACCGCCTTCAACACCAACTGCGAAGCGGCCGAAGAAGTGGCCCGCCAGCTGCGCTTGCGCGACCTGGGCGGCCTGATCGTCATCGACTTCATCGACATGGAAGTGGCAAAAAATCAGCGCGAAGTGGAACAGCGCCTGAAAGATGCGCTGCACCATGACCGTGCCCGTGTACAAATGGGCAAGATTTCGCGCTTCGGCCTGATGGAACTGTCGCGTCAGCGCCTGCGTCCTTCGCTGTCCGAAGGCTCGCACGTGACGTGCCCGCGCTGCTCCGGCACCGGCCACATCCGCGATACCGAATCGTCCGCCCTGCAGGTGCTGCGCATCATCCAGGAAGAGGCGATGAAGGAAAACTCGGCCACCATCCACGTGCAAGTGCCCGTCGACGTGGGCGCCTTCCTGCTGAACGAAAAGCGCGGCGAAGTGCTGAAAATCGAGAACCGCCACCGCATCGCCGTGATCCTGATCCCGAACAAGCATCTGGAAACGCCGCACTACAAGCTGGAACGCATCAAGCACGACGACCCGCGTCTGGAAGACAGCCAGGCCAGCTACAACCTGGCCGAACACGCTGAAACCGACATGGCTTACAGCAAGCGCCAGAAGGAAGAAGCCAAGCCGCGCCAGGAAGCCGTCGTCAAGACGATCACGCCTGACCAGCCGGCACCGCTGGTCGAGCGCAAGCCGGTGGAAGTGAAGGCCGTCCCGGCGCCTGCACCCGCCGCACCGCAAGGCCTGATCGCCAAGATCATCAGCTTCTTCACCGGCGCCCCGGCACCGGTGGCGCCCGCCCCTGCTCCTGTCGCACCAGCCAAGCCGGCCGGCGCCGACCGC
>NZ_NRDQ01000340.1 GCF_002878455.1 Janthinobacterium sp. AD80
CCAGGCGCGCGTGCGCCAGGCCGAGGCGCTGGCCGGCGCGGCGGAAGACAAGACCCGCCCGCAGGCCGAGGCCAGCGTTTCCATCAACCGCGAACTGTATTCGCTGCACGGCAGCACGCCGGCGCCGCTGGCCGGAAACTACGCCTGGCGCAACCAGGCCACCGTCACGGCTTCGTACGACCTGGACCTGTGGGGCCGCAACCGCGCCGCCCTCTCCGCCGCGCTGGGCGACGTGCAGCTGGCGTCGGCCGAATCGCAGATGGCCCGCCTGGCGCTGGAAACGGCGCTGGTGCGCACCTACATCCAGCTGTCGTATGAATTCCAGCTGCAGGACGTGATCGAACGCAGCCTGGCGCAGCGCGCCCGCATCCTCGACATCACGCGCCAGCGCAAGGCGGCCGGCATCGGCACGGACATCGACGTGGCGCAAATTGAAACCACCCTGCCGGCCGGACGGCGCCAGCTGGAGCAGTCGGCCGAATCGCTGGCCCTGCTGCGCAACCAGCTGGCCGCCCTGGCGGGCAAGGGTCCGGCGGCTGGCGCGGCGCTCACGCGTCCC
>NZ_NRDQ01000341.1 GCF_002878455.1 Janthinobacterium sp. AD80
CGCCGGCGCGCCAGCGGCCAGCGGTGCGCATGTCGAGCAGCTATGGTGGCAAGCCTTTGGCGACCCCGTGTTGAGCGATCTGGTGGGCGAGGCGCTGGCGCGCAATGGCGACTTGCGCGTGGCGCGCGCCCGCGTGCAGGAATACCGCGCGCGCCTGGCGCAGGCCGACGCCAACCGCGCGCCCAACCTGGCCTTCGACGGCTCGCCCACGCGCACGCGCACCCTGGCGTCCAGCGGCGTGCCCTACGTGACAAACGTCTTCCAGGCGGAGCTGCAGGCCAGCTATGAAATCGATGTGTGGGGCCGGCTGGCGAAACTCAGCGATGCTGCCGGCGAGAGCTACCGTGCCGAGCAGGCCAGCCTCGATGCGGCGGCGTTGTCGATCGCCGCCAGCGTGGCCACGGCGTACTTGAATTTGCGCGGGCTGGACGCGCAGCTGGCGCTGACGCAGTCGACCCTGCAGCTGCGCGAACAGTCGCGCGAGCTGGCCCGCAAGCAGTTCGAGGTGGGTTACAGTTCGCGCCTGGAATGGCTGCAGGCGCAATCCGAATACCATGCGGCAGCCGAGCAGGTGCCGCAGCTGCAGCGGCAGATCTTTGAACAGGAAAACGCGCTGGCGGTGCTGGTCGGCGGCAACCCGGCCCCATCGCACGCGGCCTACCGCTGGCGCATTTGAGCGCGCCGCCCGTGCCGGCCGG
>NZ_NRDQ01000342.1 GCF_002878455.1 Janthinobacterium sp. AD80
ATCGGCGTGATCATGGGCGGCATGGCCAGCGGCACGGTGCTGGGCGTGCCTTTGAGCTTGCTGCTGGCGCAGCAGCTGGGCTGGGCCGCCGCACTGTGGCTGGTGGCGTTCCTCGGTGCGCTGGCGCTGGCCGGCTTGCTGTGGAAGCTGCCCGTGCTGCCGCCGGCGCCTGCCATCGCGCTGCGCCGCAAGCTTGCCTTGCTGGCGGACGGACAGGTGCTGGCCATCTTGCTGGTGTCGCTGCTGGCGGCCATTGCCAGCCTGGGCATGTACACGTTTGTCGCGCCGCTGCTGGCATGGTCCGCGCACGGCGAGACGCTGTCCGTCACGCCCTTCCTGTGGGCCTGGGGCGTGGGCGGCATCGCCGGCAGTGTGCTGGTCGGTCCATTGGCCGACAGGTTGGCCGCGCCGACACTCACTCTGTGCATCCTGCTGTTGCTGGCGCCGGCCCTGGGCGCGCTGCCGCTGGCGGCCGGCTGGTCGGCATGGCTGATGCTGGCGCCTGTCGTGCTGTGGGGCGCTGCCGGCTGGGCCCTGCAAGTGCCGCAGAACCGCGCAGCTGCTGGCCGTGCGCACGGCGCAGGGCGACGGCAACCTGGCCATCG
>NZ_NRDQ01000343.1 GCF_002878455.1 Janthinobacterium sp. AD80
CTGCCGCAGCGGCCATCCGCGCCGGGCTTGCTGCTGCTGGCCGTGCTGGGCCTGGCCTGGCTGCTGGCCGACGCGGCCAACGTGCAAGTGGTCGAGCAATATGCGGCCACGGCCATGCTGCCCGCCTGCGTGCTGGCCGTCCTGGGCTGGCCGGCCGTGCGGCTGCTGGCCTTCCCGCTTGCGTATCTGTTCCTCGCCGTGCCGTTTGGCGAAGTCTTCCTTGAACCGCTGATCGACTTCACGGCCAGTTTCACGGTGACGGCGCTGCAGCTGACGGGCGTGCCCGTGTTCCGTGACGGCAGCAATTTTTCGCTGCCCACGGGTAACTGGTCGGTGGTCGAGGCGTGCAGCGGCCTGCGCTACCTGATCGCCGCGCTGGCCCTGGGCGCGCTGTTTGCCCACCTGCAATGCCACAGCGCGCGCCGGCGCCTGGCTGTCATGGCCGCCGCCCTGCTCGTGCCCATCCTGGCCAATGGCGTGCGCGCCTACCTGATCGTCATGCTGGGCCACCTGAGCAATATGCGCCTGGCCGTGGGGGTCGACCACCTGATCTATGGCTGGCTGTTCTTCGGTCTGGTGGCGCTGCTGCTGTTCTGGCTGGCCGCGCGCTGGCGCGAACGTCCGCCGCCGCGCGTGGTGCCGGTCGCGCCGGCGCACGC
>NZ_NRDQ01000344.1 GCF_002878455.1 Janthinobacterium sp. AD80
TTCGCGCAACACGGTATCCCAGCCCGACTCGACCACGGGCGAGAAGGCGATGACGTCGACCTTTTGCGCGATGAAGGAGCGCAGCGCCTTGACCTGGTTTTCCTGCTTTTGCTGGGCATCGGCAAATTTCAGGGTGACGCCATCTTTCTTGGCGGCATCTGGTGCCGCACAACCTGTATGCCGTGATGGCCTTCGGCTCGGCGCCCTCGGTGCTGATCGGCGTGCTGCTGTTTGGCGCCGCCGTCGCGGTGCAGCGGCCCGAGGCCAGCCAGCAGCTGAGCGCCATCCTCGAAGCCGTGTACCGGGGCATGGAGCTGTCCATCCGCTGCGTGAATACCGGCTTGCCGCTGACGGCCTGCATCCTGGCGGCGGCCGCCACCAGCGCGGCGGGCGGCGAGTCCATCGGCCTGCTGACGGGCTTCCTGGCCACCTGGTACGGCAGCGTGCTGCTGTGCTGCGCGCTGGTGGTGGCGCTGCTGGCCTGGCGCCTGAAGGCGCAGCCGTGGCAGGTGCTGACGGCGCTGCGCGAACCCGTCACCGTCTGCCTGTTCGCGCCGGTGGGCGCGGCGGCGCTGCCCGAATTCATCGAGGCGCTCAGCGTGCGCCTCGGCTTCAGCCGCGGCGTGGTCGAGCTGATGGCGTCGATCTGCCCCGTCTTCATCCGCACGGGAGAGGCGCTGTATTTCGCCGTGCTGGCCGTGTTTGTCGCCAATGTGTACGGCCAGCCGCCCGGAGTGGCGCAGCTGCTCTTGATCAGCTTGCTGGCCGGCTGGACGGCGCTCTGGTCCGTCGGCGTGCCCGGCGTGAAGGCGGCGCTGTGGGCCGGCGTGCTGCAGGCCTCGCTCGGCTTGCCGCTCGACGCCATGCTGCCCGTCCTGCTGCTGCTCGAAGTGCTGTGCGAAGGGGCGCGCAACCTGGTGTCCTACCTGGCGGCGGCCGTGCTGATCGCGCTGGGCTGCGAAGCGGCGCTGCCGCGCGATGCCGTGGCGCCCGGCAGCGCCGCGGCCGCAC
>NZ_NRDQ01000345.1 GCF_002878455.1 Janthinobacterium sp. AD80
TGACGGCCGAGATATCGATCCCGCCGAGGGCGGCGGCAGCTTCCGCCGCCGAGACGGCGGAAGCTGCCGTGGCGGCCAGCGCCGCTGCGTCGGTCAGGTTGGCCGTCACTTGCAGGGCAGTTGCCGCTGCCGCATCGAGCGTGGCGGTGGCGGCAAGGCTGATGGCATCCGTCAGGCTGGCGGTGAGGTCGGCGCTGTCGGCATCGCCCTGCAAGGCATTGACGGTGGCCGTCAGGTCGAGCACGCTGGTCTGGCCAGCCGTGACGTTGGCGGCCAGGGAGGCGAGGTTGGCGAGGTTGAAGGCGTTGAGCGCCACGTTGACATCCAGCAGGCTGGCCTGGGCATTGGCGGCAGCCGCATCGGCGTCGGCCTGGTCTGCCGCTTGCTGCAAGGCGACGACATCGGTCTGGTCAGCCACTGCCTGGGCATTGGCGGCGTCGTTCGCGGCGGCCGCATCGGCGGCTGCCAGGGCGGCGGCATCCGTCTGGTTGGCCGTGGTTTGCGCGGCCAGCGCGGCGGCGGCGTCCGCGTCGGAAATTACCTGCAGGGCGGCGGCATCCGTCAGCGCGGCTTGCGTGGCGGCGCTGAGCCGTGGCGGCGGCCGCGTCAGCAGATTTGCAGCGCGGCGGCATCGCTCTGATTGGCGGTGATCACGGCATTGGCAGCGGCGGTCGCGGCAGCGGCGGCAGCGATATCAAGCGCGGCGGCATCCGTGGCATTGGCCACGGCGGCGGCAGTGGCCGCCGTGGTGGCATCGGCATTGGAAATCACGGCCAGGGCGGCCGCGTCGGTCAGGCCGGCCTGCACCTGCGCCGCATCCGACGCCAGGGTGGCCGCATCGGCGATCAGGCCCAGGGTAGGCGCA
The DNA here is from genome assembly GCF_002878455.1 of Janthinobacterium sp. AD80. GTDB lineage: Bacteria > Pseudomonadota > Gammaproteobacteria > Burkholderiales > Burkholderiaceae_D > Janthinobacterium. The sequence continues at coordinate 866 of NZ_NRDQ01000345.1, forward strand.
TCCGTCTGGTTCGCTTGCGTCTGCGCGTTCGCGGCAGCCGTCGCGGCGGCATTGGCGGCCGCTTGCAGGGCG
>NZ_NRDQ01000346.1 GCF_002878455.1 Janthinobacterium sp. AD80
CCCGTCGACGGCACGGTGCAGCAGCTCAAATTGCATACGGTGGGCGGCGTGGTGCCCGCCGCGCAGGCGCTGATGCAGATCGTGCCGCGCCAGGGCAGGCTGGAAATCGACGCCGTGCTGGAAAACCGCGACGCCGGCTTCGTGCAGGAAGGCCAGGCGGTCGCCGTCAAGGTCGACGCCTTCGACTACACAAAATATGGCACCGTGCCGGCCGTCGTCAGCAGCGTTTCGCGCGACGCCGTCGAAGATGACCGAAAGGGCCCCGTGTATGCCGTCAGGATCACGCTGCGCCAGCCGGCCATCGTCATCGATGGCAAGCCGGTGCCGCTGTCGGCCGGCATGGCGGTGCGCGCGGAGATCCGCACGGGCACGCGGCGGGTGATCGAATATGTGCTGTCACCGCTGGTGCGGCACCAGAAGGAGGCGCTGCATGAACGCTAGTGCGCGCCCCTTCGCCTTCACCATTGCCTTTGCCTTTGCCGTCGCCGTCGCCATCGGCTTGCTGGCAGCGCCGCCCGCGCTGGCCGGCGATCTGTCGCGCTTCCTCGACGATCCCCTGCGCGCGCAGCCGCAGCTGGCCGAGGGCGACCGCATGCTGCCGGGAGACAGCGCCGCCGCGCCATGCCCGCCATCCTGGGACGGGGCCGTGCCCTTGACCTTGGCGCTGGCCGTCGACCTGGCCCTGTGCCATAACCCGCAGGTGCATGGCGCCTGGGCCGGCATCCGGCTGCAGGCGGCCGGCCTGGGCGAGGCCAGGAGCGCCTACCTGCCGACGCTGAACGCGGGCCTGAGCCGCGTGCATGACCGCACCGCCTATCCGGGCGCCGACACGGCTGCCAGCAGCTTGAACAGCAATACGGCGTCACTGAACTTTTCCTGGCGCCTGTTCGACTTTGGCGGCCGCGCGGCGGGCCAGCGCTCTGCGCAAGCCTTGCTCGACGCGGCGCTGGCCAGCCACGACGCCGTGCTGCAACAGACGCTGGCGACGACCGTCAGCGCGTATGTCGACGCGCAGACGGCGCAAGCGAGCGCGCGCATGCGGCGCGAATACCAGGCGCTGGCGCAGGAAACAGTGGCGGCGACGCGCCGCCGTGCCGAGCGGGGACTCGGTTCCCGCAGCGACACCCTGCAGGCGGAAAGCGCGCTGGCCAAGGCGGCGCTGGGCGCCAGCCGCGCCGATGGCGACTACGCCAAAGCGCGCGCGTCTCGAAGTCGAGGCTGCTATTGATGAATTGAAAGAGTAAGGACAACTGTGATCAAGGCTTTATGTGTGTATTGTGGCGCCAACGCGGGCGTGTCGCCGGACTATGCGGTCGCGGCGCGCGAACTCGCGCGTGCTGGTGGCGGAAAATATTTCGCTGGTGTATGGCGGTGGCAAGGAGCGTCTCGAAGTCGAGGCTGCTATTGATGAATTGAAAGAGTAAGGACAACTGTGATCAAGGC
>NZ_NRDQ01000347.1 GCF_002878455.1 Janthinobacterium sp. AD80
GCCGGCCAGGGCGTCGAGCGCGGCCACGGCGGCGGGGCGCTCGAGCACCATGGCCATGTCGCTGCCGGCGGTCACGCTGCGCAGGGCGATCTGGCCCGCCATGTGGCGTTCCCGCACGGATGCCGTGTCCAGGCCATCGCTGATGAGGATGCCGTCGAAGCGCCACTGCTCGCGCACCAGTCCCTGCATCACGCGCGGCGACAGGCTGGCGGGCAGCTCGGCATCCAGGGCCGGGTACACCACGTGCGCGCTCATCATCGATGCCGCTTGCGCGGTGGCCTGGCGGAACGGCACGAAATCATATTCTTCCAGCTGCGCACGGCTCTTGGCGACGGTGGGCAAGGCCGCTTCCGGCAGGGCCGCGGCATCGCCGGGCATGAACAGGCGCGCGCAGCAGGCCACGCCTTCGGACTGGCTGCCGGCCATCCAGGCCATCGCCATCGCCGCCGCATGCGTCGGGTCGCCGCCGAACGCATGTTCCGCGCCCGCTGCGGCGGCAG
>NZ_NRDQ01000348.1 GCF_002878455.1 Janthinobacterium sp. AD80
GGGGAGCTAATCGCAGAAAGTGTATCGTAGTCCGGATTGTAGTCTGCAACTCGACTGCATGAAGTTGGAATCGCTAGTAATCGCGGATCAGCATGTCGCGGTGAATACGTTCCCGGGTCTTGTACACACCGCCCGTCACACCATGGGAGCGGGTTTTACCAGAAGTAGGTAGCTTAACCGCAAGGAGGGCGCTTACCACGGTAGGATTCGTGACTGGGGTGAAGTCGTAACAAGGTAGCCGTATCGGAAGGTGCGGCTGGATCACCTCCTTTCTAGAGTTTGCACGAATCATGTAAATGGTTCACGCATCAAATGTTCACACTTATCGGCTGTTTAATTAAGAAGAAACAGTAGTCGTAGTAGTTCCGCGTTGGGGCTGTAGCTCAGCTGGTTAGAGCACCGTGTTGATAACGCGGGGGTCGTTGGTTCGAGTCCAACCAGCCCTACCAGTAACACCCGTGTCGTACATTCCCGGGGGATTAGCTCAGCTGGGAGAGCACCTGCTTTGCAAGCAGGGGGTCGTCGGTTCGATCCCGTCATCCTCCACCACGTTTTACTTGAAAGTGCAAACGTAAGCCGGTAGGTTTAGGTTTGATCTTTTAGCGATCAAAGCTGTTTCGTTCTTTAACAATCTGGAAGAAGTAAAGATTATTTATTGATCAAGTCTATGCGTGCAGCAATGCATGAGGCGACTTGATGGGTAATGATTGTATGTATCAACAAACAAGCAACAACGTTGTACTTTCTTATCCCTGTAGCGCTCTTTGATGACTTCGGTCTTCAGAGGCTAACGTTATAGGGACAAGCGAATAAGTGCACATGGTGGATGCCTTGGCGATTACAGGCGATGAAGGACGTAGTAGCTTGCGATAAGCTGCGGGGAGTGAGCAAACACACTTTGATCCGCAGATTTCCGAATGGGGCAACCCACCCTTTTAGGGTATTGCATACTGAATACATAGGTATGCAAGGCGAACGCGGCGAACTGAAACATCTAAGTAGCTGCAGGAAAAGAAATCAACCGAGATTCCCAAAGTAGCGGCGAGCGAAATGGGAAGAGCCTGTACGTGATAGTCGGACCGATAACAGAATCCTCTGGAAATAGGAGCCATAGTGGGTGATAGCCCCGTATGTGAAATTGGACCGGTGATACTAAGCGTACGACAAGTAGGGCGGGACACGTGACATCCTGTCTGAATATGGGGGGACCATCCTCCAAGGCTAAATACTCGTAATCGACCGATAGTGAACCAGTACCGTGAGGGAAAGGCGAAAAGAACCCCGGAAGGGGAGTGAAATAGATCCTGAAACCGTGTGCATACAAACAGTAGGAGCGGACTTGTTCCGTGACTGCGTACCTTTTGTATAATGGGTCAGCGACTTACATTCAGTGGCAAGGTTAACCATATAGGGAAGCCGTAGAGAAATCGAGTCCGAATAGGGCGATCAGYCTGCTCGTCGCCGATGTGCATGATGTGTTCCATTTCAAAGCTCTTGCCGCCGAACTTGGAGACATGGCTGAGCACCAGCACCTTGTCGCCGT
>NZ_NRDQ01000349.1 GCF_002878455.1 Janthinobacterium sp. AD80
GTCGACGGCCGCGCCGTTCACATCGAGCACGGCGTGCGCGCCGGAAGCGTCCAGCACGGCGCCGTCGCGCACGACGACAAACAGGCTGGCCGCCGACGTGCTGCCCTGCGCATGGTCGATGTCGCCGCCGATGACGATGCTGCCGCCATCGGCCACCTTGCCGTAGCGCCGGCCCTGCGCGTCGGTGGCCGAGACGGCGCGCGATGCCACGTCCAGCACGGCGTTTTCGCCGATCCAGATGGAACGGCCATGGCCGGCCGCCTCCACCGCTTCCGACACATTCACGGCGACGCCCACGCCACCGAGGCTGATCTTGCCGCCCCAGGCGTTCAGGCGCCCGTCCACCGTCAGCTGGCCAACACTGGACAGTTTGATGGACTGGCCCGCATCGACATTCACCACGGCATTCTTGCCCACAAGCAGTTCGGCGCTGGCCATGTCGGCTGCATCGGACAGCACATCGCCCACCTGCAGGGCCAGGCTGGCGCCCTTGCGCTGCGCCAGCGTGCCCTTGACGGCATTTTCCGTGACCTGTTCCGGCGTCCATACGGCCAGTTTTTCATTCTCCACCACGCGCAGCACGGGCATGTGCACGTCGACCTGCGCGCCGTCCGCCACCGTCACGCTGTGTTTGCCGACCAGGCTGTAGCTGGAAAAACCTTTGTCGAAGAAGCCGGCATCCAGCTGCAGGCTGCCTGCCCCGGGTTTTTCAATCTCGCCAATGACGATCTGGTTCGCCTGCAATTCCAGCTTGCCACCGCCCGTCACGCCATGGCCGCGCACTTGCGCGCCCTCGCCCAGCACCAGGTCGGCCTTGGCGCCATAGCTGGCCAAGGTCACATTACCGCCCTTGCCGCCCTGCTGTTTCGCCTGCGGCAGGATGGCCGCGCCCGAGCTGACGTCGACCAGGCTGCCATTGCCGATACGCACGTCGCCATACGCCCGCAACGATACCGTGCCGCCGTTCAGGTACGGCAGGCCGGCGGCGGCCAGCGGATCGCGCAGCACATTGCTGAGCAAGCCGCTGGTGTCCAGACTCACGCCATCGGCCAGCACCAGGGTGCCCGGCGGCACGCCCGGATTGACGAAGGTGTCCACCATGCCCAGCGCGCCGATCTGATTCAGCACGTTGCCGGCCGCGATGCTGCCGGCATGGCTGCGCAGGCTGGCGTTGATGGCCACGTCCTTGCCGAACAGGGTGATATTGCCGCCATCGGCCACCTGCAGCGCGCTGTCGACGGTGATCGCGCCTTTCGCGGCAATGCGGATGGCGCCAAGCTGCTGGCTATTGAGCAGGGTGGTGTCAAGCAGCAGCCTGCCCTGGCGCTCTGAAGCCGACACATCCCCCAGCACGTCCGTTACATCAAGCCCGGCGGCGATGCCGTCCTGCACGCGTGTCAGGCGCACCTCGTCCATGACGGCCGACAGCGCATGCTGCAGCACGCCCGCGCGCTTGTCGAACATGGGCTGATACTGGCCAACGATCAATTGCCCCCGCTGGGCGGCCGCCAGCTGCGACTGCTGGTAGCCGTCGAGCAGCGCCTGCGGCGCCTGGCTCTGGCGCTCGCCCTGGAAGACGTCACCGGCGATGCTCCCTTCCAGCACGGCCGACCCCGTGGCAACCACCAGCTTGCCCGCGTCGCGGCCCACCGTGTAGCCGTTTTCCAGGCGCTGCTGCGCGGCGATCAGCGGATTGGCATAAAAGGCGCTGGCGTCCTTGCCCCAGCGCGCATGTTCTTCCTCGTAGCCCTTGTACACGCCAAGATAGGCCAGGTCGGCGGGCGCGCTGCCCGCCTCATGCAGCTTGCCGTCCGCGCCTTTCAGCCAGGTCTGGCGCACCGTGCCCGTCTGCACGTCCAGGGTGCCGCCCGACAGGTTGATGCTGGAGCCAAGCTGCGTGACGACATCGTTGCCGCCGAAGCTCACCGTACCGCCCTGCGCCATCCACTCGCTGACGGCATGGCCCTGCGTGCCCAGATAACCGGCCACTTCCAGCAAGCCGCCGGCCGTGTACCAGCGGTCGCTGTCATAGCCGTTCGTGCCTTTCGGTACCAACACCAGCTTGCGGCGGTCGACCCAGATGCTGTTGTTGATCAAGGCCTTGCCGTCGCGGTTGACGGGCGCATCGCGCTGTTCGTTGCCCTGCACATTGATTTCGACATTGTTGGCCGCCATCGCCACCTTCACGCCCACGGCGCCGGAAACGTCGAGCTGCGCGCCGTCGCGCAGCAGGCTGCGGCTGGCCGCATTCACGGCGATCTGGCCGCCCGTGGCCAGGGTCAGCGAATCGCCGATGAATTCCACCGTGCCGGCGCTGCCGATCTCGATGCGCGACTGGTCGCGGCGGTCGTTGACGAGCGAGATATTCTGCTCCGCCGACACGGCTGGCCCGCGCATGGCATCGCGCTGGCTGTCGAGCGCCGTCGTCTTGCCGTCGTCCTCGACGAGAATGGCCGTGGTGGCGCCGCGTCCCACGCTGACGGCCGCGTCGCTGCCCAGGGCGTTGAGGTGAATGGTGCCACGCGTGGCCGTGGTGGTGGTGGACAACAGCACGCCGTCCTGCCGCAGCGTGCGCCCGGCCAGGGTAATATCGCCTTCGCGCGCCTGGATCAGGCCCGTGTTGACGACCTTGCCGGCCGTGCTGCCTGCCGCGAATTGCGGCGTGACTTCGCTGCCGCGCGTGGTCGACAGCGGGTTGCCATCCGTGCCCACGCCCTTTTTGATGCTGAAGCTGTCGCCGGCGGCCAGCAGGGCCTGGCCTTTCGGCGAGCTGATCTCGCCCCCGTTGTGCACCTCCGTTCCCAGCAGCATCACGTAGCCGCCGCCTTCCGTGCTGCCCTTGGGCGCATTGCTACTGACGCGCGCACCGGCGTGCACCTGCACCTTGCCGGCCGCATCGGTGAACGTCGTGGAGCCAGCCGTGCCAGAACTGTAGAGGCCGTTTTTCTGGAATTGCGTATCGCTGATGCGGGCGGCGGCCGCCACCAGGCTGCGCGTATCAACCTGGCTCGTGCCCGTAAACACGATGCCGTTGCGGTTGACCAGCAGCAGCGTGCCGTCGGCCTTGATCTGGCCCTGGATCTGGCTGGGACGGGCCTGCGGATCGTTGACCCGGTTCAGCACGGCCCAGTCCTTCTGCTGCTGGAACGTCAAGGTCGTGTCCTTGCCCACATTAAAGGTTTCCCAGTTCAGGATGGCCTTGTCCGCCGTCTGCTGCACCACCACGGCCGTCTTGCCGTTCGCCACTGTCTGCACGGGCGCCTGGGCATTGAGCCAGCCGGCCGTCAGGCTGTTGGTGTCGACCTGCAAGCCGCCCTGCGCCAGGCCATTTGGCACACTGGCGCCGCCGGCCGCCGCCTGGCGCGCCTGCGCCTGGGCCGCTT
>NZ_NRDQ01000035.1 GCF_002878455.1 Janthinobacterium sp. AD80
CACCGTCACGCCCGACAGGCGCGGTTCGTACAGGGCGATGGCGCGCGCCAGCACCTGCCTGCCACAGGGCCAGGTCGGCGGCCGACTGCGGCGACAGCGCCAGGGTATCGGGCAAGCCGTAATCGAGCACCGTGGGCGCCTCGCCGAGGAACTGCGCGATGCTCAAGCCATTGCGCACATTGAACAGCCGCACCAGGTCTTGCTGCAGCGAATGGCGCAAGCCATCCACATCGAGCACGCGCCCATCGGCGGACGCGGCCAGCTCGCCGCCGAGGCGGTCGAACAGGGGAACTAGCGAACCGGCAGGCGTGGCATGCATGGGAAGCCCATTCAGGTGGTACGGGAAAGTCCAGCGCCCTGCCGTGGCAAGGCGCGCCTGGGGAAACGGAGAGTGCGGATTGATGGTAGGACCGGGGGATGGCGTAACACAAGTAACAGGTGGGTATCAGGGACGCGAAGCGTTGCCGGGTGGACGGAGCAGGACTGCGGTGCGGCTAGTCGAACAGATGCATGACTGCCGCCGCAACTTTCTTCATGTCGGCCAGCTTGAGTGAATCCGACAGATTTGATGCGCTCTCGGCCATCGCACTCACCTTGCCCTTGCTGCCAAACGTGGTCTTGAATGCGGTGGGATCACGCCGCCGCTCCGCTTCGATCGCCTTGCCCATCGAGGTCGGCATGGCACTGATCGTCACCGGGACGATATTCGGCGTGTGCCAGGCCTCGACCCTGTTGATCGTTACCTGTGGCGACGTCAGGGTATCCATGAAGACCACTTTCTGTCCCCACAATCCCAGCGCGTCCATGCCGCCGCTTTTCATGCCGACGTGCACCACGTCGCAGTCATAGAATGTGGTCATGTAATTGAAAAAGCCGTTCTCCTGGAATCGCCCCATGAAGCCTTTCCGTCGGCTGCGCTTCCAGAATGCGCCGAGATTGAAGACGAATGGCAATGCCACGGTTTCCTCGTTAAAACCATCGCCCACGAGAAAAATGGCCTTCACATTACAGAACGCGTACAGCGCAGCGCACAGCTGAAAATTGCCCGTTTCGGAGGAGTCATAGTGCGGGTTGGCGCCGCCCAGTGCGCGCGACGGATTCGGTGCGCCGGACGTGCGGCCCCACATGCAGATGAACTTTTCGCGGCCAGTGGACCTGCCGAAACGGTCTATGTATTCCTGCATGAACGACATGCAGATGTCGTTGTAGGCCTTGGACTGCACTTGTTCCCCGCCGCGCACGATATCGGCCCAGACCGGACTCAAAGGCTGCCCTTTGGCCATTTGCTGCACCGCGTCTTTCGCATAGAACGTGGCGTCATACGGTGTGCGGGCATTGTCGAGATTCGCTACCGCCGACATACCCACCATCGCCCAGTTCTTCGTCAGCGGATCGGTGTGGTACAGGGTAAACCGGTTGCCGACCTGGAGAGTCGGCTGTATCGCGAATTGAATATCGTTGAACAGGCCCGCCGCGCCAAACTCTTCCGCCTCAACGAGCAGTATCGCAAATGGCCTCGATGGATCGACCGAGAAATGGTGAATCGCCGCGGCGTAGATGTGGCAAAAATCACCGGTTTGCCAGCTGCCGATGACGAAGACCGGGCCATCCCGGTGCTCCGCCAGGCAATCCTTGAAACTATCGCAGATGACCGCCCTGTCCTTGCGCTCGTCCGGGGTGAATTTGATGGCGATTTTATACATGGATGCAATTCAATCAATGACCAGACTGCCCAGGGTTCCTGGACGGGACCAGCACGGATACGGAGTCGAACGATGGCGAAAGCCTTCCCTGGCCAGCAGCAGCCATGCCGCTATCGGCATGAGCACACACCGGAACGCTGGTCGTGCCCCATATCGGCCTGTTTTATCAGCGGGCAACAAGACGCTGGCTGCGATACGCGCGGGCAGCACCGCCGTCACTCGTGGGCGCGGAGGCGATAACGGCTGCCTTGCCGCATTCATTGATCTGACTGGAGCCTGCATGGCCTTTGACACTGCAAAGTACCGTGCGCGTTGCCATGGCATATTGAAAGCGCAGTACATATTGCTGGCCATGGCCGTTTTCAGATTGACAACCGTTCAATACCAGCTTTCCTTGAAACGTGCTCTTCAGACCTTTGGACATGAGCAAATGTGCAGGCTGTTCTGGCGTCACCTGCGCGAAAAATTGTGCTGCCTGTGTCACGTCGGCGGGCACTGTCGCAGCGCCATGCGCGTCGGTGTACAGCGTGCCATCGTTGTCTAGCGTATTGAGCAAGTGTGGTGGCGCCGTCTCCAGCGCAATGGACGTATTTTCCGGAGCGTCAGGCATCTTGCATCGTCGCATGCCTTCTGCTGCTTGTTGCATCACGGCGTCTGCATGGCCGGCGACGACGATTAATTTGGCAACCATTTTCATTTCTCCAGTGTATGTCCATGAAGCGGCAAAGTCCTCTTCAGTGAAAGAAAGGGATGAGTCATTACCTGCTTGCTTGCCTACCAGCTTCCACCGCCCCCTTACCGGGGCCAGTCCGGCATCCGGACATCCAGCCCAGATCATGTCGAATGTCGCAACTGCCCCCACGAAGATTCAAAAGGCGCCGTGGGCTGGAATCGCAATACAGTAGTGGGCCGCCGGCACATTCACGACGGGACATGCAGCCCATTCCACCTGAACGATCAATTCATGGTTGGTCGGGTTGGTGAAGGCCCCCATGTAGACACCATTTGTAAACGTGCCGCCAACACCGATTGCCTGGCGGAAGAAACGAATTAATAATGCTTCGACATTCACGTTGACCCCATCAATCGCAGTGATCACCTGAGGAGCCGCATAATTGATGGCACCGCCCATTGTGCCTATCACGGCGTTTGGCAGCGGTAGCGGTGCGCCACCGGCGTTTCTGATCACCTGGAAACCCATGGCGGCCGGAGCGACAGGTGCCACCAAGGTGTTGATCAATGGCGCGGGTACGCCCATGATGGGCGCGGGTGTGTTCCAGGTATCGACTTCCCCCCAGAAGACGCCGATATTCGCCAGATTTCCCTGGCTCAAACCGAATTCATTGACTGTCAGCATCCTGCCGTCAAAGCGCTGGCGGAGATTCCCGGATTTGCCGATATAGCGATTGTCATTGGCCTGGTTGTAAATCAGATAAAGTCCGCCATTGCCCGGTATACCGGCTGGCAATGCGCCGGCCAGGCCTGCCCCAGCCGATGCGAGCGTGTGCAGGCTTCCCGCACTGGATAGGTCAAAGTTGATGTAGCCCATTTGTGCCCTTCATTATCCTGTCCCGGATAGCCGCGCCGGCCCGGCGAATGCCAAATGGCCGCCCCCTTCGGCACAACGCGGCATCCGACACAGGGATGGCGGGCCATGCTGGCCCTGCCGGATTGCCGACCGGTAGAAACAGAGTGCCAGCAGCACGATGGCCCGCTGTCGGCGACGCCTGATCAATCCGCCTTCATCGTCTCCAGGTTCCAGTTCCACGTGCCCGTGCCCTTGGAGGTGGAATCCGTTTTCTGCTGCGTGAAGTCGGCCTTGATCTTGGTGAAGTTGATCGAGAACGAGTCGTTCGGGATGCCGCCTCCGCCGCTGCAGCTCATTTGCGAAATCATGGCGTTGTCCATGACGTAGGTCATGAAGTTCATGTACACGCCGTTTTCCACGCGGCCGATGTTCAGCTTGGCGGGGCCGATCTTGGTGCCCTGAGTGCAGGCCTTGAACAGTTCCGTGGTCGACAGGTCGGACGACTTGGAGAATGACATTTCCGACAGCACGGCGCGGCCCATGGTGCGTTCCGTGTTGCCCGCGTCGCTGCCCATCGGCAGGTAGGCGTTGTGGGAAAACGAGCTGACGATGATCTTGTCGGGATAGCCGGTGATGGTGCAGTTGCCCTTGATGGTGGCGCCCAGATCGAGGATGAGTACGTCTGACATGAATAGCTCCGTAAGGTGAACGCGGCGGCGGCATCATGCCGCTGCCGTGCGTCGATGCGTTGGAAAAGTACGATCAAGCGGCCGAGGCCGGCAATTCCGCCACCAGGCGTATCGAGGTGGTCAGCTCTTCCATCTGGAAGTGCGGCTTGAGGAACACGGTGGCCGAGTAGGCACCCGGCTTGCCGGCCACTTCAGTTACGTCGACCCGCCCCTCGGACAGCGGGAAGCGCGCCTTCTCGCCCTGCGAGGCGTTGGAACTGAGCAGCACATAGTCGCTGAGCCAGTTGTTGAGGAAGTTTTCCACGCTCGAGCGCGTCTGGAAGCTGCCCACCTTGTCGCGCATGATCACCTTGATGTAATGGGCGAAGCGCGAGGCGGCCAGCACGTACGGCAGCCGCGAGGACAGCGCCGCATTGGCGTTGGCCGCGTCCAGGTTGTACAGTTTGGGCTTGTTGACGGACTGGCCGCCAAAGAAGGCCGCCATGTCCGAACCTTTGGAATTGACCACCGCGATGAAGCCGAGATCGTTGAGTTCCTTTTCGCGCCGGTCCGTGATCGCCACTTCGGTCGGGCATTTGAGTACCACGTCGCCCTCGTCCGTCTTGAACGAGTGCGCCGTCAGGCCCGTGATCTTGCCGCCGCCTTCCACGCCGCGGATGGCCGTCGTCCAGCTGTGCTTGGCGAAGGAATCCGTGATGCGCAGGCCCAGCTGGTAGGCCGCATTGGCCCACAGGTATTTGCTGTGGTCCTTGCCGTCGACATCTTCCTCGTAGGCAAACGACTCGACCGGGTTGGTCTTGGCACCGTACGGCAGGCGCGCCGCGTAGCGCGGCAGCACCAGGGCCACGTAGCGCGAGTCTTCCGTTTCGCGGAAACCGCGCCAGGTGGTCAGCTCGGCGCTCTCGAAGATTTTCGACAGGTCGCGCGGCACGCCCAGTTCTGTAAACGAGTTCATGTCGAACAGCGATGGCGACGCGGCGGCGATGAATGGCGCATGGGCGGCGGCGGCCACCTTCGACAGGCGCTGCAGCAAAGCCATGTCGGCCGCATCGCGGCCAAAGTAATAGTCGCCGATGAACAGCGAGTAGGGATGGCCGCCAAAGGTGCCGTATTCCTCTTCATACACTTTCTTGAAGAGCACGCTCATGTCGTGGTCGACGGCACCTTCGAGGTCTTTCAGCAATTCCTTCTTCGACACGTTGAGCAGGCGCAGTTTCAGCTTGCTGCCCGTTTCCGTGCCCATCACCATGTCGTGCAAGCCGCGCCACGAGCCTTCCAGCGCCTGGAAATCCTTGTCGTGCACGATGGCATTGATCTGCTCGCTGAGGATCTTGTCGATCTGCGCCACGCGCTCGTTGATCATGGTGACGATGCCCTTGTCGGGCGCTTTTTTCATGCCTTCGTCGAGCACCTGGGTGGCGAACTGCCCCAGGAGCGTGCGCGCGTAGGCGTTTTGCGATGGCTCGACTGCCATTTTTCCTTCCTGGACGATGCGATCCAACAGGCTGATTTCCTGGTTGGTGGTGCTTGCACCGGCCTGTACCGCTTGCTTGCTGGCCATGATGGTTTCTTTCTCTGAATGTGGGAGAAAACAGCGCGTGGGCGCTATCAAGATGCGGCGGGCTCGGCGCTCTCGGCGGCCGCTTCCGGCGCCGGCGACGTGGCGGCCGGAGTGGCCGCGCCGCCCTCGGCTTGCAGGGTCTTGAGCTCTTCCGTGTTCTGCACGATGTTTTCCAGCAAGGAGTCGAGCTCGTCGTTGCCATCGAGCTTGCCCAGCAGATCGCGCAATTGCTGGCGCGCTTCCAGCAGCTTGGCCAGCCGCGGGATTTGCCTGGTGATGGCTTCCGGATGGAAATCGTCGAAGTGCTTGAAGTTCAGTTCGATCTTCAGGTTGCCGTCCTTTTTATACGTATCCGGCACGGACAGGTCGAGGCGCGGCGCGATCTTCGCCATGACTTCGTTGAAATTGTCGCGGTCGATATCGACCAGGCGGCGCGCCTTGAGTTTCGGCGGCGCCACCAGCGGCTGGCCGGACAGGTCGGCCAGCAGGCCCACCACCAGCGGCAATTCTTTCTTCTCGATGGCGCCACCTACTTCCACGTCGTAGGTAATCTGCACGCGCGGCGGACGGTTGCGTCCCACCCATTTTTGCAAGCTGTCTGACATCACACCCTCACTAGAAATTTTATGCAGCGGAGAGACGGCCTGGTGGGTGGGTGAAGCGCCGTACAGCTTGCGCAAGCCCGGGCCAACCGTTGAAGATACCGTCCACACATGGGGTAAATCGGGTAGTTCGGAAATGATGGTAGGACTGCGTTGCGGCGTAACACAAGTATCAACGCGGTATCACATGGCGCCGGCCACGCCGCTCCTTAACGGGAAAACAGCATGCGCGTGCGTGCGACGGCGCCCTGTTCAATCACATTGTCCGACTTGGAGCGGTTCCAGCGCCCGCTGACCACTTGCGCATTGCTGAATGCATCGATGCCGTTTCCCACCCCGGCCTTGGCAACTACATGGTCGACCTGCGGCGCAAACGCCGTGGAATTCAGGAAAAGCGCACCCCGTGGCACCTTCAGGCCCGGTGCCAGGTTGACGGCCCGCACCCACTCGCGCACGGCATATTCGTAGCGCCCCATGGTCGCGACCTCGCCGGAACCCGAGGCGTAATCCACCACCACTTGACGATAGACTTCGTCGTCCTCATGGTCCGAGATAATCAGCTGGCGATTGCCATGCAGGATCAGGTTTGCGGCAAAGATCAATTCGCGCTGCCAGTCTGAAAAGCCCTTGGACTGGAAACACCGGCCCAAGGTCTTCCTTTCCAGCCGGGGATGGACGCCCTGCAGCTCCCCTCTCTCCAGCATGTAGTCCAGCACGGCATAAGGACGGCGGTGCGCGGGCGGCAGCTGGAAGGTGTGGCGCAACGCCTGCCCCGTATCTTCCAGCGTCCAGTTCGCATGCAGCATGGCGCGGTAGGCGTCGAGCATGGGAACGCGCAAGGTTTCGGCCAGTTCGCACAGGCTGGCCAGCGTCAAGGTTCCCACCACCGATTCGTGTTCAGGCAGGATGGGACTTGGCAAGCCCGGGCTGAGATTGCGCGTCAGAATGTGGGCGTAGTTGAACGGGTTGAAGAGCCGCCCTATGTTTTCCTGGTAGCCGCGCGGGATATCACCAAACAGGGCATTTGGACGGGCCAGAACGTTTTCCCAGCCAACCATCTCACGCAGCGCATCTTTTCTCCCGAAACTGTACAGGTTGACGGCGTAGCGCGACGGTATGCGCGGATCTTGCCCGGCGTATTCGCAGTCGATTTTCATGCCCAGCATGGTGCCAGGGTGCTGCAGGCCGAGCGCCTTCAGCGTCCCTTCCACCTCGTTCTTCCAGGTTTGCTGGTTGAACGCACGCGGCATGGGAACAAGGTTGCGTTCATTGTCTTCACCGCCGAACACATCGGCCAGCAGATGCCCGCGCTCCGTATGCGGCGGCATTTCGTCATAGTCGTCGCCGAGATGGAACGGTCCGCCACCGGCCACGCGCAAGGCCAGCGGATAGGAGATCAGGCTGCTGCGTTCCTGGCCATTCCCGGCGCTGGCGTCGAGCAAGGCGTACATCTGCGTGACGCGTTCGCGCAGCTGCGTGACGGAAGCGAGGCCAACGGGCATGTGCAGCGCAGGCTGATGCATGAAAGTCTGTATTTCCACACTCCAGGCTAAGATTTTTGGCATCGCTTCACGCTCCTGTTGACGCTTCCGTCGGCGAGAAAAGTCTAGTTGGCGGCGTCCGCGTAACACAAGTAACAACAGCCGGCTGCCTGCCGCGGAATTGCTGGCGATACGGGAAATAACCGTGATAAGATATAAAAATTGCATCTAAGTAACATATCACCATGTTCCCGTTACGCACCTCTTCCCTGTCCCTTGCCGCCACATGAAAAGCCGCTTCCGCTTTGGTGCCTGGTTCGTCCATCCATCCACCAACAGCATCGACAATGGCGACGAGCGGCGCCAGATGGAACCGCGCACCATGGATGTGCTCCTGGCGCTGTGCATGGCCAAGGGCGACATCGTCAGCGCGGATGAGCTGCTGGCGCAATGCTGGGGCAGCACCTTGTACGGCGACAGCCCCGTGCACAAGAATATCGCGCAACTACGCCGCATCCTCGGCGATAACGCCACTTCTCCCGTCTACATTGAAACCATACGCAAGCGCGGCTACCGCGCCCTGGCGCCCCTGGAATTTGATGTGCGGGACAGCGCGGCACGCAAGAACTGGCGGACAGGCTCGCCGTTTCGCGGCTTGCTGGCCTTCGATGAAAGCCATGCGGACGTGTTTTTCGGGCGCGATGAAAGCATCCGCCAGCTGTGCGACGCCGTGCAGGCGCAAGTCAACAGCGGCTTTGCGCTGATGCTGGTGCTGGGTCCCAGCGGCTCTGGCAAGACTTCGCTGATCCAGGCAGGCCTGCTGCCCGCCTTGTCGCGCGAACGCGCGGGCGCCGAAACGCGCTTGCTGGCCAGCACTACCTTCGACCTGATCGACCAGGGCGAACAGACCCTGTTTACGGCACTGGCGGGCACACTGCTGGACTTGCAATGGGAAGACCGCTGGGCGTTTCCCGGCGAGAACGCCGTCTCCCTCGGCACGCGCCTGGAACAGGGCTGCGCCAGCGTCATCGCCGAACTGGCCGCCGCGCTGGCCGAACGCAAGCCGCCTGGCACGCGCTTTGGCATCTTCATCGACCGCTTCGAGGCGCTGTTCAACGTCACGCGCATCAGCGAGCCGCAGCGGCGCGCCTTCCTGCACACGCTGGAACAGCTGGCGCGCAGCAGCGTCGCCGTGCTGGTGCTTGCCTGCCGCAATGATTTCTATCCCAGCCTGGCCCGCTATGCCCTGCTGACCGAAGGCAAGCGCCACGGCGGCCACTTCGACCTGGGCCCGCCTGGCGTCAGCGACTTTGCGGAAATCATCCGCAAGCCGGCGGCGGCGGCCAGGCTGACGTTCGGCGTCGACCCCGTCTCGCTGGCGCGGCTCGATGATGTGCTGTGCAAATGCGCGGCCGACAGTCCCGACGCCCTGCCCCTGCTGCAATACTGCCTGCATGAGCTGTACCGCATGCGCATGCCCGCCGGTGAACTGAGCTTCGATGCCTTCCACCAGCTGGGTGATCTGGAAGGCGCCATCGGTCTGCGCGCCGAACAGGTCGTGCTGGCCATGAGCGAGGCCCAGCAGGCATTCCTGCCGCACATCATGTCCCTCGTCAGCGTGCTGTCGATCGATGAGGAAAATGTCAGCAGCCAGCGCGCGCCGTGGTCGGCCCTGCGCGGCGAGGCGGCGCGCCAGGCGATGGATGCGCTGGTCGAATCGCGCCTGTTCGTCAGCGACCTGGTGGGCGGCGTGCCCGTGTTCGGCATCGCCCACGACGCCATCCTGCGGCGCTGGCCACGCATGACGGACTGGATCACGGCGCACCGCGGTGCCTTGCGCGCGCGCGGACGCCTGGCACAGCAGGCGGGACGCTGGCGCGACGAAGGCCGGCCCGTGGACTTTTTTATTGCCACAAGGAAAGCCACTCGATGAGGCGAAGGAGCTGCGGCAGGCGGGCGTGCTGTCGCTGACGGAACTGGAAAGCGAATTCATCCGCAGTTCCGAGCGGCGCGCGCGCCAGCGCGACCGCGTGCGCGTGCTGGCCCTGGCGCTGATCGTGGTACTGGCGCTGCTGGCGTCGATCCTGGGCCTGAGTGCGCTGGCGGCCAAGCGCACGGCGGAATTGCGGCGCGGCGAAGCGGAAAGCCTGATGGACTACATGCTGGGCGACTTCGCCGACAAGCTGCGTCCGCTGGGACGCCTGGAATTCCTCGAATCAGTCAGCCTGAAGGCCCTGCGTTACCTGAGCGGCTCGCAAGGCGATGACCTGAGCCCGAACGCGCTGACCTTGCGCGCCCGGGCCTTGCAAGTCATCGGCGAAGTCAGCCGTTCCCGAGGCGATTCGAAGCACGCCATCGATGCCTTGCAGCAAGCAAACGCCATCCTGATGCGCCAGCACCGCATGGCGCCGCAAGATACGCAGGTGCTGAAGAACCTGGGCGCGAACGCCTACTGGGTGGGGCAAATGCACAAGGACCAGAACAACTGGCAGGCGGCCGAAGATGCCTGGCACGAGTACCAGAAGTTTGCCGACCTGCTGCACCGGCTGGAGCCGGAAAATGTCGAGTGGTGGGTGGAGCAATCGTATGCCCACAACAACCTGGGCGCGCTGGCGCAGACGCGCGGCATGCCGCAGCAGGCCGTGCCGCAGTTCCTGCAATCGATCGCCCTGAAACGGCGCGCGCTGGAACACGCGCCCAACTCGCACAGCGTGGCCGCCGAGCTGGCCGACAGCTATTCCTGGCTGGCCTCGGCCAAGGAGTCGCTGGGCGAACTGGACGAGGCACAGCAGCTGTATGCGCACGAAATGCAGCTGGCGCTGGGCCTGCGCGAACGCTTTCCCGGCGAATCGATGTGGATCTACCGCCTCGTGCGTGCCTTGCAGCACCGGGCCATGCTGGGCGTGGCGCGCGGCATGGATGCCGAGGCGCTGCGCGACTACGACGAAGCGAAGCAACTGTTTACCCAAATCGTGGGACAGGACCGCAACAACCGGGCCTGGCAGGGAGAGTTGACGAACCTGGAACAGGAACGGCTGCGCGTGCTCGCCCGTGGCATGCCGGCGGAGAAGGCACTGCCGAGGCTGACGGCCGTGCATGCGCAGCTGCAAGCCATGCTGGCGCTCGATCCGAAGAATGCGTCCTGGGCGCGCCGCGAAGCGCTCGCCCGCGCCCGCATGGGGGGCGCGCTGCGGGCAACGGGCCAAGTGCAAGCGGCACAGAAAGAGATCGGCAAAGCAGGCGCGGCCCTGCAACAACTGTACGCTCGCAACCCCTCCAGCCTGAGCGGCCGGCTGGCGCTGATCGAAACCTTGCTGCTGCAGGCAACGTTGCAACACGAACAAAAAGATTTCATATCATTAATGATGACTTGTAAACAAGCGTATGGCATGATCAAGGAGGAAGGCGCTTCAACGATGAACCATCAAATCCTCGATCCCTGGGTGCGCGTGAATGCCTGCCTGCAGAACGATGAGGCAGTCCAGCTGGCGGCCAGCCGCCTGAAGCAGATCGGTTATCGCGAACAATCTTACGTCCACTTCATCTCCACCCGATAGGAAGGAAGCATATGAAATTTGCCACACCGCAGCGTACCATCACCATCAGCATCCTCGGCACCGACCACAACGCGCAAGCCCTGTACAGCTTCTGGTCGCCTCTTTCCGGCCTCAGCTATCAAAACAGCCCCAGCTGCGACATCAATTGCAACCAGCCCACCGATTGCCTGTTCATCCTCGACTTCGAAGCGACGCGCCATGGCTGGACGATCGTCAACACCACGCCAAAAGGCAGCTCGCCTGTGCTGGAACAAGTACCTGGCGCAAGACACCTGTCGGTGATGACCATCAATCCGTACACCTCGCTCGACACCTACAACTTCTATATCAACTACCGCAACACCATCACTGGCGCCGAGCTGGCGATCGATCCCCAGGAGGGCAATATCCCCCCGCTCCAACCAACCATGTAATGCTGGAGCTGGCCACAGATTGCACTGGCCAGCTCTTCCTGCAAATGCATGCCCAGTTCGCCCTCGCGATCGAACTGCGACAGCCACGCGATCTGGCCCGCATCGGCATCGACGAGGCGCATGCTGACGCGCACATGGCTGTGCTCGACGCGGATGCTGCCCTCCAGGCGGTGCGCCAATCCCAGCCTGGCAGCGCCAGCCGATACCGGACTTGCCTCGACCAAGCGGACGGCTGCGCCAAAAGTCTGATACAGCTTGTAGCCCAATTCCTCTTCCAGGCCGCTGACGAAGGCATTGCCACCGTTCTCGCAGGTCAGGTTGCGCAGCGGCGCCAGTTGCAACTGCTGTTGCGGCGGGGGCCGCGACGCTGGCTCGCATGGCGTCAACACGGGAATATATTTGCCTAGCGGAATACTGATCCGCACGCCGGGCGACGTCGCCAGGCAGGCGTAATACGCTGCCAGGCGCCCGCGCAAGCGGCCCATCTGTACCCGCACGACAGGATCGAGGCCCGTGTCATACAGGTGCGCGTCGCGGCGAAACACTTCCAGGCCGATCGCATATTCGCTGATCTGATGCTCGAGGCCGCCCAGCTTTTTTTCCACCAGGTAGGACAGCAGCCGGCACATGCGCGGCGCCTTGACAAACGTGGGACTGGCCAACAGTTGCCGCACTGACAACCAAACCGCATCTTGCGAAACAGGGATATCATGGGCTTGCGCCGGCAGCTTGAGTCGAGCATTCATGAGAGATTCCGGTGAGTAGCATTTTCCAAAGGGAGTGTGTTGCGTGTTGGAAATTACTCTAACGGAAGCGTTGAATGCTTACCTTACGATCACCTTACGGTACATTTTTCCTTGATTTTGCCCGTGCGCGCGGAGCAAAGGGCCTCAGCGGCCACGCAAAAATTGCCGCAGGCGCGCAAGGGAAGAAAGCTGGGGTTCGCCCCCCAGCTTAGCGTGCACGTCCGCCAGCAAGGGTGCCAAGGCGCGAGGCACCGACGCAGCGACATAGGCTTGCGCCAGCCCGAAGGGATCGACCGGCATGGCCGCCTGTGCGGGTTTGGCAAAATTTCCCCACCACGTATCGCGCATGCAGCGGCGAACCGGGCGCGTCGTTAACATACCAGCAGCCATCATATTGCTGCACAAACACTTCGCCGACAAAATAGGCGATGCGCGCCGTCAGCCAGGTCCGGTCCGCCTCATCGGCAACGGCCATGTCGCGCAGGGCCTGTTCGACCAGTGGCACGTACTGCGCCGCCTGCTTCAACACGGGCACAGCGGGCTCGATGCCGATGCGGCCGATGAAATCAACCAGCACTTGCGCCAGCTCCTGATGGAAAACGGTGAAATTGGCCTGTCTTGCGGAGAGTTGCGCTGCGTTCTCGTTCGGCATGTTGCTCCATGATAGGCGTGAATAGTCAGTAAAGGATTATTCAGTAATGTGGTGCCTGCCTACCTGGAACGGGCATTCTTTACTCGGAACGGGCTGGTCCACGCTACCGCCCGGCAAACGCCACCGCGCGGCAAGGCCCGGCAGGGCCCGCGCGCGGTGGTGCGGCGCGCTTACTGCGCCAGGTAGCGTTCCGAACGGGGACCGTACAGCAGGCCGTTGGGGACCCCGGCCGACAGCAGGCGCGCATTCGCCGTGCCGGCGATAGGATGGCTGGCATCGGTCGTGGTGTTGATGATCTGCTTGACCGCCGCCGTCACCAGCGCGCCGATCAGGCCGCCACCACCGTTATTGTTGCCTTCATTGCTAGATGCGCTGGCCGCGCCCTGCCACAGCAAGACGCCCGTCTTCAGGTCGACCAGCTTGGCATCAACCGACACCACCGTCACGCTGTCGATCACGGCGTACGTCGTGCCGTACTTGGAAATCGTCACGTACAGGCCCGCATCGGCGCCAAAGATCTCGTTGAGCTTCTTGGCATCGACGCCGTGGATATCGGCGGCGTTCGTCAAGCCGTTCTGCTTGAAGGTCTCGCCCACCACGGCCACCGGCAGCACATAATAGCCCGCTTCGGCCAGCGGATATGTCACTTGCGCGTAGACGCTGTTGCCGGCATTGACTTCCGGTGAATTGTTCAACGGCGGCAAGACCACGATCGAGCGGGGCTTGGCCGCCTTGAAGGCCGTATAGTCATAGGCCGCCTGTTTGGTGGCGCAACCGACCATGAAGATGGCGGGACCCAGGCACAGGGCCATTTTCAACATGCGCGACATCATAATTTTTCGCCTTTTTTCATTTTACCCAACAGGAAGTCCATGTACGGCGCCGATTCCGGGAACAGCTTCTTCTCGTCTTCGAACTGCGCGGCGACCTGTTCCGGCTTGCCGGCGATCGAGTACAGCATGCCCAGGTGGGCGTGGAAACCCGGCGGCGCGTGGTTGCCCTTCGCGGCTATCACTTGCAAGTCTTTTTCCATGGCGGCAATCTGCTGCTCCGGGCTTTCACCCTTCAGGTATTCATACACTTGCGGCTGGTAGCCTTCCCATTGATACAGGGTCTTCGATTGCGTGGCGCAACCGGTCAGTGCGGCGCAGGCGAGCAGCGCCAGCAGGGCAGCGCCCTTGTTCATCATTGTCTGTTTCATGGGATACCTTATTGTTTGCGCAGTGCGCCCGCTTCGACACCGGCAACCAGGCGCTCGACGGCTTCGCGCATGGCCAGATCCAATACCTTGCCGTTGAGGGTGGCGTCATAGCTGGCGGTGCCGCCAAAGCCCAGCACTTCGCGGTTCGACAGGCTGTATTCACCGGCGCCGCCGGCCGAAAACACGACTTCGGACGTAGCGATGTTGACGACGTTCAAGGTGACCTTGGCGTACGCCACTTGCGTCTTGCCGCGGCCCATGATACCGAACAACTGCTTGTCGCCCACTTCCTTGCGGCCGAATTCGGTAACGTCGCCCGTGACGACGAAGTCCGCGCCCTTGATGTTCTGGCCCTGCTTCTTGAAGTCCGCTTCCTGCTTGAGTTCGGCCATGTTGTCACGGTCGAGCACGTTGAAACGGTTGGACGTCTGCAGGTGCGCAATCAAAATCGTCTTCGACTGGCTGCCCAGGCGGTCGACGCCGTCGGAAAAGATGCCGCGCATGAAATTGGAGCGGTTGTCGAATTTGCCGACCGCGATCAGGGTGCGTGGACCAACGTAGGGACGGGCGGCGCTGGCGACCGTGGGAACAGCCAGGGCTTGCGACGATTCGGAAGCGCAGCCAGCTAATGCCGCGCCAATCAGCGCTGCGATCAACAATGCGCCAGGTTTATTCTTATTCATAGTGCCCTTATGAGATATAGGATCAGGAGTAACTCGCGAAATTGAATTTAGGCAAGTTAATTTCCTAAATGCAATTATATGGGATTGCATGTCTCACAATTATCTCCAAAAGTCACAATGACAATAATTGCATTATTGCCAGCAACAATTCCGGTTCTCCACGTCGCCAGCGATTGCTTGACTTCTAAACTGATATTCATTAACTTACTAGTAAATTATTGCTAAACAAGAATGTGCAGCACGCCGCGTAGCGCGCCGCCGCCAACAGACCCTGCCAGCCGGCAAACCGCAGTGCGGCGGCCGGCTTCACCGCACGCTACCACCTACACGGGTCTCCATGCCGTCACACGACCACTCTCCTGCCCATCCGCTGGCCACCGCCCTGGCGCTCTCGCTGGGCGCCGCCATCGCCCTCGGCCTGTCGCGCTTTTCGTATGGCTTACTGCTGCCGCCCATGCGCGACGACCTGGGCTGGTCCTACCTGCTGGCGGGGGCCATGAATACTTTCAATGCGCTCGGCTACTTTCTCGGCGCCCTGGCCACGCCGCCCCTGATGCGCCGCCTGGGCGTGTGGCGCCTGCTGATGGCCGGCTGCGTGCTGGCGAGCATCTTCATGCTGATCTCGGGCCTGGTCAGCGACACGGCCGCCCTGTTCCTGCAGCGCGTGTGCGCGGGCGTGGCCAGCGCCTTCATTTTCATCGCCGGCGGCGTGCTGGCGGCGCGGCTCGGCTCCATGCACAGCCAGCGCGCCGGCTTCTATATCGGGCTGTACTACGGCGGCACGGGTTTCGGCATCGCCCTGTCGGCCCTGCTGGTGCCGGCCGCCTTAAGCGCAGCACATGGCCACGGCGCCGCGCATGCCTGGCAATGGCCATGGCTGGCACTGGGCGTCGCCTGCCTGCTGGCCACCGCCATCATGGCGGCACCGGCCAGGGCCATCGGCGAAGCGCCGCGCGCTCCAGACAAAGGACGGCGCTTCGCCTGGCGCGACTTTGCCCCCAGTCTGGCCGGCTACTTCATGTTTGGCGTCGGCTACATCGGCTATATGACCTTTGTCATCGCCCTGCTCAGGCAGCAAGGCATGACGCCCACCCTCGTCACCATCTTCTACACCTTGCTGGGGCTGGCGGTGGTGGCGTCGTCGCGCATCTGGGCGCGCATGCTGGACCGCTACAAGGGCGGCGAATCGCTGGCCATTTTGAATGGCCTGCTGGGCGTGGTAACCGTGCTGCCGGCGCTGACCAGCTTTGCCCCCGTGGTTTTCCTCTCGGGCCTGGTCTTCGGCGGCGTCTTCCTGTCCGTCGTCGCCTCGACCACGGCGCTGGTGCGGCATAACCTGCCGCAGGCATCGTGGACGGCCGGTATCAGCGCCTATACGACGGTGTTCGCGCTGGGGCAGATCGCCGGCCCCATCGTCGTCGGCTGGATCGCCGATGGCCCGGCGGGCCTGGAGCGGGGCTTGATCGCCTCGGCCATCGCCCTCTTCATCGGCGCTGTGCTGGCCGCGCGGCAAAAAGCGCTGGCGCCGCCGGCCACCGGTTTGCATGGCTAACGGCAAGCGGGCGCGGTAAATCCAGGCACGATGCGACAATGTTCACGGCAAGGGGCCTGGCCCTGTTCGACAAGCGAGATTGAGGAGATACGCATGAAACTAGTATTGACGGCAGTGCTGCTATGCGGCGCGCCTTTGGCGCAGGCGCAAACGGTGGAATTGTTCTTTGCCGGGCCGCATGGCGCCGAACAGGCGGCAGGCACCATCAGTATCACGCAGACGCCCTACGGCGCCCTGCTCACGCCTGACCTGAAGGGCTTGCCCGCAGGCACGCACGGCTTCCACCTGCACGAAAAACCGTCGTGCGACGCCACCGTCACCGATGGCAAGCCGACGCCAGCCGGCGCGGCGGGCGGCCACTGGGATCCGGCCAAGACGGCGGCGCACAAGGGACCGTACAACGCGACCGGCCACCAGGGCGACTTGCCCGCCATCTACGTCGCAGCCGATGGCACGGCTACCTACCCGGTGCTGGCACCGCGCCTGAAGGCCGATGCATTCAAGGGCCACGCCCTGATGGTGCACGTGGGCGGCGACAACCACAGCGACCACCCGGAAAAACTCGGCGGCGGCGGCGCGCGCATGGCCTGCGGCGTGGTGAAGTAAGACAGGCGGGGCGCAGGCATAGTAAGCTGGGCGCCCCGACCACTTTTGCGGAAAGAACCCCATGAACGCCGAAACACCGACAACCCCGCCGACGATGGATGCCGAGACGCTGGCCTTCATCCAGGGCCTGTTCGCCCTGGTGCGCGAAGGCGACACGCAGCAGCTGGGCGCCATGCTGGCGTACGGCGTGCCCGTCAACTTCCGCAATGAAAAAGGCGACAGCCTGATCATGCTGGCCGCTTACCACGGTCACCTGGAAACCTCGCGCCTGCTGCTCGAAGCGGGCGCCGACGCCAACGTGCCCAACGACCAGGGCCAGACGCCGCTGGCCGGCGTGGCCTACAAGGGCTACCTGGAGATCGCCGAGCTGCTACTGCGGCATGGCGCCAACGTGGAAGGCGCCAGCCCGGACGGCAAGACGCCGTTGATGATGGCAGCCATGTTCAACCGCCTGGCCATCCTGGAACTGCTGCTGCGACACGGCGCCCGCATCGACGCCGCCGACAGCCGCGGCATGCGCGCCGTCACCCTGGCCAAGTCCATGAACGCGCAAGATACCCTGGGCAAGCTGGTCAGCCTGGGGCAGACACCCTAAACGCCGCAGCTGTTGTGGCCAGAAAAAAGCGCGCCTTCGCAAGCGGAAGCGCGCCGGCACCGTTCAATACGAGAAGTGGGCCGTGAAGACTGCCGAGCGTGCCGCAGCCACGGAAGCGTATTTACGGTAGGACTTGTCGTAGTACGTCTTGTCCGCCAGCTTGTACACGTTGAACTGCAAGGCCAGGTGCTGCGGCAGGTGTGGCAATGTTAGATTTACCAGCCTTGCCAAGGCCCGCGTCGCCAGCCAGGCCCTTGCCTTGGCAATGATACGAACACCGGCGAGGTGTACCGATACGGATGGCTTGCAGCGTAGGTCTTCAGGCCACGCACAGGATAGTAAGAACGGCGCCGTCTGCGTCGTATTAACACATGCCGGGACTCGCCCCGCCTTCTACAAGAAAACAATGCAAGATCATTCTCAAGCAACCTCAATCATACCTGAGCGTCAGATCAGGGCCTCCTACGACGACGCGACCATCCGCGTCTATCAAGCCTATTCGGATGAGATCGCGGATACGGCCCTGACGAACGGTACATTCATTTCACCGCCATTCAAGATGGAACGCATGACCTGGATTAAACCGTCTTTCTTATGGATGATGTATCGCGCCGGCTGGGGCTTCAAAGACACTGGTCAGCAACGCATATTGGCGATCGATATCAGCAGAGCGGGATTTGAGTGGGCACTGGAGCACGGCTGCCTGAGCCACGCGGATGCATCCATGAGCAAGGACGAATGGTCGGCGAAAAAAGATGCATCGCCCGTGCGCATCCAATGGGATCCAGAACGGGATCTGCTGTTGCGGCCGCAGGCTCACAGAGCCATTCAGATCGGCCTCAGCAAAAAGGCGGTAGAACTTTACGTATATCAATGGATAACCAGGGTGGTTGATGTGACGCCGTTGGCCCATTCAATCCATGCATTGCTCGCCCACGGGAAATTTGAGGAAGCAAGGCACATGCTGCCGCAAGAAAAACCGTATCCGTCAGTATTTCATCCATCCTGAGCGCTGACATCCAGGACCTGAGAGCGAGGTCAAGCAAGGTCGCCCATGCAGCGCAGGCGCCTCTCGGCAATCTCAACTGCGCCCGGCGCCCTCCCCTGCGCGTGGCGGGGCCATATCCGGCATCCGTACACGATCTCGACATTTGGCCGCGCCGACGTGTAGAAAGCTGTTATTTATACAACCAAATCGCTGACCCGCTCCGACGCTTTGCCATTCATGGCGCTCACAGAACGTTTCGGCCTCAAGACGGCGCCATGGGTTTATCCACGGAAATTGATACAGGCCGACAGGAAGGAATACGAAAACAAGGAGATGCCGCAATGCCGCTCCCAGGCGGTAAAATCATGGCGGTTGGCCAAGCTGTGGCTAGCAAAACCCTCTTGTTCCTTTCATCATCATGGCAACAGCTGCGTCACAGCCGCTCATTCACGAACGTTGTATTTGAAAGGCAACATGTATGTCTGGCAACTCCCAAATTTCTGAGCGCCTCAAAAGCAGCCGCGAGAATCTTCACATGTCACAAGTACTGCTTGCCGAACTGGCGGTCATCAATCCCACGCAACTGTATCGCTATGAATCAGGCAAAGCCAAACTGCTTATGGAAGCGGCGGAGAAAATTGCTGCGGCCCTTGGCGTGAGCACCGCCTGGCTTGTGCATGGGACGTTGCCCATCGCCAGAGGGGCGCAAATCGACCCGCCAGTGCCGACCGGAGAAGCGCTAATCCTGAATGTTCTGGAACTTCCCCCCGTGCTTGCCTCCGCAGTAAAGCACCTGTCCATGCAAAATGGCAGCACCTTAGAAATAGAGCTGCTGGACCTCGCGCATCGAGGCCTCGAAGCCTTGCACAAAAGAACCTTGGCTTGCGACGAGTCCGCAAGCAAGAACGAGAAATAGCCGGATCACTACCCTGCTCACCGACCTTCGCGCTTGGTGGGTGGTGCAGCGCACGAGGGACAATACGCAGAGCGCGATCCATGCGCTAACCCGCGAAATCAAAAATCCACCTGACGGCTAGATGGAGTTATTGACCTGGGATCACAGTGTGGACGTCAATGCAAGTATTTACTTGGCGCGAACGATAAACCCAATGCACATAAAAAATAGCCATTAATCATTCTTTTGAAATGATCAATGGCCATATATTTTTCACTTTAAATCAAATAGTTAAAGCGAATTCATCATTCCCACTCGATTATCAACGAGACCGCTAAGCGCTTGATTTTTCAGTGGTTTCCAAACCTTTCAGTTACCGATACCCTCAAAAATACCCTCATCGCCAAAATCCGTTATTACGGGTTTGTTGTCAGCCGAGACGGGAAGATCTAGCCCACTCGCAAACACCTGAATTCAGATTTTTCTCAGCGACGACGCGTTCATTTCAGCACATCAGCAATCGCAGCGACCCGATGAACTTAAGGATACGCCAATTTTCAGCCCCGCACTGTCCCCCTGCAGATCGAGAAGGCCAGAGCCGAGATCGTGTGCGAATGGCGGACCGCCCCCTCTCGGCAAAGCACATCGCAGCGACTTGGCATCGCTATGAAAATGACAACGACCGTTAATGATCGTTCTGATCATCAACGGCCCTCGGTTTTAAATAACAATTAGTCATTAAAGTAGACTTACTTCACTCGAACCGCTGTTCGCGCCCCTTATGCTCTCGTTGTTCACGCTCTTTTTCACGCTCGATTCGATTAGCAAGTTTTTCAGATATTGATTTTGCCGCTGCAGCAATCCTCACTGTTGGCGCCGATCTAATATTGACCCAAGGCGCCGATCCAAATATGACCCAGGGCGGGACGCTGCATTTTTGAGTAGCAGCTGTGGATAAGTGTACCAAATATTGCGACTAGCGAGACTCGAACCGGGACCTGTCTTTATCATGAACAGGGTCTTTGCTTGGCCAGCCCCATCCACCGAATTGCGTTTGCCGATAATCTTCATATGCCTGACCAATTTCGTAGGCCGAATTCATCACAAAGGGACCATCTTGGATAACCAGTTCGCCAATGGGCCGTCCCTGCAACATGAGAAGCTCGCTTACCTCTGAACCATTGATTAATTCCATCGGTTCGTCGCAAGACACCTCGACTGAGGTGAACGCGTCAACCTGATGCCCGCCCATCGACATGCCCTCGCCCATGAAGTAAAACAGCTGCCTACGTGTGCCACTCCCCGACGCCGGCGGCAACGTCCATTTTGCGTGAGGAGACAGTTTGATGGTCCAAATTGCCAAGTCAGAGTTTGGCGCGGATGCCCAGGAATCGTTGGGTGGCGTTGGGGGAGACTTAGGGAACTCTTCGCCAGGACTCCCAACAATGCACCGAATTTCAACGCAGCCAATTTTGTCCTGAATTTGGTAGACCGGAATATTCTCGGCCCAGAGCATCTTGAAGTCCGGCGCCACCATCTTGCTGCGGGCGGGCAGATTGAGCCATATCTGAAATAGCTCAAGAGGATTCGGCGCTTCGCGGTTCAGTAGCGGAAACATTTCAGAATGATTGATACCTCTTCCGGCAGTTAGCCACTGGACATCGCCCGCTGCATAGCGTGCGCTATTGCCCATCGAGTCTGCGTGGTCCACCACGCCCTTGCGCAGAATGGTGATTGTCTCGAAGCCCCGGTGTGGATGCGCCGGAAAACCTGGAACTTTACGGCCGTAGTACATACTCCAATTGGCCGTACCGTCTGAATCCCCGTCCATGGAGCTATTGGGGTGAGCCGTATCAGGCCCGAGGTCGTCGTTCCCGGATGGGTAGTTGTCCACGTGGTACGCGCAGATTAGGAAGGGGTCAATCGTTTTCCATGGCGACCCAAGGGGTTCAATTTTTAGGATTGTGGAAGTCATTTTGAGCATTCGAAGGGCGCTTGCGCAGAGAATTGGCCGCAAGTTGATTTGAAGAAGTGGAGCTCGGCGCTTGCCTTTGTAGGCGTCCCATAGAGGTTCCGCCTGTCGACGCCTATGGGCATTAGTCGCTCGCGGAATCGCAAAAAGCGCTCTCCCGCGCCAACCGAGTCGTCAATGCCGCATTTAACTCGGTGGACAGGAGCCTCGATGCCCCAAGGCTCCTGTTGAGTAGCCTTACCCCAATTTGACTAGGTTCTGAAGGACCAACGGGCCGCCTTTCTCGAGCAAAACACCTCCTTCGTTAAGCTTTCCCAGCATGATGGGCGCGAAGCCGAGGTCCGCTACCAACTGGACAGCTGCTGCGGTAGCGTTGGCATCGTTGCCTGCGACAAACATAACGCGACGACCACTACCTTCGGCAGGCGGTGAAGCAAGGAGTTTTGCCGGCAATTGATTCAGCGTTTTGACTACGTTGGCGCCAGGGAATGCCGCTGCAACGATATCGCTTGAGGCTCTGCCCGCAAGCATTTCTGGTGGCACACCGTAGGTGTTCATAGCATCGACAATGGTCTTGCCAGCCCAATTCAAGGCTGCAGACGCTACTGATGTGTGTGCGAGAAATGGCACGGCCAGAATGATGAAATCAGCCTTGATTGCATCTTGCAGGCTTAGTGCCGTTACGTTGCTTCCAAGTTCGCTTGCGAGCTCGGCCAGAGAGTCCGGGCCACGGGTGTTGGCGATGCCAACTGGGATGCCATTGCGGGTGAATTGACGGGCCAATGCTGTACCAACGTTGCCGGAACCGATGATGGAATAGGTCATGATAATTTCCTAAAGAGTTATGAGATTTTTATGCAGGGATTGCTGCGATATCTTTCAATGCTTGGGATACGGCAGCTTCTTTGGCCTCTGGACCAAAGGCGATGCCTTCTGCGCGTACAACTGTCACGTGCGTGATCCCCAAGAAGGCCAACAGCCCGATGAGGTAACTCTCTTGGTGTTCCAACGCTGCGGCGGGACTACCAGCCGAATAGACACCTCCACGCGCCGACGCGATGAAAGCACGCTTGTTCTTCAACAAGCCCTCGGGGCCTGTCGCCGTGTATTGAAAGGTCTTGCCGGCGATTGCGATGCGGTCGATCCACGCCTTCAGCGATGTAGGAATCGACAGGTTGTACATCGGTGCGCCGATTACGATGACGTCCGCCGCGAACAGTTCATCCATGTAGGCATTGCCTTTAGTAAGGTCTGCCATCATGGTAGCGTCATCCACAACGGCTCCCTGGAAAGCAGCCATGTGCGCCCCGGAAAGGTGCAAGGCCGGGTCGGATGCGAGGTCTCTCGAAACGATGGTGAGGTCCGGATACTGCGCATGATAGCGAGCGACGATACCGGCGGAGAGTTGGCGGCTCACGGAAGCGGCGCCAAGTACGCTGGAATCAAGATGAAGGATATGCATAGTTTGCCTCGGGTTTAGGTAAATAATTTATCGAATGGATTACTGTTTGACCGCTTCGACTTGCACTGCGAGCTTCACACTGTCGGGGATGCCCATGTCTACACCCCAACCCATGCCCCATTGGCTGCGCTGGATAGTGGTTTCGAAATCGCCACCGCACACTTCGCGCTTGAGCATGGGGTTTATGTAGCAGTTGAAGTTGCTCGACTTCAGCATCACCGGACGCGTTTTTCCCAAGAGGGTAAGTTGCCCGACGACTTCGCTGACTTTATCGCCTGAGAAGCTGAAATTGTTTGCAACGAACTTCGCCTCAGGGAACTTGGCGGAATCGAAGAAGTTGTCGCTTTGCAGATGCTTATCGAATGGCACCGTGCCGGTGTTGATGGATGCGGTCTCGAGTGTCAACTCGACCTTGCCCGTTTTTGCTGCCTTGTCGAGGACGATGGTCCCCTGCTTCTTGTCGAAACGACCTCGATTCGTCGATGTCCCAAAGTGCGGTACTTCGAAAGTCACGAAGGTATGTGTTGGGTCAATGGTGTAGGTCGCCACCTCGGCATGAGCGGTGCTGAGTAGAGCCGAGCTGGCCAGAGCGGCAGCGATAAGAGTAGTACGCATGAAAATCTCCTTTAGAAAATGATAGGGAACGGGGTTTGCAATGAGACTCATGATGCGCGGCATTGGGAGATTAGAAAAGATGATATATTGAGATGTGAACCATCTATTTTTGGGATGGATTGGGAGTGGCTATGCTGGACGGTGTGTCGTTGGACCAACTTAGAACCTTTATCGCTGCTGTGGATGAAGGCAGTTTTTCGGCTGCAGCCAGGAAGCTAAACCGGGTCCAGTCTGCGGTTAGCGGCTGGGTCAGCGCTCTGGAAGCGCAAATCGGGGTGGTGCTGTTCGACCGCACTGGTCGGTTCCCGAAACTAACCGCCGAAGGCGTTCTGTTATTGGCCGATGCTCGCCACATCGTTTCGGGAGTGAATACGCTAAAGGCCAGGGCTAAATTGATGGCGGCTGGGCTTGAAGCTGAGCTCTCTGTTGTTGTGGACGTCTTCTTTCCGACCTATGCCGTCAGTGCGACCGTGAAAGCATTTGCGGAAAAGTTTCCATTCACGCCGCTGCGGCTTTTTGTAGAAGGACTTGGAGCCGGCTATCAGCCTATCCTGGACGGACGCTGCAGTCTCGGTATTTTGGGCGCACTTCCTGGCGTATTCCCCTCACTTGTCAGTGAACGATTGGGGGAAATACCTCTAGTAGTCGTCGCCTCGAAAGAGCATCCTCTCGCACAGTTCAGTGGACGAATTCCTAAGTCCGAGCTTGCAAAGTACGTGCAATTAGTATTGACGGACAGGTCAGAGCTATCGGCGGGGCGAGACTATGGTGTGATGTCGCCGTCCACGTGGAGATTGGCGGACCTTTCAACCAAATACGCTTTTCTGAGGGACTCCGTGGGATGGGGCAGCATGCCGCTTCACTTAGTAGAGCATGACATAGATATCGGGGCATTGATCGTGTTGGAAGTAGACGACATGCCACGTTCCGGCTATCCATTGGCAATGTCCGCTGTCCATCAAGCAGCTGCTCCTCCAGGGCCTGCAGGACGGTGGTTTATAGACCATCTTAAGGGCTGGTCAGCAGGACAGTCGCCGAGTTTTGAAACAGCGGTTGTGGATAAGCGTACGAAATAGCAAAGGGCAATTCGCACGGGGCGAAGCCCATAGCGAATTGCCCTCCATTTACTGCGCCGCAGTTATTTATATAAACGATTTATACTATTAATCACATCAACTGCAGCGCAATTTTCAGAACGGCTCCTCCGGGGATGCTCCTTTCCCACCCTTGCACCTTTGCTCCCTGGCCTTGATGCGCCCTTTGGCATCGATGCTGCTTTGCTGGAAACGGAAAGATTCGTTCCCTGTTTCGACGATATGACAGTGGTGAGTCAGTCGGTCCAGCAGCGCCGTGGTCATCTTTGCATCGCCGAACACGCTCGACCATTCGGCGAAGCTAAGGTTGGTTGTGATGATGACGCTGGTGTGCTCGTAGAGCTTCGACAGCAGGTGGAACAGCAAGGCGCCACCGGCTTGACTGAACGGAAGATAGCCGAGCTCGTCGAGGATCACGAGGTCCATGCGCATCAGAGACAAAGCGATACGTCCCGCCTTGCCTTCACGCTTTTCCCGCTCCAGCAAGTTGACCAGGTCGACTGTCGAGTAGAACCGGACCCGCTTACCCTTCGAAGCGATGCCCGATACCGCGATGGCAGTGGCAAGGTGGGTTTTGCCGGTTCCGGGTCCGCCAATCAGCACGGCGTTCTGCGCCGTATCGGTAAATGTCAGCGTGGCCAGCTGCCGCACCAGTGCCTGATCGACTTTCGACGAATCGAAGTCGAAGCCGGCCAGATCCCGGTGGACAGGGAACTTCGCCGCCGTCATTTGATGGCTGACCGAACGCATGGCACGCTCCGTAAACTCGGCGCGCAGCAGATGTTCGATGAGCCACTTGGAAGACGCCAACGAGTCCTCGCCTTGCGCCAGCAAGTCCGTCCAGGCGCTGACCATGCCATGCAGGCGCAGGTCCTTCAATTCCTTCGCGACGTCATGCATGGTCGACCTCCTGCGCGCTGTTCGCCGCTTTGTCGTCGATGGCGCGCAGGCTGTCGTAACGGCTGGTATTGGCCACCGGCGACTCCTTCAGTTGCAGACTTGTTTCTACGCTCGCCGGCGGCGGTGTTGCGTTGAGCCGCGCCAGCACGTTCTCGACATGCTCAACGCTGAATACGCCGGACTCGATCACCAGCTCCACCGCCACCAGCACCGCTGGCAAGCCTGCCGTGGGTACGGCAGCCAGCACCTGTGCCATCAGGCGATCGCCGCCTGCATGCCGCATCAGGCCATGCTTGAGTTGCATCAGTGGCGCCGGCAGGTCGGCGAACGGCGCACCGTTGCGCAGCGCTCCTGGCTTGCGTTCGACCAGCGGGATGTAGTGCTGCCAGTCGTAGCGCACACAGCCTCGGTCGGCCAGCCGCTCATGGCTGGCGATGATGGCATCGCCGGCGACGATGCTCACACGCGCTGGATACAGGCGCACGCTGACCATCTGCCCGGCCAGTTCGCAAGGCACCGAATAGCGATTGCGGTGCACGGTGACCAGGCAGGTGCTCGACACGCGCGCCGGCTTCTCAACATAGCCGTCGAACGGAGTGGGCATGGGCATCATCTGCGCTTGCTCCTGTTCGAGCATATCGGCTACGCTCAAGGTTGGATATTCCGGGTGACGCAATTCACTCCATAGCGCCTTGCAGCGCTCGCCCAGCCAGGCATTGAGTTCCGCAAACGAGCAGAATTGGCGACTCTGCGCATCGAGCCAGATCCGGCGGCGGCTGTCCTGTACGTTCTTCTCGACCACGCCTTTTTCCCAACCCGAAGCGCGATTGCAGAAGTCAGCGTCGAACAGGTAGTGCGAACACATCGAGGCAAAGCGCGCATTGACGATGCGTCCCTTGCCCTTGTTGACCTTGTCGACCGCCGTCTTCATGTTGTCGTAGATTCCGCGCCGGCTGACCCCGCCCAGCGCCGCGAAGGAGCGGGTGTGCGCGTCGAACAGCATCTCATGGCCCTGGCTCGGGTAAGCGGCGAGCCAGAATGCCCGGCTGGCGCATAGCTTGAGGTGCGACACCTGAATGCGCCGGTAGTTGCCGCCGATAACCAGGCCTTCCTCGCTCCAGTCGAACTGGAATGCCTCGCCCAGCTCGAAGGACAGCGGCACGAATGCATGCGGCGCCTTACCCCCGGTGGCGCGCCAGTCGCGGATGAAATCGGTGACGCGGCTATAGCTGCCCGCGTAACCGCTGGTCGTGATTTGCGCAAACAAGGCCTTGGCGCTGCGCCGGTTCTGTTTGATGCGGTGCGCGTCGGCCTTGAGGGCTTGCTCCAGCACGGCGTGATAGGGACTCAATCTGGTCGGCTTCTGCTCTCGTTGATAGAGCGGCGGCGCCACACTCTCTTCGGGGACTCTGACCCACTTGCGCAGCGTGTTGCGGGACAACCCCGTGCGCCTCGAAATCTCGTGAAGCGATAGCTTATCGCGCAAATACATCCGTCGAACTTTGCCTAACATTTCCATGGTGATCACCTTTTTATCTCCTGCCCAAAAATTAGGCGGGAGTAGTAGAACACCTGGGTCAATTTTAAGTCGGCAGAAGGCCTATAGGTGGGTCAGTTTTCGGTCGGCGTCAACAACCAGTGCAATGCCACCAACTCCTCTTCTGAAAATTCAATCACATCGTCGTGGCTTTCGCACGCCGATACCTTGCTCACAGGTGCCCGTAACACGTCCGGCTGGGAAGGTGTGGTCCTACCCTGAAGGACGCGACAATGGTTGATCTGAGATCTGCTCATGATTGCCTCGCACAAGAAAGAGAGACGAGGCGACTCCCTCGCGGGACGCATCGTCCCAAAGGGGGAAATAAATCATCCGGTTGCTGCGACGCACCGGAACTTCAATTGACTGGCTTGATACTGTCGGCTGATGCCGTTTCGGCGGGGATGCCAGCTACCGTCCTGAAAACGCATGCAAAGTGCTTTGACGTAACTGCGCGGTGCGCGTGGCGCGTCAAAAAACTCTCGGCATTCAGGAACACGGACGTCGCACCTGGTAACAGGTGACTGTCCAATCGGTACAGCAGCGCGATGGGCGCAATTGATAAGGCTTGCCGGACGATGCAGGGCTAGCTACTGCAAACATTGACTGACTTTAGGCTGCCCTCACCTGCGTGTCAACTTAGGTTCGACGAAAAATGCTACCGGCACATCGGCGGATGTAGAAACACGCGGTTGCTTACCTATCAAAACGTTTTTCGACATTCCTTAGCTGACGTGCGTAGTACTCGCAAATACGCTTCCAAAGCTCCGTGCATTCCTCTTGAATCACCGGAATGGCGAGTACACCATGTCATGTAGCCCCATGGGCATTATTGAGGACATCACCATGAACCACCCAGCTCCCACCCATTTGATCGTCACGCGAGATCAAGGCGAAACCAACAGGAAGTTGCTGGCCAAGGAGGCCGTCGCCGATCTGACACGCGTCGAATCAGCGAGCCGCAAGGTCAATATCACGCTCGCCAGCCCTGAAGGCAAGCGCTTGTACCTGCGTTGCTTCTATGTATCACAAGCGAATTTCCATTTTATTTCCGTCTTTGCCAGGATGAAATTACCAGCCGAGGATGTCGATAAAGTGGAACAGGAATTGCGCACCATGCTCGACGCGCGCATCGCCCTGGCGAACCAGCGTATCGTCGCTTTCGAAAAACTGTGCCATCAACACGGCATCACCGACTTGGCTAGCTATGACATCGAACCACTTGCCATCGAAGCGAAAGTGTTTTCCATGTTCGGCAGGCGCTTACTGGAATTGATCAGCAAAGTCGACCAGCTCATGCCCATGCTCGAAACCTTGTGCATTGATGAGGCGATCTCGACAAGCGAACTGATCAACGAAAAATCGCAGATCAAGAAAACCGTACGGGCAGTGACCGCCACCACGCGCGCGCTGTCCCTCGGTCTACTCAAACGCATCAATGCCCTGCCCGTATCCGAGCGCAAACCCACCGCACCGAGCACTCCGCCCTCCCCGGGCGATGGCTCAGCTGGCTCGTCCGCCTTCAATGGAGCGCATCAATCACCAGACCACCCAGAGCCAAATCCGGTCCCTGGGCGCGTTTTAAGCACTCCAGCCACTCCGTTTGGCGACGAAGTGCCGACAAGCCCCTGACGAGCCTTACAAGCCTTCCTACCGGCATCCCGGATAGGAAGACTATTACATCAACCAGCTGGCACGGAGGATGCCATGTGCCTCACAATGTTACTCCGCAGTGAAGCGCCAGTAGCACCGGCATGGTGCTTAGCGGCGATGCAAACCGCGTTTGGTCCGTCCTATCGAGTGGAACCAGGGGGCGACGGCATGTCGCCTCTGGATATGCCGCAACTACCAAGCGGCATAGAAACAATAGTGATCGAGCAGGTATCCAGGTTCGTCCCGCAGGATGTCCGGCGCCTAATCGAATGGTGCCATGCTCACGACAAGGTGGTGCTGGCATGTGGGGTTTTAACAGATGAAGAGCGGGAATTTTACGGACTCAGCCATAGCATCGCGCTGGACATCATTGCCACACATGCGCCGCTCTGTATTGAATGGCGTTCCTGCGCCGGCACGCTCCACCTTTTCGAAGAGATGTTCGTGCCAACGCTAAAAGCCGTCCAGCGCACTGCCCACCTCTGTTGTTCCGGCCTACGCTGCCAGCAGCATCGCAGTAGCGCGGTAACCAGTGTTCGACGCACAGGGACACCTCACAAGGGTCCGGAGCGGAGAAGACATCCCGAAGGCTATGCCGATGGCCATGGCAACCGTTTCTCACAGCGTGATCGTCCATCCACCACGCGTCCCTGACATAGGTATCGCGCCAACCACTAAATGCCTTGAATTGCCAGCTGACTAAGCCGGTTTTCAACTTGATGTCCATGATCAGCACAGACACCATGGCGCAGAATCATCTTTCATCTTTCATCTTTCATCGCTCATGGAGACAAGTCATCATGAAATACACCCCCCCCTTCGAACCAATCGCCCTTTCCCACCTCGATGCTCCCTATCGCTGGCCAGCGGGCATATGTCGGCGGTCTCATACGCCGGCGTCGCTCCACACCGCAAGTCGGCCGCCCACTTCGCGTGGCACGTGTCCTGACCGAGAGTGAACTCAAGGTACCGGGCCGGGTTCTCATCAAACGCCGCCAGTTGCTGCAAAAAGTGCCGCTATGCGAGCGCACCATCCTGAACCTTGAAAAAAGAGGGCAATTTCCCCGGCGCTTTACCATTACCTCGCGCCTGGTTGCCTGGGACCTCAAAGAGGTGGAC
Organism: Janthinobacterium sp. AD80; assembly: GCF_002878455.1. Classification (GTDB taxonomy): domain Bacteria; phylum Pseudomonadota; class Gammaproteobacteria; order Burkholderiales; family Burkholderiaceae_D; genus Janthinobacterium. Next base: position 29,805 of record NZ_NRDQ01000035.1, read on the forward strand.
GCATGGATCGCCGAACAGCAGACGGCCGCCCGTCTGCCCGGCGTGCCGCAGGCACACCCAGTACCACGCCGCCCTTCCAAGTAACACCTTAATCTCTCGGCTTTGTCCAGGCGTCGATCATGTCTGCCCACTCCTGCAGCATGGTCCGGCGCTGGACTGAGTATTCAGCCTTGTTGTACACAGCTCTCACCCCCTTCTGCTCGTGTGCGAGACATTTTTCGATCCAATCGGTGTTGTAGCCGGCTTCATGCAGCTGGGTCGATGCCGTTCGCCGCAAATCATGCGGCGAGAAGTCGGCCAGCGGCTTCCCGCAGTCTCGCGCTATAGCGCAGACAGACACCAGAATACGATTAAGCGAAGCGCCATTCATCGGCACATCCGGGTCATAGCGCGACGGCAAAATGTAAGGGGACGTACCCGCGCAGGTACGTAGCGCGACGAACATATCGAGCGCCTGGCGTGACAGATAGACGTTATGGGGATTGCGACGCTTCATCCGCCTGGCCGGAATGGTCCACAGAGCATCGGTAAAATTGACCTCGGTCCATGTTGCGTCCGTCAGTTCGGACTTACGCACCATGGTAAGCAACAGTAATTTGCAAGCCAGGCGCAAGGTCGGCGCGCACTGCACGTATTCGATATATTCGTAGAACAGCGCGATCTCTTCGGCACCCAAGGCGCGGTCGCGCGGCTCAAATACGGCAATGGATGAGGGAGCCACCAGATCCGCCGGGTTGATTATCTGTTGTCCGCGTTGTTCCGCATACTTGAAGACCAGTTTGACGATATCGCGCGCATGCACGGCCGTCGCAGGGGCGCCACGTGCGAGGATGGCATCGCATACGGAACGCAACTCGTTGTGCGTAATCTCATGCAGCAGGAGACTGCCAAATGGGCGTTTCAGATCGCGTTCGTACACCGAGCGCCGCATATCCCGCGTCGACTCCGCCATTTTGTACTTTACTAACCAACGTTCGGCCCACACGCTGAAAGGCTCCCCATCGGCCAGCTGATTGCGCGATTGGGCTTTGAGCCGCGACGGGGACTTGCCTGCCGATTGCGCTTTCTTCGCTTCCTGCAGGCGCTCCCTCGCCTCTTGCAAACTCAAGCCACCCGCCCCGTATCGTCCAAGAACCAAGGTTTCGTATCGGCCATTGACGCGGTAGTTATAGCGAAACGAGATCGTGCCACTGGGAAGGACCGTTGCATACATACCATCACGATCCGGCACCTTGTAGGCTTTCTCTGCTGGTTTCAGGTTCTTCAATTTCGTATCGGTCAGCATGGGCACCTCCCATTCATACTCAGTCTGTACTGGCACCGGATTCATTTCAAACAATCAATCACTTAGCCGAAAAAAAAGTTACATCGGCCGCCATTGACGAGGTCCAGATACCCTCACCCCGCCGAGGTTTCCAGGAACCTAAAATTAACTTTAAAATCAATTACTTAGCACAAAAAATACCCTCATTGATACCCTCGCCGTGGAAATGGACAGTAAGAACCAAATGTTAAATATTCCTCACGGCAATTTGAGTACCTACAAACATACCCACAAAAAGCCGCGCTTGGCTCTGCCGTGGATTGCTTGCGTTTGCCAAACAAAATAAAAAAAGCCCCTGAAAAATCAGGGGCTTAGCTGTTTCAATGACCCGGCGTTACCTTACGGTGCCGGACGGGTAATTATTCCCACTCAATGGTCGCCGGCGGCTTGCCCGAAATATCGTAGACGACACGGTTGATGCCGCGCACTTCGTTGATGATGCGGTTGGAGACCTTGCCAAGCAAGCTGTGCGGCAGGTGTGCCCAGTGGGCCGTCATGAAGTCCTGCGTTTGCACGGCGCGCAGGGCCACCACGTATTCGTAGGTACGGCCATCGCCCATCACGCCGACCGACTTGACTGGCAGGAAGACGGCGAACGCCTGGCTCGTCGCTTCGTACCAATTGGTCGGCACGCTATCCTGGTCGAAGCCTGGCACCACGACCGGCTCATACGGCGTGTTGCGCAGCTCTTCGATGAAGATGGCGTCGGCACGGCGCAGCAGGTCGGCGAATTCTTTCTTGACTTCGCCGAGAATGCGCACACCCAGGCCAGGGCCTGGGAACGGGTGACGGTAAACCATGTCATGCGGCAAGCCCAGGGCCACGCCCAGCTTGCGCACTTCGTCCTTGAACAGTTCGCGCAGGGGTTCGAGCAGTTTGAGCTTCATGGTGTCCGGCAAGCCGCCCACGTTGTGGTGGCTCTTGATGGTCTGGCCTTTCTTGCCCTTGCCGGCCGATTCGATCACGTCCGGGTAAATCGTGCCTTGCGCCAGCCATTTGGCATTCACCAGCTTGCCCGACTCGACCTGGAACACTTCGACGAATTCGCGGCCGATGATCTTGCGCTTCTGCTCAGGGTCGGCAACGCCGGCCAGGTGGCCCATGAACTGGTCTTCCGCGTCGATGCGGATGACTTTCACGCCCAGGTTCTTGGCGAACATGTCCATCACCATCTTGCCTTCGTCCAGGCGCAGCAGGCCATGGTCGACGAAGACGCAGGTCAGCTGGTCGCCGATGGCGCGGTGGATCAGTGCTGCCGCGACGGACGAATCGACGCCGCCGGACAGACCCAGGATGACTTCATCCGTGCCCACTTGCGCGCGGATCTTTTCCACCGCTTCGCTGATGTAGTCAGGCATGTTCCAGTCCGATTTGCAGCCGCAGATTTCATGCACGAAACGGCCGATGATGGCCTTGCCCTGCACCGTGTGCGTCACTTCCGGGTGGAACTGCACGCCGTAGAACTGGCGCTCTTCGTCGGCCATGGCGGCGATCGGGCAGCTCGGGGTGTTGCCCATCAGCTTGAAGCCTGGCGGCATTTCCAATACCTTGTCGCCGTGGCTCATCCACACTTTCAGCATGCCGTGGCCTTCGTCGGTGACGAAATCGGCAATACCATTGAGCAGCTTGGTATGGCTGCGGGCGCGCACTTCGGCGTAGCCGAATTCACGCACCAGGCCGTTTTCAACTTGGCCGCCCAGCTGGGCCGCCATGGTTTGCATGCCGTAGCAGATGCCCAGCACAGGCACGCCCAGTTCGAACACGGCTTGCGGCGCGCGCGGCGAGTCGCCGTCCAGGGTGGAATTGTGGCTGCCCGACAGAATCACGCCGGCGGCGCCATAGTTGCGCACGAATTCGTCGCTGACGTCATACGGGAAGACTTCGGAAAACACGCCGGAATCGCGCACGCGGCGGGCGATCAACTGGGTGACTTGGGAACCGAAATCGAGAATGAGGATTTTAGAATGCATGGTCGGAGCTTTATTCAAGGTCAATTGCAAAACCGGCGCACTGGGCGCCGGTCTGGACTTTCGTTACCGCTTACTCGGAGCGATAATTTGGCGCTTCTTTCGTGATCTGCACATCATGGACATGCGATTCGCGCATGCCGGCCGAGGTGATTTCCACGAATTCCGCTTTCTCGCGCAGTTCGTCGATGGTGGCGCAACCGCAATAGCCCATCGATTGGCGCACGCCGCCCACCAGCTGGAAGATGATCGCCAGCACGCTGCCCTTGTAGGCAACGCGGCCTTCGATACCTTCAGGCACGAACTTATCGGCCTTCATGGTGGCGTCCTGGAAATAGCGGTCAGCCGAACCATCGGACATCGCGCCCAGCGAACCCATGCCGCGGTAGGACTTGTAGCTGCGGCCCTGGTACAGGATCACTTCGCCAGGTGCTTCTTCCGTACCGGCAAACATGGAACCCATCATGACGGTCGAGGCGCCAGCGGCCAGCGCCTTGGAAATATCGCCCGAGAAGCGGATACCGCCGTCGGCGATACACGGCACGCCCGTGCCTTCCAGTGCTTCAGCCACGTTCGAAATGGCCGTGATTTGCGGCACGCCCACGCCAGCGACGATACGCGTGGTGCAGATCGAGCCAGGACCGATGCCGACCTTGACGGCGTCAGCGCCGTATTCGACCAGTGCCTTGGCGGCGGCGGCCGTGGCGATATTGCCGCCGATAACTTCCACTTGCGGGTACTTGGTCTTGATCCACTTCACGCGGTCGAGGATGCCTTGCGAGTGGCCGTGGGCCGTATCGACCACCAGCACGTCAACGCCGGCGGCGACCAGCAGGTCGATGCGCTCTTCATCCTTGGCGCCAACGCCGACGGCAGCGCCGACCAGCAGCTTGCCCTGGCTGTCTTTCGACGCGAACGGGTGCGAAGTCGACTTCTGGATATCCTTGACGGTGATCAGGCCGCGCAGTTCGAACGCGTCGTTGACGACCAGCACGCGCTCGAGGCGGTGCTTGTTCATCAGGCGCTTGGCTTCGGCCGTATCGGCGTCTTCGTTGACGACCACGAGTTTTTCGCGCGGGGTCATCTTGGCGGAGGCTTCCGCGTCGAGTTCCTGTTCAAAACGCAAGTCGCGGTTGGTGATGATGCCGACGACTTCCTTGCCTTTGACAACAGGGAAACCGCTGATGCCATATTGTTCCGTCAGGGCGATCACGTCGCGGATTTTCATATCCGGCGGAATGGTAATCGGGTCGCGCAGCACGCCGGCTTCGAAACGCTTCACGCGGGCCACTTCACGTGCCTGGTCTTTCGGATTCAAATTCTTGTGAATGATGCCGATGCCGCCTTCCTGGGCCATCGCGATCGCGAGGCGGGCTTCCGTCACCGTGTCCATGGCTGCGGACAGCAAGGGAATATTCAGGGTGATGTTGCGGGTCAGGCGAGTTTTGAGGGACGTATCGGCGGGCAGAACGTTGGAGTAGGCTGGGACGAGCAGCACGTCATCGAATGTGAGTGCTTTTTGAAGTAGACGCATAGCATTTCCTATTGGCGCAAAAGCAGATTATACAGAAATTCGTGATTCCTGTCTTAAACATTCGCAAACCGCTGTAGACATAGTACGAATGCCGTTTTCGCTTTCCTTAAAATGTCTGGAAAAGTCTGGAAAAGTCTGCGTTTTCGCCCAAATTTCGCCCGGATATTTAACCGCTCTGCTGACCGACGTGGCCACTTCTATGAGCCTGCGCAAGATCAACGGCGCGGGCCACAACATACTCAACGATGGAGCGCGTCACCCACAAGCATAACGTCAAAATGGAAAATTGCAATGAAGCCTGCGCTGGGCATCCTCATTTTACCTGGCCTACTCAGCTGCGCTGCTGGCGGCATTAACGAGCGCCATGGAGGCGACTTGATCGGACTGGACAGCTTCGCCCTCGCCGCCCGCTACGGCACGCCTGCCACCTACCAGTACCAGGGCGATTACCTGCAGCTGAACTATGGCAGCGCGGCCGTCGGCTGCCAACTCGTTGTGCTGGTCGACCAGCAGCAGCGCGTGGCCGGCTGGGCCTCATCAGGCTCAATGTGCGAGAAACGGGTTCGCTAACGCTACTACCTTGAGCTTAGGTCAATACGCGGCATTTCCACAATGCACGGCTCGTTATCGAGCAGTACGCGCAGCTCCGCCCGGATAAGGCCCAAGGCGCCGACTCGCGGCCCAAGACTGCGATCTAGCTGGTCTGCCCTTCCTGCGATCTGTCTCATGCGGTGAATTTCCCAAAGCAGCGCACGTATATCTGGCGAGTCGCTTCTTATACGAATTTCCGTCAACTCTGCACTACTTAGAGGTCTTCGATGCTTGCCCATATCCCTACACCTTTGCCAAATTTTCAATTGAATATTACTGAATCCAGAACCGTAGACGCTAATGCGCCATCACCTTCGGCAGCTCCATCCAGTTCGTCGTATACCGCGGCGTGCGGTTTTCCGACAACATTGTCCAGCGCCTGACCAGGCCGGCCGAACCGAGGTGCACAGTATCCCGGCCGAACCGTTCATTCAGGGCATCCAGCGCCTCCATGGCGCGCACTGAACGCGCACGATCGGGGTCCGCATCAAACAGGACACCCTGGCGTTGGGTGTCCGGCCGCAGGTCCATCAGCATGATCCCGGCCTTCTTGTATTTGAAGCCCTCGCGAAAGATCATGCCCAGGCCGTGCAGCGCCGCTCCGGCCAGCGCGCGGTTGTCCGCGCTGGGCTCAACCAGCGGGATGGTAATGCCATTGCTGTATTGCTCGTCCTTTTCACGGAACCGGTTCGTTTGCACGAAAACATGCACGGCACCGCACAGGGAGCGCTGGCCACGCAGCTTCTCGCCGGCGCGCGCGGCATAGGTGGATATCGATTCGCCCAGCTCGGCGCACGTCATGACCATTGTGCCGAAGGAACGCGACGACACAATTTCCTTGCGCGGCGGTGCCACCTCTTCCAGCTCCAGGCAGGAAATTCCGCGCAGCTCATTACACGTGCGCTCGAGCACGACGCCGAAGTGGGCCCGCATGGTGCTGGGCGGCGCATCCTTCAAATCCTGCACCGTGCTGATGCCCATGGCCCGCAGCTTGGCACCAATGCGCCTGCCGACTCCCCATACCTCGCCAACGTCGATGCGCTGCAGTAACCAGGCGGTCCGGGCATCCGACATGGTCGTGAAGTCGGCAACGCTGTTAAATAGAGGAAATTTCTTTGCCACGTGGTTGGCCAGCTTGGCCAAGGTCTTCGACGGCCCCACACCGACGCATACGGGCAAGCTGGTCCACTGCGCCACCTTCGCGCGGATATCCTGCCCCATGGCTGTCGGCGAATCCCAAAGGCCGCCCAGGCCGTTCAGGCTGAGAAACGATTCATCGATCGAGTAGACCTCGACATTGGGGCTGTAGGTCCGAAGGATGGTCATGATGCGATTGCTCATGTCCGCGTACAAGGTGTAATTGGAGGAAAGGCCTACGATGCCGTGCTGGCGCACCAGGTCGCGCATCTGGAACCACGGCGCTCCCATCGGCACGCCCAGGGCCTTCACCTCGTTCGACCTGGCCACGGCGCAGCCATCGTTATTGGACAGCACCACCACCGGGCGATCGCGCAAGCGGGGATTGAAGGCGCGCTCGCAGCTGACGTACATGTTGTTCACGTCGACAAGCGCAAAAATCTGCTTGGTCGGGTCGCCCATTTCACACCCGCAGCTTTCGCACGACGCCCGTCACCACACCCCATATCTGCAACTCGCTACCTTCGGCCAGGCAAATCGACTTGTATGCAGGGTTGTCAGGACGCAGCTCTACCCTACCCCGCTGACAATAAAGGCGCTTGAGGGTGTATTCGGCATCGATGACGGCAATGACAATGTGACCGTGCAAAGGCGCGACGGAGCGGTCTACCACCACCTTGTCGCCATCCAGTATGCCGGCGTCGCGCATCGAGTCGCCCTCGACCGTAAAGAAAAATGAGGCTGCCTTGTGCTGCACCAGCAGCGCATTCAGGTCCAGGCCGTCCTCTGTGTAGTCGGCGGCCGGCGACGGGAACCCCGCGGATATACGGTGCGAAATCTCCGGCCGCGCACTGGCAATTGGGTACTGTGCTAGCGGCAGTGGCGACTGCGACACACCGGGCTGGCTAGGTTGAAGTATTAATAATGTTGCATTCATGGCTGGCCAATATACTGTGTTTTTATACAGTATATCGACCGAAGCAAGAAACAGGAAGTATAAAATTGTTTCTAGAAAAGTGAGTCTGGCGGCGCCGAGTCAGCCTTCGCGGCCGGTTTCGCTCTTGTCCGAGGTGGCAACGGGTCGGGCTGCGCGACAAGCAGCTCCGCGGGATACTGCCGATAAACATCCTCTTCGGACACCAGCGAGCCGTTCAGCCAGCCCTGATATTGGTCCGGGTCCAGGATCATCACCATGCGTTTTTCGTCGTCCGGCTTGTGAAAGCGCTTCATCAGCGGATGCCCGTCGGCATTGATCGTCAGCATTGAAAACGAGAGCAGCTGGTCGGCCGGCCGATATTCCCAGATGCCGGCAATGGCCACCGGGCCACCGTCGGCGCGTTCGATGCGCCAGCGCACGGGCGTGCCTGTTTCGTAGTTGGGCTCGAAGAAGTTGGCCGCCGGGATGATGCAGAACTGCTTACGCTTCCAGGCGCTGCGGAAGGATGGCTTGCTGGCCACTGTCTCGGTGCGAGCGTTGTAGGTCTGGCGGGCCAGCTTATGGTCAGCCCAGTGGGGCACCATGCCGAACATAGCCGGGGCGACTTCCATCTCGCCGGGCGCCTCGTGCGAGCCGCGCAGGATGGGCGCCATGTAGCCGGGCCATGCTTCAGGCGGGAGATCGAGTTGAGACGATCGAACACCGAAGCGGTCTTCGATCTGTTCTTTACCGCTGGGGGTGTAGTCAGCACACATTCAATGATAATATCTTGAATAGCAAATTTTCACAATCGTGATATCAGTTTAAATATTCCACAAATATTTTAACGAAATACAATAAGCCAAATTATACTTTACTCAAAAAAATTACCAAATATCACGCCATCACTAAAATTCTACATATGACCTACAATGAATCCATAAAAAAAATAATCTCAGAAATTGGAAATTATTCAAAACACTCAATCCTAAATGAATCATTAGGGTATCTTTCGAGCATAGGGATTGGATATGAAGAACGTGCAAGGGCGATGCCACACATAATCTACCTATTAATAAAATGGAGCATGCTTTCAAAAGGCCATAATAAAATAAAAATTTCCGCGAAAGAGTTCTCGAAAATCATCAACAAAATTTTCAAGGTGCAGAATCTTGCCGCAAATTTAAACCCTAATGGAAATTTTGGTTTAAAACTAAGAGTAATGTTAATGCAGCAAACAATACCACAAAAAAATTATCAACATTACCTAATAACATTAAGTCGACAAAAATATTGGTTCGAAGGAAAAGATGACTCACCTTACAATGTAAGTTTTAAAAAAATTACTGGGATTTCACTTAGTAGTTTTTACTCGATAGCGTTCTATATTTCCGCATGCGCTATACCCTTGGCTAAAAAAATAGAATATATAAATTTTAGCAATTTGGTAACTCAACTATCACCAAAAATAAGTATAGAAGAGATAGCCGCAACAATTAAGCTACTATCATTGAAGCCGGGAAACATATCAAGCTACCTGAAGAATTTTGAATTAGATGAAAATCCAATCTGGGAATACTTTGCTGATACGCCGCTTATCAACAAGCCACTTCTAATCAACGAGGACTCTATTTCATTCATCGAAAAAGATTTATTCCTCAGATCCGCATCAGATTTCGTTTCAAGGACACTAAAGGCAGGAGACATTCATTTCAAAAATAACTTTGGAAAAACCATGGAGAATTACATTGATGAGTTATTTAAAAATCATGGAATCACTCACTTAAATGAAGCAGATATTAGTGAAATATACAAGAAACTTGGAAAAAAATCTAAAATCGTAGACTTCATAATTATCGGGGACGTCAATATTTACTTAGACTCAAAAGCGATTGAACCAAATAGTTTGGTAACCACATCACACGATCCTGATGTTTTAAAAAGAAGCCTAGAGGCAAGCTACATCAAGGCGATATTTCAAGGGCAGGAATGTTGCCATACCCTTACGCAAAATAAGACATTGGACACCGGTGAGAATTTTCTATTAGTTGTCGTACATCAAGATCATTATATTTCATCAGGAACGACAATCCAAGAATTAATATACCCCGAACTTTCAGATACATTAATTAAAAAATTCGGACATATCCCAATACCGCTAAATAATATTTACTACATAACCATTGATGATTTGGAAATGCTTATCGAAATGGAGTCGCAAAAAAAACATAGTATAAATGAAATCTTGAAATCATCCGTAATAAAGGATAGCAAACCAGAAACCCAATGCATGCTATTCAGCATGCATATTGAAAAAAAAAGGCGCTCCATACTTGAACAATACCTTGCGACAAATATGCGAAAACAATTTCAACGACGGAATAAATCTAATTAACGAAAATTCAAAATACTGGAATAATAAATCATATGAGTTTATTTACAAAAGAAACAAATTAAAAACACAAATTAGTGGAGAATAATATGAAACAATAATGATAACAATGGAAATTATTTCATGAACCATGAAGTTGAATTTCAATAAAACTTCGCTGCCTTCTAAATATTGCCGATAAATTATTTACGTACATTCATATGAATTTAATACAAATATTATCATTTTCGACTAGTGCAGCAATAATAACATTTATTTTGAATCAACTAGCCATAGCATACAAGGAGCGAGGAAGCAAGAGAGAGAAAGTAAAATATCAAGGTTTGCGTCTATGCTTAGCTCTTGAGCGCTTTTCAATCGAATGCGCCGACTCCATTAATAACCAATCCAATTATGACGCATCACAAGGAACTGCCGGCGCGCCCTTCAATGCCATGCCATTGCTAACACTTCCAGAAGTTGAGTGGCAATTATTCCCACTGCATATTGTGAATAAAGTACTTTCTTTTGAAAACGAATTACGAGATGCAAATGGCGCAATTTCATTTGCCATCGACCTTGACTTGGCCAATGAGGGCACAAACGAACCGAGCGCTCAGGCTGGGCTATGTGGTTATCGAGCCGCCCAATTAGCTTCAAAAATTCGAAGCGAATATAATTTAGGTAGGCCAGAATCTCCCCCGCATGGATGGGATCATATTGCTTTTCTAAAAAAACGCCACGATGAAAAAATCAGGCAGTTTTTACCATTCAGCGACAGCCCGCAATAATTGCTCCCAGTTCGTCCTCGTACTTCCGACCGCGCGGCCAATCTCTCGCCAGCGCCAAGACGATCTCACCATCCGTTGCCGATGGTGCCAGCTGGTCAAAATCGTAGGCCGGGCGCTGCGGCACCACCTTTACACATGGTGTAGAGGTGGGAACTTCGACGCGCTGCGGCGCCAGCGGCGCGCTGCCGCAGCCGGCCAGCAGCAATATAAGCATCCATTTCATCGCACGCCCTCCAGCAGCAGCCTGACGGCCGGCATCGCCTCGTCGCACGTTGCGGCGCGCGCGCCGCTGACTTGCGTCAGGGCGGCATCATACTTCTTGCCCTTGGCAGCGGCCGCCGCCCGTGCCGCAGCGCCGCGCTCCTGCGCCGCCAGGGTTGCCTTGGCCATGCCATCGATGGCGCTGTTTTGCTCGCCGATCGATGTGCGCAGCGCAGCGCTGACACCCTGCTCCCGCGCCAGCGCCGCGCGCGCTGCATCCCGTTCGCCAGCGGCGAGCCACCAGCCCGTGCCGGTGGAACTGGACACCGCCAGCAGCGCACCGGCCAGGACGATGGCCGCCGCCTTCCAGATTCCGCTAACGGCGGCCCCCGCCAGCGTGCCTAGGGCGCTCATACGATGCCCGCCACGTAGCTGACACCGCCGCTGGCAAACTTGGCTGTCAGCACCTGGCACCGCGGCGCGCCAGCCGACAGGGCAATGTGCACCCACGTGCCCTCGTAGATCAGCTGATCGAAGACAATGCCGCTCTGCCGGATCAGCAGGGCCAGCGCCTTGGGCGCCAGCTTGTTGGTGCTGATGTCGGCGGCCAGGCCCAGCACGTGAGCGCTGCTGGCTGCGCCGCCCACCGCCCGGTTGAGCGCCGGGGAGCGGTAGCCGCTGGAAATAGTGATGGGCGCGCCCACCAGCGCGCGCACCTGCTCCAGCAGCGCGGCCAGGCGCGTGAGGTTGGCGACGATTGCGGGCGCCGGCGTATTGTCGATACCTTTGCGGGTGGCCACCTGCGAGGCGACCAGTTCTGCCAGGCTGAAATGTGGGCTCAGGTTCACAGGCCACCCCGCACATCCTTGACGACGGCGGCCGCGTCGCGCGCCAGCTCGCCGATATCCTTGTCGCGGCGCTTGTCGAACCAGCGTACCGTGGCGCCCAGCACCCACCAGGCGGGCAAGCCGGCCGCCACCATCAGCGGCGCGGCGATGAACAGGAAGCCCAGCGCCGGGTCGCTGCCGTACAGCACAGCGACGGCGCGCGCGCTGTCGAACAGGCCCGGCATCCAGTTACGCACGACCACGACCAGAGCCGGGCCCATCAGGGCGGAAAAGAGAATGGTGACGAAGAAGCGCACGCCCGCTTCCTTGGCTGTTTTTGGCCACATGAACATGAATCCGAGTGAGGTTGCGGCAGCGCCGGCCAGGACCGGGATACCAAAAATTTTGATCAGTGCGCCGCCGGCGGCGGTTGTTTCGAGGGCCATGTAGTGCCTTTCAGGTGGTGGAAATGAAAAAAGCCGCCCGAAGGCGGCCTGTGGTGCGATGCTGCATTTACGCAGTCGGGGCTTCCAGCGCATCAATGCGCTCCAGTGCAGTCTCCAGCTGCGCGTGAATTTGCGCGATCACTTTCCGGTCTTCGAGAAGTGCCGCGGCCTGCCCCCGCATGATGAACAGATTCAATTGGTCCGGCCGGAAGCTATAGATACTCCCAGCTGGTCGGACTTCCTGAAAGGCCCCCTGCTGTACGGCCCCCGATTCCATAAATCCTTCGACGATCACTTCGTCATAAGCTTCACATGCATCAGATGCAGCGTGGTGCATCGTTACAGCCGGGTGATGAATGTCTGGTGCTTTGATTTCAGGATGCTCGATCACCACTTCACCCCATTCATCGTGGCAGATAAAGCCATAAGTCAGCGGGTCAAGACCATGAGCTTCCATTACCGCGATTGCACGTTGCACTGTCATGCCAATGTGATAGCGCGCCTGCTCCCCCTTTTCGGCAACTGCGTCGAGAAATTGATATTTACCAATTTCCTTCGCCAGGTCCATCGCGGCAGAAATCTCTCGTTCATCCAGAGGAATAACCGCCGTCTTGTGCTCGGCGTCGGACGTTTGAATCGCGCCTGTAGCGGCATATACATTAGTCCATCGCCTATTAAAACTGCCTAATCCAATAGTATTGTCTTCAGCCGGATAGACGTAATCCCCTTGCACAACTAAAATATTCTTTAGCTGGCCCGCGCGCTTTACAGAAATGTTGAACGCCCCTAACGTCGCATTATTATCGAACCAGGCCCGCGCGTGCTCCACCCCAGCGCCGTAGCTGAACAAATACGAGGGAGTTCCGGCAGCTGCATCCAGACCTAACGCTGCATAGCCAGAGTCGGAATGCGAAACAATCGTGTTCGACACTGCTGAATTGACCTGAAAACCACCGGTAAACAACACTGCATTCGATGCTACCGTTTTTATTTGCAACGTAGCCGAATTTGCTGCCTCGGTATTAGCCAGCACCACAGCGCCCGCTTTTGTCTTGGTTACTTCAAAAGCCGCCGTACCGGAGCCAGAAGCAGCGCTTGTGACCCACCGCAGAACGACAGATGGAGTACCGACTGTCGACAGGTTCTGCACATCGAAACTACGCGGGCCATTGTCTTGCGAACGATTCGATCCGATTGAGATATTCCCGGCCACCCCGATTACCATTGATTCAAAACCCGCCGTGTAGAACTTCATCGGCAAATACGTCCCGGTGCCGATCATCGCCGAGCTTAGGCGCATGCAGTCGCCGGCGATCATGGACACCTGGGCCACAGAGCAGTTTGCCGGATGATCTTCGGCATAGAAGTTGATGCTAGCCGCCGGCCCGGCGCCATTCGGGACCACACCCAGTGTTGTTGCAGCGTTAGCTGCTGTCGTCCGAAACAACACCCTAGCATCGTGCACTCCGTTCGACATGTCCCCGCCAATCACGCCGCTCAGGACTGGGTTTCGGGAATCTACCTTTAACGTCAGGTCCGGCTTGTTCAAGATCGCCTTGACGGAACCCGGTGCCGCGTTCCAGTCGATCTGAATTGGCTGCAACTGCCCCTTCGCCAGCTGATTGAGCGCGTTGAGCCAATCGGGCATGCCTGGGTAAAAAATGTCTTCCATCACAATTCCTCGATATCAAGCGATGTTGCATAGGTGTCAAAATACGGCGTCGAAATGCCGGCCAGGTCGCTGAGGCGGCCATATAGCTGGTGGGCTTGCTCCAGTTCGGGATCGGCATTATCTGGAAACAGGCTCACCAGGATTGGCCGCCGCTTGCCGCTGCCGCGCACCAGGCGCCAGACGCTGGCCCGGTCCAGCGGCGTCATGTGCTCAAACGCGAGCGTCAGCTTGCGATACGCACTGCCCGCCTCCACGCCTTGCTCTCCTGACCCCTTGCGGTATTGCGTCGACGTGTCGACCGGCGTCACGCTGGCGCCATAGCTGGCGTTGACGTCAGGCTCCCAGTAGTTGCCCATCACCAAGCGCGAGCACTCGATATAGCCGGCCGGGTTGCCGGGGTCGGCGAGTTCGATGACAAAGTAGCGCGCCGTCCGACGCGGGAACCAGGCGCGCGCGTAGGTGCCGCCGCCGAACGAAAAGGCGTTGACGGCCAACGCGGTGGCCCCCCAGTCCCAGCCGCCTAGCGGCGCATAGGCGCATGCCAGCACCTTGCCGGTATCGATCACCGGCACCGCGTCGCCAGGCTCGGCAAAGCCGCGCACGCGGATTGTGGCGTTCGAGGTGAGATTGCAGAACGGCAGCACCACGCCGCCGACAATCTCGCCCAACGGCAGTGTGGCGGTGATGGTCTGCGCCGTGCCCGCCGAGCGCAGCACCGCCGACTTGCGCTCGCGCTGCAGGTTGGCCGGTCCCAGCGCACCAGCCTGACTTGATGCGGCGAGCACGGCACGGTCAGCGGCGTTGTCGTAGATGATGCGTAAATTAGTCATACTATTCCGCAGTGGTATTGGATAAACGCTGAATCACTGCATTCAACGGGGGGCGATCAGCGCCAGGACGACTGCCGATCGTTACGGCTTGCTCCACCATGGCCACCGTTACACGGTAGGTATGGTCAGCATTACTGCGCGCATCGTCTGTAAAAGTAAAAGAACCGGACACGCCCAGGCTGCACGTAGACATCTCTTCAAAAATGATCGTGTTTTCGATAGCCGCCGGCGGGCCTGTAAAAGTAGAGGTTGCCAGCAAGGTATCCGTAGGGCCACCTGCAAGCCCCCGGTACAGCCTGACCACTGCCTGGGTATTTCCGGCGCCCGCCGTGTACGTGGCGCGCGTAGAGCCGAGGGTACGGCTCCACGCAAAGCTGCAGATCACAGTGATCAACCCGCCATTCGAGCCAAAAGGCCCGTTGACTAGTTGGGCATTCGGGTTTATCTCCGGGCTGGTAACGGCAGTTCTCAACGTGCCGGCCGTCAACGCCCCGCCGAAGTATCCTGCGCCATCTCGCTTCAAGTAGAAAACGGCATTGACGTCGTTTTTTGCGCCTGCGCCCGCCCACATTGCATAGATGGGATCGGTCGGCCCCATCTCGATGCGAAAGCCGGTACCGGATCCTGTAGTGATGTTGCCCGAAAAGGTGGCCAAACCGCCCTCTACCTTCACCCCTGGCATATAAACATTCCCGTCCGGCGTCGCCTGGAAATATTTACCTGTGTTGTAATTACCAATCAGCAAGCCTGCGGCGCTAAGGTGGAAGCCGCCCAGGCCATCCGTTGGCCAGGTCGGCGTGCTATGAGCGTAGCCTGGGCCGCCGTGAATAGTCACCGCTTGCATATCGCCGGCGGTGACTCTGCCCAAATCGGCTGTGATCGCACTCAGCTGCCCTACTTTCAATGCATTCAGGTATGGCGCCGCCCAGCTCGTGGTGCCGCTGGCCGGATTGAAAATGCCGTCCGACCGGTACAACGATTCGCCAGCGCCAAACGCCTGCGGCGATCCCTCCCACACAGTGCCCGCCCCCCAGGTATTGAGCGGCGGGAAAGACGCGCTCCCCTCCGTGCTGATCGTTGCCGGCGCGCTGGCCAGCGATGACAAGCTCGTCTTGCTGTAGCAGACCCGCGAGGAATTGCCAGTCACTCCGTCAAAAACCTTGCTGACCGTCTGGCTGGCGGTGTAGGTCAGGCCATCCACAACAATGGTGGCCGTGACCGTCACACTGTCGCCCACCATGCCGCCAGACGTCAGCGTGGCCACATTGCCGACGCGCGTCAGCACGCTGGCATTGCTAGCGGAAAATGCTACCTGGCCCTGCATATTTACCAGCCCCGCCGTGAAATCGATACTGGCCGGTGTTGCGATGGTCGTGGCCGCAACCTTAAATGCCTGCGCCGTCGCCGCCAGCAGCAGCACGCGGTCGTTGGCCGGCTGGAAGCGCGGCACGGTATTCATGATGAGATTGTCGCGCTCACCCGCGACGAGCCTCATACCAGCACTCCCACGGTGACGCGGCCTGTCAGCCAGTAGCGCGACAGCAGCACCACCACGCCAGGCAAGCCATCCTGCAGGCCGAAGCGCGCATCACGCAGCAGTACGGGTTGCCCTAGTTCCAGCATCATCAATTCAGGCTCTCCGTCAAGTTCATAAATGGTGCGCGGCACCTTGTTCATGGCCAGGCGCCGCACAGCCTCGGCATGCGCATCGGCGCGCGATTTCAGGCACGTTTCAACCTGCACAGGGTCGTCGGTCAGGCGGTAGCGCGCGCGCACCGCTTCATCGACGACCGTTTCGGTCAGCCATTCCGCCGCATACAGATCGGCATGCACCGGCGGGATGGATGTGGCCAGGCTTGCCTGCACGGTGTAATTGCGGTCGAAAGCGATCTTGACGGCCGCAGCCACCGGCAGGCGCTGCACCGGCCGCAGCGAATGCTCCAGCATCTGATCCGGCCCGATCTCCACCGGCACGCCGAGCGCGGGCAAGGCGATCTGCACCAGGCGCAACTGGCCCGTGCGCGACATCAGCGCCTGCGCGCCCACGCTGGCGGCCAGCTGCTGAATGGCCTGCGCCTGGTTGGTGCGGTCGGCGATGTACAGGCCCACCATTTGCGGGTGGGCAGCGTCAAAGGCGGCCAGGTTCGCCAGATCCAGATCCGCCACCGTGAAGCGGTCGGCCGCCTTGCCGTAGCCGGTGGCGATGCGCTGCACCAGCGGCGCGATGCGCGGCGCGTAGCCGCCCACGTTGTCGCCTTGCACGCTGGTGGTCACCGCATTGGCCAGCGGGTTGATCGGCAACTTGAAACGGCCCGTGACCAAATCGATCTCGGTCGGTACCGGCTTGCCGCTGGTGCGCGCTTCGTCGTTGATGAACCACTCGACCGGCCCCAGGAACCCATATTCCAGGTTGGCGGGGTTGAGCAGCAGCGGCGTGACGTTGTGGCATTCGCCGAACGGGATTGGCAGGATCGCGTCCTTGTTCTGGCTGGTGCCGCCCAGTTTGGCCTCGGTGATCGGCGTATTCAAGCGCTGCAGCTTGTCGCGCAGCACCAGGTTGATCGTCTCGCGGCTGGAGCTGCCCACGTCATCGATGATGCCGTCGAACACCAGGCGGAAATCGGCGCGCGGCCAGCTGGGGTCGCCCGTCCAGGCTTTGATGGCACGGTTGCGCCACACATCGCCCAGCCAGCCGTCGAGCGCCCCATCACCATTGTCCAGCTCGATGTCGCCGCCCGACAAGCCAGCCTCGCCCGTCAGGCTGACCTGTTCCGTAAAGGCCAGGCCGCCGGTGGCCAGCGGCAGATACTCGGTGTTGGCCGGCACCTCAGCCGGACCGGTGACATACGGCCGGGAGGCGATGTACCGCGTCACCTCTTGGCCGGCCACGTTCACCTGGGCCTCGATCAGGACCATGCGGACGGCCGACGGGCTTTGTAGCCATTGTAAAAATTGCTCGTCGGTCATGCGTATTCACCTTTCACGGTATTGGCCCAGGCCGAGCCTTTGGCTGATTTATCAACGCCAGCCACTACCGTCCTGGCGGCACTGGCGTTCGACTCGACAGTGGCACGGATGGAATCGCCGGTCTGCTTGGACTGATCCGCCCGCAACCCCTTGATCTCTTCGCGCATGGCCATGTTGTCCTCGCGCAAACCGCGAATTTCGACCACCAGCGCATCCGTGTTGCCGCCACCCTGGCTCGGCGCGCCGCCGAAGTAGCGCCGCATGGCAGCAGCGGCAGGTGCATCGACCACCACTTCGCCTTCGTGCAACTCGGCGGCGTAGCCATCGAATGGCACATTGGCCAGGCCGCCAGCATGCGAGCCGTCGAACTGCACCCCCAGGCCGGTTGCCGTGCCCATCGCCGCATGCAAGTTGGCGATGGCTTGCGCCACCGTCAGCACGCTGTCGTTGATGGTGATCAGGCCCGACACCTGCGCCTTCAAGGCGTCCAGGCTGGCCTGCTGCACGTCGACCTGCGCCGATGCCCATTTCGCAGCCTCGTCGTTGGCCGCGATGACGCGCGCGTAATCAGCCGCGTACTTGGCATCGGAGGCGTTGACCACCTGCGAGGCCGTCAGAAATGCCTGCTCGGCGGCCGACAGTCCAGACTGCGCCACCGTGTCGCCGGCATTGGCTGCCGCCAAGGTTTTCTCGAACTGGGCCCGCGCCTCGGCATAACGCTGTTCCGGCGTCAGGATGGACTGGCTGCCCAGCGCCGTGCTGGCGTTCAGGCTGTTCAAGGTTGCCACCCACGATTTCGACTTTTCCAGCGCCGTCTTGGCCGCCGCCGATTCCGTGTCGTAGGCCTTGGCCAGGGCATCCTTGGCCGATACCACCGCCCGAGCCGCTTGCACCTGGTCGAACAGCGTCTTGTTGACGTCGGCAATGCCGGCGCGCTGGAGGGCCAGCAGCTCGGTTTCGCTTTTCGTCAATTCGTTCAGCTGCTGCTGCAGGTCGCGGCGCTCGCTGGCGATTTCGCTGGCGGTTTTCGCCACGGCAACAAAATCGCCGGTTGCCGCCGCCAGCTCAGCCGCGTAGTCTGCGGCCTTCTTAAATGGTTCAGCGATGGCGATTAGCTGCGTATACATCGCCTGGCCGGCCGCCGTGCTCAGGTCCTGCGCCAGCACCAAGGCCTTGAACTGGTCGACTGTTGTCACGCCTGAAACGCCCAACTTGCCCATGGCATCGTTCACCGACTTGGTGATCGGCGCCATACGTTCGGCTTCGGTCAGGAAGTTTTCGACAAAATAGCTGGTGCCGCTGGTCAGCGCCTCCAGACCGCCGGCCGCAGTGATCAGGCTTTCGCTCAGCGCCACTGCGCCCAGACCGGTAGCGTTGAAAGATTTACCCAGGACCGCCAGTACGTCGGACACCTGAATGAAATCATTAGTCACGCGCACCAGGGTTTCCAGATAACCCTCGCCGACAGCCTGGTATTGCGCCAGGCCGGCCACGCCGAACTTGGCCATGTCGTCTCCCATCTTGGAAAACGCCGTCTCCAGGGCTTTCTGCTGCTCTTCGCCCGACAAGTCTTTCAACGAGATCTTGCCCAGGTCCACCACGAAAGAATTGAGGTGCGCATTGAACGCAGCACCACCGAGTCCCAGCACGTCGGCTGCGCTGCGGATGGTGTCGCCCATGCTGGTAATGATCATGGTGAACTGGTCGTTCATTTCGTCCGACAGCGCAGCCGTCTGCGTGCTGTTTTTGCTGCTGTAGCTGATACCGAACGCCTTCTTTTTGACATTGATGTCGGCATACGCCTGGGCATTGAAGCCCAGTGCGTCGACGTTGCCCAGCGATGTGGCCGCGCCCGTGATCCCTGAGTCCTTGACCGACACGGACGTTTTGATCAATTTCGACACCACAAAACCGATGGCGGCGCCGATGGCCATGCCGATGGGGCCCGCGACGGCGCCCATCATGGTCAGGCTGCTGCCGATGGTGCCCATGGTCATAGCACCGGCAATACTGCCGCCCAGCACCGCGCCGCCGTACGTCGCAGCACCAGTCAAAACGCCTTGTCCGACCTTACCCAACGTGGGCGTGCTGCCGGTCGCGATGCCCGCCGTAGCGCCAGCCCCAGCGGCAGTGATGCCCGAGCGTGCAAGCAGGCTCCCCAGGTTGCCGATGCCGGCCACCATCTGCTTCAACGACGAGTCCATCGAAATGGTATGCGCCAGGCCCAGCCCGCTGTTTTTCTCCATGATGGCCAGGCTGTGCGCGATCGATTCGGATTTCGCGGACGAGTCGCCCAGCACCGAACCGGTGCCGGTGGCGGCCTGGCGCTGCTGGGACAGGCTGATCGATGAGCCGCCGCCCCCGCCACTGGCTAGGCCGATGGCTGCGAGCATTGCTGCAACAATACCGACCGCAACCAGATTGCCAGGGAATGGCACGGCGATTGCGCCGGCCATGGCAGTTGTCGCCAGGGCGCCCTGCTTCACGCCCTCGGCGGCCACGGTAACCGGTACGGTCGCCACGGTTGCGGTCATCTCGGCAGCTTTCGACGTGACGAACAGCCCGGTGAATGCGGTAAGCAAGCCACTTTTAGCAAGCATGCTCTGGACGGCCATAGCCATTTCATACGCGCGGTACGCTTTCTCTACGCCCTCCATCGCCTTGTAACCGGCCGAGTTCTCTTTGAAAAATCCCTTGGCAGCGCTGGCCATGTCGCCGTAGCTCTTGACCTGTGCTTGGGCGCCCTGCTGCGCGGCCGCCGCTTGGGCTTTTGCGACCTTGTTGGGATCCCCGTGCGCATCCTTGGTGGATGCTGCCAATTGTGCAGCGATTGCCTGCTGCTGCACGGCATAACCAGACAATGCTGTCGTCAGTCCACCGATGGCCGTGCCAACCGCGCCAAACGACGCCGTCATACCCTGCGCTGCCGACTTCGTTGCGGTGTCGACAGCCGTCAGGATATCCAGCAGCTCTTTGGCCTTGGCCACGTCGCTACCCTGCTCTTGCGCCGAAGCCTTGCCCTGCACAATGCTAAGGCGGTTCAATGCTTCAATTTTTCTATTGATGCCGTCGATAACCTTCTCGTTGCCCTCGAAGCTAGCAAGGGCCGCCTTTTGTTCTTGAAGGTCAGCGACAGCCAGGGCGGTTTTTTGCGCCGGCAACAAGTTGTACGCGCGAATTTGCTCCTCAACGGCCGCGACCTGGGCGTTAATCGCCGCAATTTCCTTGTTTGCAGCATCCGATGCCGCGGTGGCGATCGCCGCTTGGCGAAGGCGCTCCTCCTCGTCACGACTGAAACTCGCGTCGAAGAAGGCCTTTTCGGCAGCATCGCGTTTGCCCAGGATCTCGTTCAGCTCCTTCTGATGCTTGGCGGCCTCAGCCTTGGTCGCATTGTGGTGGCCTTGCAGCGCGCTAATTTGGAGGTCGTATGCATCCACTTCCGCCTCATAAGTTTTGAGGGCGTAGCTGCGCTTGTTCTCGTATGCCTGCTGGACAGACAGCTCACCACCCTTCAGGTACATATCATCGAGCCGACCGAGCGCATCGTAGTGCGCCTTTGCAGTCACAGCTTCTTTCGCGTACTGCTTGATCTGGTCGGCGAGTTGGGTGTTTTCGACCTGATCCGCATTCGGTTTCGCTTGCTCCGTATGTGCTTTTGTTCTGGCGGCAATGCCAGCGGCAACAGCCTCAGGCGTGAGCAGTGGCGAGGCCGGATCGACAGCTTTGATTGCAGAAAGGTTCTGGCGGTAAGCATCTAAAGAAACTGCCAGCTCCCCCATTCCTTTCTTTTGCAGGCGGATATCTTCAGCGTGGATCATCGCCGCAGCGTGCACCGCGCGCGAATTTTTTGTCGCCAGTTCGCCTTGAGCCAGCGCTACTGCATCAGCTTTATTCAATTTATCCACGGCATCGGTCAAGCCGAGCAAAATCTGGGTGCGAGTCGCCTGGAGTTCGGGTGTAATGGCATCAGGGGCGCGACCCAAGCGCAGATTGCTATCAGCCAGACCCTTATCGAATTCCGACAGACGGAAGCTGTATTTTTTGACATCGGAAGCTGCAGTGTCCTTTTTGCCGTAATTTCCAATAGCGTCCATCGCGCCACCTACAGCCTCCTTTACGCCATGCCATGCCCGCGCAACGCTGCCAAGGTTGGCAATCATTTGCTCCGCGCCATCCTTGGTCGCTTTTGCGAAGGCCTCCGTAGCAGCAGCAGACGCACCTTTGGCATCCCCATCTTTCTCCAAAGCACGGATGGCTTCATATACGGAAAGCGTCAAGAAGTGATAGGTGTCATCCAACTTGACGGTTGCGCGAGTGATCACCTCCGTGGCGCGGTTGGTGCTGCCAGTCGACTGCACAGCAAGAGACTCAAACTCTTTGATGGTCTTTTTGACGGATTCACCCGTCGCATACTCAAGCGCAATAACAGCATCGGTGATATAGGCGATCTGATCTCCCGTGAACTTACCGGTACCCGCTAGTTCCGTTACAACCTTTTTTGCCTCGCCAATGCTGCCGTGAACGGCAGTCGCGGCATGCGCAAGATCATTCAGTTTGTCGCTGGTCACGCCCGCGTAGTTATTGGTCGAGATCAGCGCATTGTTCATTTCGCGCTGCGTGCTGGCGCCTTTGATCATTGCGTAGGTCACCGTTGCCAACGCGGCCGCGAAGCCCAGCACAGCCAGGCCGGTGCTACTAAACAGCAAGCCTGCGGCACCGGTCTGTTCGCCCAGCACCATCATAGAGCCTCCAAAGCGCTGAAACTGACCTTGACTCAATTCGTGGGCGAGCACCAAAAGTTCACGTTTGGCACTGGCTGACTGAAAGCTCAGGCCCTCCATGTGACCGCCTGCCGACTTCGCACCAGCCCCCGCCTCAGCCAATTTATTAATTAATGGCGCAGCCGCATCTGATACGCCCAACTGGGCGGCACGATACGATTGCAGCTGCTGAGTGCTCATGCCCAGCGTGGCCACCTGGTCTTGCAGGCTTTTGATAAAGCGATCACCTGCCTGGGCGGCGCGGTCCTGCGCACCGGCAGCATCGCGAGCAGCCCGCTCTTCGCGGTGCATCGCATCAATGCTATTGCCCAGGGCTGCCGCCTTGGTTTGAGCTGCGCTGCCCAGGCCCAATTCGGCGGCGCGATAGCGCTCCAGTTCGCCGCGCGCCATGCCGAAAGTTTCGATCTCGCGCTGCAGCTCAAGCAACATTCGGTGGTTGGACTCTTCCAGGGTGCGCGCAGCATCGGCGGCCTGCCGCATGATGCGGGCCGTGTCGGCCATCGCACCGTTGTAGTCGGCCTGCTTCTTCCAGGTGCGTTCCGCTGCGTTGCCGAGACTATCAATTCCAGCAGCGGCCGCCTCGCTGCTACGCCAGACGCCCATCGACGAACCCATGAAGCCGTCGAGCGTGTTGCTGCCGCCGAGGAAGACAGTCCGAATGCGGGTGGCGGTGGCGCTCATCGCATCGATAGAGGACGTGGCTGCATCCACCTTTTGCACCACGCGCGCGCCGGCCTCACCGACCGCGTCGACGGCCGCCGCACCTTCAGCAGTTTTCCCCTTGGCGTCAGTGCTCGCCTTGCCGAGCTTGTCAATGGCCGTTGTCGCGCTGTCAACCTTCTTCTCGACACTCTCACTGGCAGCACCGAGGCGGTCCATAGCCTGGGCGCCCTGCTCCAACTGACGCGTATCGATAGAAAGACCAAGCTCGGCGATATCAGGCATTTTTATTTGTCCTTCTTGTGTTGATGATATATAAACAAAGCATCGAGGCGATCAATCACGACCTCTTCGAACGGATCGAAGCGGATACCGTGGCGCACCTGCCAGGCCAATATCTCGGCACTGGTCAGGGCATTCACAGCCATGCCGCACTGACGCTTCTGGTTCAGTTGGGTGAACCAGGTCCAGATGTACGCCAGCTCGGGCGGCAGCTGTGGCACCGCCGGCGCTTCGGGCACCCGGTAAAGCGGATTTTGCCGGGCGGTGTCCAGGTGATCACCTTTGGCATTGCCGTCGCCTGCCGCTGCAGCCCGATCAAACAAGTGATCGGCGTACAGCAGCAGGGCCTGGGTTAGACCTTCAAAAAATTGGCGTCATTTTCCAGGGCGGCCGTGACGCGCTCTTGCCAGGTCGGGTATTTGTCGAACGCCATGGCGATCAGGCTCTTGTCGAACGGCACGACGACGCCGTTGCTGGTGAAGCCGTACCAGTCGACGACCACAGCCAGCGCCAGGCGCTTCTGGTTGTCATCGATGACGTGCACCAGCTGGTTGGAGCCTTCATCGGTCGACGCATCGATGGCCGTCTTGCGCTTGGCGGACTTCTTGTAGCCTTCGGCGCGCACGGCATGGCTTTCCTTGCGGTATTCGTCGGAATTCTTGCCAACGATCTTGAGGCCGGCCACGGGCTCGCCGTCGGCGTCGAAGATTACGGGCACGTCGAAGGTCACGCGCGCGGCCGGCGCGGACAGGTTGGCGATGTCGAAACCGGCGACGGCGATGGCTTGAACGGCGTTCAGGACTGCAGGTGCTTGGGTGGTGTTCATGGGTAATGCCTTTCGTGGGTTTTAATAAGTGCCCGTGCCGGCCGCCGCGCCCACGAAGGCGACAGCGACCGGTCGGTGCTGGGGTGGCGCTTGCGCCAAAATGAAAACCCGGCACGGGGCCGGGCGGGAGGGTTACACCAGGCTCGTATCCTGGAACGCCACAGTGGTGGCCTCGTGCTGCGCATCGGCGCCCTGGTAGCGCAGGATGTCGAATGCACAGGTCACGATCTTGTTTTTCTCGCCATCATCGACCTTGGCGCTGGTGATCTTGATGCGGCCCATGGCGATGGTCATGACCTCGGCCAGCGGCGCCGTGCTGGCCGCCATGGCGTAGGCCAGGGGCAGCTCAACTTCCTGCTTGAAGTAATCGATGTACGCCGAATCCTGCATCAGCACCGTGAACTGGCCACTGCCCAGCACCTTGCCGCGCGAGGCGGCCGTGGCGAACTTCGAGCCGATCACGGGATCGATCTTGACCTGGCCATCCAGCGACAGCGACATGCCCGTGCAGATTTGCGACGGGATGCCGGCGACCGAGAGCATTGCAGTAGCGCCGGAGAATTTGCCGGTACCAGGCGTGGCGGCCGGCGCCGCGAAGTACGCCGCCGGCGTGGTCGCACCTTCCAGTTTGCCTATCAGGGTGAAGTCCATGCTCGTGATGCCGTTCGGCTGCACAGCGATGTCGACCTTGCTCACCAGCTGGTCGATGAAGCAACGATTCACGGCGATGCCAGGATCCTGCACTTCCGCAGTGAACCAGTCCGTGGTATGCCCGGTCAGCGGCGTGAAGGAGCGCTTGCCGGTTGCCGTCACGGTCACCGGATCGCCCTCCACCTTCACCGTCATGGCGCTACCGTCCATGAATTGGCCCGCCAGCTTCAGCGCGGTGGCCGAGGTGACGAAGAAGTTCTTGGCATTATTGGCCGCGCCGGTGGTCAGGAAGCCGCCGATGCGCACGACCGTGCCCGCGCGGTGGCCGTCAGCCAGGAACGAGCCGGCGCTGCGGGTCAGGCCAGTTGCGCCCGATGCGATGGTATTTTGTGCCGCGGTGGTACCGCCGGTCGTAAAGTCACGGCGCAGCAGAGCAGCCAGCAGGACGGCGTAGGTGCCGCAGCTGGCCTCGCCCTTGATGGCGCCCGACGTGCGGAAGTTGCCCAGGCGCGTATCGCTCTGCTGCTGGCTGGGGTCGATTTCGGCCGAGCTGTACTTGTCGGCGTCCGTGTCGAAGGTCGCGGTCACGCGCGGATACAGGCGGCCGGCGGCGGCAAGCGCCTTCGTGCCTTCCGCTGTTTGCTTGCCGATAACGAGCAGGCTGTCGATGCCGTTTGCAGTGGTCATGGTGGGGATTGCCTTTCTTTGGTCGAAAAAAAAGACCGCCGAGGCGATCTATGTGGGTGAATGCGGGTTACAGGTTGCAGAAATACCGGATCTTAACTGGCACCATCCAGCGATCACCATCCTCGCGGCCGTCCGCGATTTCAGGCGTGCGCTCGATCTGCACGGTCACATCGCCCTTCGTGAAGCTTGCGCCGCGGCGGAACAGCTCCCTGATCATTTCAGCGCGGGCGCCGGCGGCTGCAGTGCCCTGCCCTGCCGGAAACAACAGGCTGACCTGAAAGATACCGCGCTCCTGGCGCGAGCCGTCGCCCAGGGAATGATTGTCTGGCTCCGCAGGAAGCAAATATGCCGCTTGATACGGGCGGCCGGTGACTGGCATGTACGGCACGTTCTGCCATGCGGTATCGATGGCTGGCAAGAGGCTGACCAGTGCTGCCTCCAGCGCTGCGCGTATTGTTGGTTGGCTCATAATTTATAGGTCGAATAGCCTTGGGCGAACTCGCTTGCAGTGCTTCCGTCGCGCACGCCGTTCACCGCGTTGTCCACAATGGTTCGAAATTCCACGACAGTCAGCATCACAACGCCGACGGGTGCCTGGCGCGACCAGCCCTCCTCAATACGCTTCGCGTATGGCAAGTTGTTGACGAGGTAGATCACGTCACCCGCCTTTGCCGCGCTGATAGTGCTGCCGTGGGCGGCGATTGTGGCGCTACCGTCTTTGTCGATCAGGTCGCGTACGCCAGCAGCTGGCGAGCCGATGGAAAGCTGCCAGTTGGCACGGAAGCGGCCGCCGGTGTAACCAGGTGGCGGCTTGTGCTTCCAGAACTTGGCGTCACCGACCGGCGAGCGCTGTACCAGCTTGTTGTCGATCTTCATGGTGATGGCACGCACCACCAAGTCCTGGTTGGCCTTGGTCTTGGCAATGAATTCAGCGATCTGCATGGAAAACGACAGACTGGCCATCAAATCCCCCTCAGTTGCAGCGTGTGCAGCACGGCCACGTCGACCGGCGCTGTGGTTTCGACGGCCTTCACCGTGTAGCTGGCGCCGCCAAAGAGCACCAGGTCGGCGGCAGTAGGCTGCGGGATCGGCAAACCGTTGCGCTGCAGCGGCGACAGCAGTAGCTGTTGGTCGCCCGCCTGGATCAGCGTCCCGTCGATGTTCTCGGCCTCGTAGTTGATCTTGACGCCCGTGCCTTCGTAGTCGGCGGTGGTGCTGGGTGCCGTGCCCAAGTCAGGGTCGTATTCGCCGGTCACGACGTGGCGCAGCACCACGATGCCGCCTTTGCGGCGCAGCGAGGCGTCAGCGCGCGCAGCCGTCTTTGCATAGTCGCTCATCAGTCAGCCTTCAGATAGTCATGCGGCGGGGTCTTGCTGAAACGGACCGCCTTGATGGAAGACATGCCGTCGATCAGCGCGCGCAGCACGCGATGCCAGCCGTCCATGATGAAGCCCTCTTGGCTCAGAATCACCGGGTGGCGAGTGTCAACATCCAGCGCGCGCCGCATGTGGTGCGCCATGCCGAACGGTGAGCCTTCTGGCGTCCAGACTTCGGTGCCGAGATAGATAGCCGCCAGTGGCAGGTCAAACGGCTCCAGATCCTTGGAGCGAGCGATGAGGTTTGTGACCGTCCACACCTTGCCGTTATGGCTGTACGTATTCTCGTGCGCAGCGCAGCCCTCGATTTGCACCACGGGGAACGTGCTCATGCTCGCACCACCCTGACCGAATTGCCGCCACCGGCCGAACCGAAATAAGGTGCCAAGAGCGCATCCACGGCAACGAAGCGCTCGCGCGCATCCGTAGTGTTCTGGAAGTACTCCGTTTCCAGCGGCCCGGTCTTGTCTTTCTTGATCGCGTTCGAGCCAGTGTCGAGGTCCGGCAGCAGATCCTCGCCGCTGCCGGCGCGCACGGCCAGGTCGATGCAGGCATTGACGACATCCGCTGGTACGATGGTACTGGGCACGGTGAAGCCATCGACCAGCACATTGTAGCGTGGCCAGTCCAGCGCCTGCTGCTGATAAACACGGCGCCCAGCCCAGCGCGTGCGGTAGGTGGCCATAAACAAAGTGGCCTTGCGTAGCGCGATTTCCTTGCCCTCCTCCCCGAGCGCTGCCCAAGCGGTAGCGCCCAGGCTGGCGCAGCGCGCATCCGCCTCGATGATGCTGGCATAGGAGTCGGCGCCAGGCAGGCCGGCGCCAGTTTCGACGGTTATGCTCATAATGCCATCCACATCGGGCAAACATCATCCGCCTGCTTCTGGTAGCCGGGCGTAATCGGATGGATCTCGTCAATCGTGTACTTCGGCGCGATCGACTGCTGCGGTTGACCTGCCTGGGGCCCGGTTGGCACTGTCACCGTCGGCCCAACGATCGATTCAGCCAGCGGCAAACATGGGATACCTGACGTCAGATAGAAATCATTGTTGGCAAGACGCAAGGAATCGGAGTAGCCATATTGCTTCCACGTCGTCCCCGTGGCTGGGCACGTCGCGGTGACATTAAAGATGCGCTGACGGTCCAGCAGTTTTCGGATACCAGCATAATCCCGGCGGATAAGGTTCAGGCTGGTTTGCGTTATCGGCGAGCCCAGTGAATTCACCGTCGCGGAGGCAACCAAAGCATTCACGCCTGCAAAAAGATCAATTACCGACCGAACTCGCTGCAAAATCTTTGTCATGTCCGAACCAGGAACTGCCAAGTTCACCACACACATCGGATTTTTGGGCGTCGAAACAAGGGCACGGATTTCGTCAAGTAAACAGCAATACTGCGGCGTCGCGCCGCTGCCCGCAGCGAGCGAATCGCCTGGAAGAAGCCAAGTCTCGACCTCGCCGCTCCGCATCGAAAAGTGGATCATGGCTGCTGGAAACTGCGTATGGCTGCGAGTAGCACCATTCGATGCAAGATAAAACGCCGGATTGTTCTGCGCGTCTCCACCAGTCGACGTCATCACACGACGAGGGTGTCCATACGGTGCGATGCGCGCTGCCTGTGACCCCTCGTTTTGCCAGCTCAGCGACGTGGTGCCATTCATTTCGATGAACGTACGCTTCGAGCCTGGCGGCCAAGTGATGCTGATATAGCCCACGGGCTTATCCAGATCGTTGCCGTCGACGCGCGGAACCGTTGGGCAAAAAGTCATGTCAAACGTGCCATATCCGCATGCCGAGCCGCCAATGTTCGACCCGGCTGGCCCGGTGGAAACCTCGCTTGCCGCTGACAGCGTGCCTGTCGCATTACCGTTTTGAGTGCACTTTGTCAGCGCTCCGCCAGCCGGCAAACCGGATGCCGCCAGTCCCAGTGTGCCATTTGCGGCGCCAAGTGTAGAGCCGAAGCCCACGCTAACCTTGACGCCGGTAACTTCTGCTGCATCGGCATTCAGCAACGTGACAGCCATCGCATCGCAGTCCGTCGGCAACGTGAACTGCATCAGCTCGTTATATGGAGTCGCCCCGACAACAACGGGCGGCGCCAAGTATCCACCAATAAGCTCAGTGCCGATACTCGACCGCTGCCGCTGGCTTGGCGGGCGCGCCGCGGCGACATTGGCCGTCACTTCCCCGGCTGCGCATGTCACCAGGAACTGCTGCTGGCCGGCGTACGGGCCAATGGCAGCCAGAATGCCCAACTTTACGGGCCAGGACTGCAGTGAATTCGTGCCGCCCAGGGCCTGGTTGAGACGGTACACCACGCCGGCCGTGCCTGCCGAGCCGCTGACATTCAGGACTTGGCCCTCGGGCAGCGTGATGGTTTGCGGCGTGCCGCCGGCGGTGATGGTTGGCATATTGGCTTTCGGGAGTGCGGTTTATATGGCGCCCCGGCGTGCGGGGCGGTGCTGGCCAGGGATTACGGCTTGGCGGCTTTAGCTGGCTTTTCGGCCGCGGCAGTGGCCGTTGCCGATGCAGCTTGCGTCTGCGTGGCGGCAGCAGCGGCATCCTTGGCGAGCTGGAGGTTTACCGCTTCGTCGCGCAGGCGCTGCGCTTCGACATCGTTGACCCGGGACTGCTCGGCGACGCGGTCCGCAGCAGCTTCATTCTCGCGCGCTTGCTCGGCAATGCGCTCTTGGTGCTTTGCCAATTCGCGCTCACGCTCCAGCAGCTGATCGCGGGTGGCCAGCAGTTCGGCCATGGTTGGCGCGCGTTCGGCTGGTGCGCCGAGGTCGTTGTCGTCGCCGTACAACTCGTGCACGTCGGGGTTAAAGTCGGATTTATTGATCACGACGAATGGGCCTTGACTGGCCGGGTCGGTGGAAACAATTTTAAATGTCATGATGATATCCAGGTGAGGCCCGGCAGCACCGCAGTGCTGGCCGGGCCGAGTTGGTGGTTAGCCCAGCAGGATGCCGAAGTGCTCGTCCTTGGCGGTGCCGCAGCCCCATACCAGTGCGATCTCGTACTGCACCTGACGGTACTGCATGTACATGCTCACCTCGAACGACAGGCCCGACACCGGATCGGTGATGATGGTGCGGTCAACAGCCGAGTCGCCTTGCGCTGGCAACGCTGGCACGCGGGTGGCCAGCACGATCGCCGAACGGGCGAAGAACAGGTTGCGGAAGCCAACGTTGGCAACGGTGATCGCCGTTGCGGCAGCAGGGATTGCCTGCATCAGGCCGGGAGCAGCCAGGGTGATGGTGCCGCCGTTCGAGGCGTCCGCATCACCGGAGGCAACCACATACTTGTTTTCCGGATCGCCGGCAATGCTGACCACATCGCCAGCAACGAACGTGCCGGTACCAGCTGCCGCCAGCGTGATGACGGTGGCGCCGAAGGCATAGCCAGCCGCATTGGTGGTTGCGCCGGCCGCAGTGCCCTTGGCTGGGCGCTTGATCTGGGACGACTGGCGCAGCGCCAGATTCTGCAAGCGGTCGGTGATACCGTTACGCAGCATGTCTTCCCGGCCCGCTTCATTGACTTTGAACAGGCCCGACTGCTTGCTGCGCATGTTTTGCATGGCGGCGCTTCCCAGGACCAGCTGGAAGTCGAGGCCTTGGGCGCCATTGTCTTCCAGGATGCGCAGCGCACCGGCAGTGTCATTCAGTTCGTTGGCGATGCCAAACGGGGCGGTGCCCGGGGTACCGTAAGCGCGCGACGCCTTGACGTGCAGCGCCGTCAGGTCGCTTTCGACTTCATTGGCCAGCGTGCGCATCGCTTGCGCGAACTGGTCGCGCAGGATGATGTTGTAGCTGTTACCGCTGTTGTCGAGGGCCAGCTTTTCTTCGCCGTTCCAGCGGATCGGCACGCGGCGCGCCTTCGTCAAGGTGACGCCCTTGTTACCGATGTTCTGGTTGCCGTCATCCGGTGGCGTAACGGCCGGCACGATATCCGTTGCCGTCGCAGGCGGCGCAACTGGCGAAGTCACGGTCTGGCCGACCGCAGCACGCGCGAAAGTCATGTCGCTCGATACGGCGGAAATCATGCCGATCTGTTCACGGGACACCACGTCCATCGCGTTATACAGCGTATTGATCAGGCCTGTCAGGTTGTTGGGGCCGAGCACCAGGCCGGTTTTGGCGGCATAGTTCCAGATGCAACCATACGCCAGCTCGCGCGCCACGCGTACGCAGAAGACTGCCTTGTTGATGGCTGGCGCAGCGAAACGCTGCACAGTCTGGGCGCTGGCGGTTGCGGTCGAGGCGGCAGTGGAGAATGCCATGGCGGCGAGCGCCACGGCAAAAGCGAACATTTTTTTCATGTTGATTGCCTTAAAGGTAAGTGGTTTGGGATATCCAGCAGCAGGCCATCCGGCCCAAAGCACCGACTTAGCCCATCCAGGCGCCGGCAAATGTATTGCGGTGATGCGTTAGTGCAGATACGAAAAAGCCTGCACACGGCAGGCCATTCGGAGAAACGGGGAAATCGGGATCAGTCGACCAGCACGGCGCCGCCACTCAGCAGGCCGGCGCGTGCCGATGGATCGGCCGCTTCGTACTGGGCGCGCGTGACCTGCTTGGCGCTTCCGCTGCCGCCCGAGCCACCGCCTTGCGCGCCGCCGCCAGATGCGCCGGAGCCCTTCAGGATCTGATCTTTGAACGGGCAGGCGGCAACCAGCTGCGCCAGACCTTCATCGAAGTCGGCCACTTCACCCGGGCGAGTCGGCGAGAAAATCTTGTTGCCGGCGGCGTCGTACGGCACCATCTTGCCGTCCTCGACCTTGAAATGGCTGCCGAAATAGGCTTTTGCCATCTCGGTCGGGATCGCCAGGCGGCTCGGGTGCTTATCGTCGGTCAGCAGCTTCGAACTGGCGAAGCCGCCGCCGATCATGTGGGTGTTCAATTCGTTGGTGCGCTTATCCAGCTGCGCGGTCAGTTCCTGCAACTGCGTGGCGCTCGCCTTCGCTTGGGCGGCGACTTGCTCTTGCGCGGTCTTGGCGGCCGCGTCTTGGATTTCCTTGACCTGGGCCGCCGTCTTCAGTTCGCCGGAACTCAGGCTTTTCACCGTATTCAGCGCGGCCAGGGCGGCCACACCGTCTTCGATGCCTTCAAAGGTCTTCAGCTTGGCTTCTGCAACCTCCTTCGCCTCGCGGTGGGTCTTGGCCTCGCCGTTCAAGCGGGTGATTGTGCCCAGCGTGGTATCCGCGTCGAATGGTGCTTCGGTACCGTTGGGATGGATAAAGATCGGCAGCTTCTTCTCGCCGTCGATTGCAATGGTTCCGTCTGCGTTGAATTTGAATGGCATGGTTGTTTCTTTCTGGGCATCCGCCCTATCAATGACCTTCCGGCCGTGCGCCGCGTCGCGTCCGCTCGCGGCAATAAAAAACCACCTCAAGGGCGGTCTGTGAAATCGTTTGTGCTACATGCGCTCCAGGCGCTCGGCTCGCGATACATCGTCGGGATGGCTCGACAGCTTGCGCAGCGCGCTGGCCAAGTGGGCGCCGTGTCCGCGCGCCACAGCATAGTCATCGGCCTCGATTTCCTGTCGGCGCCGGCGCTGCGGCCCGGGCGTCAAAAGCAGGCATCGCAACAGCAGATTGGTCCAGATATGCAGGTGATGGCCGTGGCCATGCTCGTGTGCGACGACAGCGGCAATCTCAGCCGGCGCCAGCAGCGTCGGCAACGAGGTCGGCAGCCGCGCCCGGAATCCGTCGAAGTGCACCTGGTGCACCGGCAGAACAGTCGCCGCGAGAGCGATCATCAGCAGGTTTAGGATGACCCACGCGCCCCATACGCCAGCCGCAACTTTCAGTGCAATTTCCATTCGCCCTCACTTTTTTTTATTTGTACTTCGCCTGCAGTTCTTCCAGCGTCAGCTTGCGTCCCTTGAGGTTCATTAAGTCATTCAGCGTGATCTTGCCCGCCTCGTACATCTCGGCACGGCCCGGGCCCAGGTACTCAGCCCGCCAGGCCTTGTCCTTGCTGGCCAGGAAGTCCTTGAAGTTCATCTTGCTGCTGACCGCCCCGCCGTCGCTGGGCCGGGTGCTCTCGCCCGGCTCGTCCAGTTCAATGCCCAGGTCCGCGAACGACTTGGTGCGCGTGCTGAGCACGCAGCGGCAGCTGAAATGAATAGCGCCAGGCCCGCCTGCCCACTCGTGGGTATGGTTGATCGGCTCCTGGTCGTGCAGCGAATACTCGTGCAAGTCGCGCATTGCGCACAGCAGGCAGGTATGCGAATCGAGCGTGCTGAGCCAGACAAGGCACTCGATCAGGTCCGCGTTCTGCTGGAATGAAGCCAGCCGCGCAGCATTGGCCACAGCCTGCACCGAGCTGTGCACCAGCGCACGAGCATTTGCGGCTGACGTTTTCAAGATACCCTGCTCACCTGGTGCAACAGGATCCGGTGCGGCCCCGGGAGGCTTGGCGGCCGGATCAGCTGGCGGTACACCCGGCTTCGTTGCCGGCCCGGCGGGCGGCGCCTTCGCATCGGGCATTGGAGGCGTAGCAGGCAATGCCGGCTTGTTGGCCAGCGAATCAGCCGCCTTCGAGCTCTTGCCCAGCACGCGCGACACGATCTGTGACGTCGTTTCGCCCTGCGCTGCGCCGAGCCGCACCTGGCTGGCGAATCGAAATTGCGTGTCGAGGGCCTGGCGCTTCCACCAGTCCGCCGACGATGCGCCCTTGAGCAGCGTGTCGCCGATCAGCTTTTCGAGGTAGTTCGCCGGCGGCAGCTTGGCGCCCAGCTCGATCTTGAGCCCCTGCGTCAGCACCTTGGCCGTGTAATCGGCCTCGATGCGCACCATGCCGGCCAGGTCGCGGGCCATTTCGGCCTGCATGCCGGTGTAGTGCGACGAGATCAAGGCGTTCGACTCGCGCAACAGCGCGCCCAGGCGCTGCTTGCCATAGGTCGATACCTCGCCCTCGTTCAGTTTGGCCGTCAATTCCTTCGACATCGCCGCCATCAGCACGAGGATCTTGTCTTGCGTGCCGGCCGAGAAACGCAGCAGGTTCAGGGAGTGCACGAGGAACATCTCAGCAAGCCACTCTTCGAGCGCGCCCACCTATGCCACCATCAGGTCGGGTACAGCAGACTGGATGCGCTCCTGCTCATCCTCCCATTTCAGGTCTGGCGACAGGATGCCGCGGCGTTGCAGCTCGCTGAAGTAGGTTTCGCCCGAGATTTTCCCGCCGGCGGCGCTCTTGAACAGCAACTCAGCACTGGCCTCGGCCAGCGACGCAGCACCAAAGTCCTTGAAAATCGTAACGTGACCTCCTTCCGGCTCATTCACCCAGTCAGCCATCAGCTGCAGCGCCTGATCTGCGGCGTCTTCGACGTTGCCCGCGATCTTCTGCAGCGCGCATGCGCCCTGCTCGTTGTCGGCCAGCGTCTGCGATTCGGTCACGTTGCCGGGCTTAATCACCAGCAGTTCGGCGCCCGCCTGGCGCATGCGGTCTTCCAGATCGAGGATGGACAGGCGGCCCGCCTCGATGGCCTTGCCGCCATGTTCCACGAATTTCAGGTCACCTTCGGGCGCTTCGGACTTGACTGCGCTGCCGGCGCCGACGGTAATGCCGCCCTCGCCCAGCATCTTGGCAAACAGGATCGGCACGCGCGCGACGTGCAGGATGTTCTGCTGGTCGCTTTTGCTCTGCCAATGCTCGACGTTGCTGTGCGCCAGCTCGAGCAGCGGCGGCGTGGCTTGCATGTAGCCCAGGCGCTTGCCGTAGACGGGCACGAACGCGATGCGCTTCAGTGTGGTGGCGCCCTCCTCGTGCAGCACCCAGTCCTTTTTGCCTGCCGTTTCGCGTTGGCGCCAGGTCTGCCAGGTGCCGCGCCCCAGGACGCGCACCTGCTCGATTTCCTTGGTATCGAAGTCGCCATCCGGTTCGGACACGCTTTCCAGCAACCGCAGCTGGGTCAAGCCTTCCAGGCTGGTGGCATTCTTCGGCAGCCAGCCCAGGATGTTTTGCACATGCACCTGGACGAAGTACGGGCGCACGCCAGCGGCCTGCTCGTCTGCCTTCGTGACCAGATTGCCAGCCTTGGGGAAGTCGACCAGGATGCCCGAGAAGCCGAATCCCATCGCCTCCTGGGTAATCTCCGAGAGAAAGCTGTGCAGATCACGGCCGGCCAGGTCGACATTTTGCAACCAAGGCTTCAAGCGTTCCGGCACGTCCTCGCCCAGCGTCACGGGCTTGCTGAACGGCTTGGCCGACAGCACGTCAATGGTGCGGGCGTAAGCCGGGAACAGCGTGGCCACCGCCAAGCGGAGCTTATAGGTTTCGTCATCCTCGCCTGGCCACTGCGGCAAATACGTCTTGCCGGCGACCCGCATGGCCTTGGTGCCGCCCAGCAGCGCGGCAACCAGGGAGCAATCCTCGTTCAGCTTCGCGGCTTCGGCTGATTGTTTGCGTACGGCGTCGGTCATGGAAATCCTTGTTGTTACATGCGCAGCGGCGCGGTGGTCGTCGTGCTCTTCACGATCGGGTAGCGCTTCACGAGGAAGTAGCCATTCGCGTCATTCGGGTGATCGTGGCCAGACTTCTTGTCCGGCTGGCCGTCGGCGCCCCACACCTGCTGCTCCAGTGCCTCGGTGGTGGTCGGGCACTGGTCGGTGTTGATCTTCCAGCGGCGCTCGCCCTGCGCGTTCAGGATCATGCCGTTGTAGGCGTTGACCCGGTCCTTGACCGCTGGGTTTGAGTGGTTTACTTCGAGCAGGAAGCCCGCCTGGCGCAAAATGGACAGGTCGGACTCGCTGGCGTTCTTGCTGCTGGTGTTCTGGCCGGAGGCATCCGGGAAAATCTTTACCTGGTGGCCTTTGTCCTTAAAGTCTTCCTTCAGGATCCTGGCCATGGCCGGCGTATCGCGCACCTGCACACGCTCGGCCAGCGTGCGCGGCAGGCCGTCGCGCACCACGTTCACGCAGGCGGTCATGTTCTGGACGTTGAAGTCCAGGCCCACCATCAGCGGCTCGCCCGGCAGGATGATCTCGTTCGTGTGGTTCAGCGCGCGGTCAAAGTCGGCGTACACGCTGCCGCTGGTCAAGTTGGTGAACTTGCCGCGCAGGTAGGCATCGATCAGCGCCGGCGGGTAACTGGCCATCAGCGACGGGATATAGTCGTCGGGAAGGTTCAGTTCATTGTCAAAGGTGCTGGCCTGGATCAAGCCGTACAGGCTGGCCAGCTCAGGTTTGTCGCGGATTGCCTTCACGAACTGCTGATAAACAAACTTGAAACCCTCGGGCGTCGTCGTCACGTCGATGCCGTTCATAAGACCGGGCACGTTGTAGCGCATCCGGGCGATGATCTTGCGCCAGGCCATCTGCGCCTTCTTCAGCGGCATCACGTCCAGTTCATCGATCAGCGCATGGCCGATCTTGAAGCCGACGATGGTTTCCGGCTTTTCCATCGAGCGGCAGATGACCGTGCCGCGATAGCGCCGGCCCTCGTAGACCTCGACTTCGTGGTCGCCCTGCTTCACCTTGATGCGCAAGCCCATCGCAAAGGCCACCTCTTCCATCGTGGGATAGAAGATGTCGCGGATCTGCGGATAGGTCGGCGCAAAGTAGCCCTGGTTGATGCCTGGCCACACCCAAAAGTGGGCGCAGATGCCGGCGCAGCCCACAAACGTCTTGCCCGAGCCGAACCCGGCCACGTAGGCCTTGAACTTGTGCGGCAGCTGCAGGAAGCTCGATTGCGGGACGTTCAGGTCAAACTGGATTGTCGTCATGGCGCTTGGCGTCTTTCACGCCGAAGGTGATGGCGACAGGTGTTGGCGCGTCGTCGTCCGGCTTCACGTCCTTACTGGCTTTCAGCAGGTTCATGCCGATCTCGGCGGCGCCGTTGGCCATCCTCGTCAGCACGGCAATATCGCCCAAGGCCAAGCGGCTCTGGTCGTCCAGCGGTTCGGCGTCATCGATCTCGCCTGCCTTGTTGTGCGCGATGCCGGACAGCCGGTGCGCGGTGGCAGCACCATATCGTGCGGCGCCAGCCAGGTGCATCGAGATTTCTTTCAGCTCGTCGGCCAAAGTGCGCGCACTTATCTGCGCACCAATCGGCAGCGCACTAAATGCCGACTCCGCCGCAACCAATTGATTTGCAACGTCTTTTATTTGTTTCGTCTGCGCACCAAAGCGTTTTCTGATCGCGGCTTCGGATACGCCGAATTCTCGGCCAAGCGCTCGGGCCGCCTCCCCCTTGAGGAGTCGCTGGCCTATCGCTGCCCACTGCTTTTCGGTCAGTGCTGATTTGCGCCCCATGTGTATTCCATTTCTTTGCTACGGGGATGGCTCCACATCGAGCATCACAGGCGGCATCGTTGCGCCCACCACCCACAGCCGGACGGCGCCGCCGGCGTTCAGCGCGGCCAGTTCGTCAGCATCGAGGCACCAGTACGACAGCACGGCCGGCAGGTCGCCCGCGTGCGTGCGCGTGATCGGCAGCGCGTTGCATGGCAACTCGCCCTGGTCCCAGCCTGCAGGTGCGCCGAGCACGCCGTTATTCGATGGATGTTGGATTTTCTGCATTTCGGCTTTCGTTGTGTCACCGCGCTCCCCCAGCAGGCGCCGCGGTGCATCGCGGCTGGAGTCCTCTGGATCATTGCTACGTCGGTGAGCTGCGCCCGTTTTGTAAGCCCTGTCACTGGAGCGCGCTGGCAAATTGCAAGCAAACACGCCTACGCAAAATTGATTTGAGCTGCTGCTGAATCTGGAGGCTGCGAAACGCCCTTAAAATGGTCTCTTAACCACCGGAGGACGTCATGTTCGAAAAAAACTACTTTTCCCGTCTTGATCGCTATGTGGCGCTGGAAATGCCACTACCCTCAACTCCTTGCAGCCCCCTCAGGCGAGTTCGCATCGCGAAGCAGATTCAGCTGCTTCACTACTGGATCGAGGCCAATACGCCCTGTCCCGAGCGCTACCGCGACTGAGCCCACGACACCTGCGCATCGTCATTTGTACGGCCAAGTGCTGGCCACTGGCGCGCGTGGCGTGGTTCGCGCCGACGTGGGATGGTCGGTGCCGCACAGGATCATCAGGATGGCGAGCATGCTCATACTGCCGTATCGAAGTTGGACATGCTTCACCTCATATAAAAAAGCCGCCAGCGCAGTGATGCGGCCAGCGGCGAAAGCCAAGGGAGAAACAGATATCTGAAATGTAAAAAGCCCGCAGCGCAGCGGGCTTACATCAACATAAGCTTATTATTACAACTCTAGCGGCGCAATCCAAGTTCCCGTAATTACAATCCCTTGCGCGCCTGGAATAGGCGCCGGTGCCGCAAGGTGGAAGCTCGTACCACTCGCGGTTCCCTTCGCCTGCAGCATGAACTTGCCACCGGTGCTACCAAAGACCGACTTAGCCGTGCCTGACAGCGCGGAAACTGTAATCGCTGAAGTTACCTGCGATTGATCGCCAGTTGCCTTGCCGCTGTAGAGAAACTGGCTGTCACCACCATAAACCGAGTCATCCTTTGCCACCACGAGGCCTCCTTCCCCAGGAAGTCCGGCCGCGAAAGCAACTTTGTAGAAACCGTCTTTGATAATCGACATAAAAATCTCCGTGTTTTTGCTTAGCATTATTGCCATAGCTCTACAGATAGTAGCCGGATTAGTTAAAGCAGTCGATAAAAAAGCTAGCATCAGCAAAAGGCTGGCATTGCAACTCAGCTGGAGCGGGCGAAGGGAATCGAACCCTCGTGGAAAGCTTGGAAGGCTTCCGCTCTGCCATTGAGCTACGCCCGCGTTCTGGAAAACCCACCAGAGGAATCGTATTTGCATTGCCCTCATGATTGAACAAACAACCAATGAGGCCTCTATGACCAAATACGATTTTTTCTGGCTCTACACACAGCGCGCAGCACAACTTTGCACGATTGCAAAGTTGCTAACTGAGATAACACTTAGGATTGTTGGTGCCGGGTGACAGCGTCCCAGCGTAGGTTTGGCGAGCAGCCTCGCGGCGGCGCCCGACTGATTGATTGACTTGCTTGGTTGCTGGATCGCTACTTCACGGTGCACCTCCTTTTCAGGCCTGCGGCGGCATGATCACGCGCGCATCTGGCCAACTCATATGCGTTCACTGCATTCGACCTATGCAATCTCTCGATTTTTATATGCAATAATGGCAACTTCAAGCGACTACGCCACGACCTGGCGTGTAATCACAAAGGAGAGAAATGCGAAACTTAACATTCAACGGCGGCCCGGATATTAGTGGAAAATCAACGCAAGCTGCTTTGGAGATCCTTGCGCAAAACTGCCGCGATACAGGGCAAGTAGTTTTCGCTCTGAACAAAGAAATCGAGGAGCTAAAAGATGAGATCGAACAACTGAAAATGCGAATTCGATAAAACTCTCGCAAAATGAAAAGCCACCCATGAGGTGGCTTATTTTTTGCTCCCACGACTATAGCGCGTGGTGAGCGGCAAATTCAAGGCGTGCAGGTACGGCGCTGGGTCCGGGTACTGTCGCGAGTTCCAGCTATCGGTGGCGCGATGCGCACATTACGATTTCCGGAAGAATTTTCTTGAACTGAGGATTGAAGTATACCGCAGAAGTACTGTTTGTAAACACAGGCTTAAAGAAAACTTGCGCTACATGTCTCCGCCGCGTAACAAGCTGCCTGCCCGGCCAGAATGACTGTCGTGAATTGAGCTCAGCTCGCTGACCATATCCTTGACGCGCTCAAGTTCCAGACCGGCCACACCGTACACTGCCGCGACACCGGTTCCTTTGCAGCTCGTGCAGATACCATTCCCCAGCAGCACTTTGACGCCGGTGCCACTGCAGCCCTTGCACGTGCCGTCGAGCCAGTGCGCCAGCGACTTCTCGGCTACGCGCCGGTAAAGCGCTTGAGCCGCTGCCGCATCCCAGGCCGTGTTTTCCGGCACCCAGCGGCGCGCGCGGGCGCGCTTGATAACCTCGACCGTCCAAATACGCAGCAACTGCGCCAAGTTCTGCTGATTGCCCTCGAACATGCGGTTGAGTGTGCCATCGGCGTACTTCACGCGGCACAGCAGCGCGCCGACATCGCCGGCCAGAGCCGCAGCGGCCAACGGGTCCGTCTGGTGGTGTTGAGCGTCGTCCATCAGATTGGACGATCCGATTGAAGCGATGTAGCGATCAGTGAAGCCCATGTTTGCCTTTCAGTTGTGGAGCAATGTTAACACCCATTTCCAGCTTAAAACAGTCCTCCCAATCCACATTTTAGAACACTTTGACGGGTCGATCATGACCACTCCTCTCCCTCGGAGCGGGCAACAACACCGCTCTGAAAATTCTAAGATTGATAAAAAGTTGTCGCATTTCAAATGAGAATCGTGACAATTGGAGAGTTTATACGTTGAAATTATTGATATCATTTATAAATTATTTCACGAGGGCAACAAATGGATTGGACAATCGTTCAAAATTTAATGACAGCACTAGGCGCCACCCTATCTGGGATCGCAGCATCAGTAGGAATTATCGTGGCCTTCAAAGTCCACAAAAATCAAAAACTTCTTAGCCAACGACAATTGTTACTGCCCCTTTGGGATCACATGTCTACTCTAAATAGTATAGATCCCGCTAATCCGATTACGCCAGACGCAATAAAAATTGTAAACACCTTGGAGTTAGTGGCTCTTTGCTGCGAAGGAGGCATGATTGACGAAAAAGTCATATTGCGAACTTTCAGGGATGGATATATGAAACATTATGATGAAATATACAAGTGTGGAGTTTTTCCAAGTAGCACCCTCGATGGTGAAGCCTTACTGAAGCAAAATAAGGCTGCGATGAAATTCTATAAAAAACTGGTAGAAGACGAATTAAATCGTGACAAGATTGATAAAATTTAAATAGGATAAAAATGGACAAAAAATTAATTGAGAGCGCCGCACGGGAATTTGCATATTCAGGTAAATTAATTGATACCGTCGATATAAGAGTTGGCACGACGTCGGTAGAGTACGTACAGGTTACTTTTGAACGAAAAAAAATGATTCCGACCAACGAATCGTTTAACAAGTCAATTAACGCAAACACCATTTCAGCATTTCCGTCCGGTGAAAAGTGCGGCGCTTGTGGTGGTTCGGGCAGGGCATAGCTCGTCCAATTTAGCCACAGAATGATTCGGCGTCTGAACATTGCGCCGAATCTTGAATATTGCTTTAGAAAGCCTCCACTTTCCAGCCGCCGCCCGCCTTCTTCGGCAGCGACTGCACGGCAACAAAGCGCAGCGGATACATGTCGGCCGCGATTTTGATCTTCGCGCGCGCGTCGTCTTGCCAGTGACCTTTCACTTCGTGCGCCTCCAGCGCGCCGCCCGTCAGCAGCACGGCAAAATCCGGAGTGTAAAAAGTGTTGTCAGCCAGGCGGAACTTGACGCCCTCGAACTTGTACCAGGCCACCTCGCCGGCGCCTTGCGCAGCTCCAGCGTCTGCGCATACGCGGCCTCGGTCTTGTTCATGGCGCCGACCTTGAGGCGGCCAAGCGCCTGCAAGCCACGGGCCATCATCGCGCTTTCTCCAGCCGATGCGTGGCCGCCTTGACGATTGCGGCGCGCGCCGCGGCATCTTTATCCGGATAAAACCGGTACCACTCCAGGAAACCGGCTGCGTCGACGCCTGCCGACATCGGCATCAGCCGGAGCTCGAACTGCACAAGCAGCGGCGCGGACGCCGTCCAGTCGCCCAGCCAGTCCGGTACGAGCGCCTGGCCACGACTTTCGGCGGCGCCCGCCGGCGGCGTGCCGACCAGGGCACCACCCACCTCGATGAGGCTGGTCCAGCCGAGCAGCTCGGCCAAGCGTTTGTTTGCTGCGATTTTGTTTTCTTGATTTTGCATAGAGCCTCTGTATTCAATTCTTTTCGTATCGGATGAGGCTTGGTAGCGGCCCCGCCACGTTCGTGCTGTAGCGAACCGCTCCGCAAGCCTGAGCAGCTTTTGCCGCTATGCTGCGCGCCCATTAATGCGAGCCAGCGGCGCTGCAAGCGCGCCGACTGGCGCCATGGCGATGATTTGCTGCGACGTTCCACCCGCCATCACCAGCGCAGCCAGCTTCTGGTCACCGATCATCATCGGCGGCTCCACGCCAAAACCGGCGCGCTGGTTTTGCGCTTCCGACATACCCACCAGCACCGGCGAGTAATCCGGCCGTTCGTTGCGCATGCGATAGCCGCGATACCGGTTTTCGAACTCCTTGCCGACGAATGGCCACTCGTGCTCCGTCTTCGCGCCCAGCGAGACCCAACCGCCCATCTCGACCAGGACACGGTGGATCAGCGGATCATCGAATACGACGCTTCGATATGGACCGACGACGCGCAGTGCTCGGTCGACCTTCGACCAAGCCACAAGCGCCGAGTCCTGCGTAGTTCCGCCCATCATCCGGATCAGGTCGGCCGGCTTCGGCGCAAACTGCCCAGTATCGGGATTGCGGACATGACGGTCGAATGCCTGGCGCACAGCTGCCAAGTCGTACTGGCGCAGCGCGCCCCACCAGATCGTGATCGCAAACTCGCTTGCGGCCCGGCCGTAGAGCTCGGTGATCGCGCCCACCATGCCTGCAAAATCCTCGTAGTCATCCTGCGTCATGCTTTTCTCCCTGCTGTGCTGCGTTACCAAAGATTCTGGCCTTGGCGCGCTCGGCGGCGGCCATGGTCTGCGCGTAGACCGTTCCAGCCCCCTGCCCTGGCCCGGCGCGCACGGCGTGCTGAGTGATCCATTCGGCCTTGAACCCGCGCCAGCCACGCTCGCAGCAGATGCGCAAAGCGCCTTCCAGGGTCAGCCCGGCTTTTTCGGCCTCACGCACAATGCCCTGCATGGCCGTGCGCGTGATGGGCGCCTTGTGCTTCGTCCGCAGCGCCTTGAAGTCGGCGACGATCTGCGAATCGACGTCGGGGAACAGGGCATCGGGAGCCGGAGGCGACTTGTCTTTTGTCTTTACTGGTTTATGGTTATTGGTTATTGGTTCTTGGTTAGTTTTTGATCCGGTTTTAGCTGGGTTGTCGATAGCATCCGAATCAGAACCGGATGGAAACCCGCTGGGTTCTTGATTGGTTGCCGTTTGCTTGCGCGGGCGACCACCCAGCTTGCCATTTGCTTTCGCTGTCTCAGCCTTGACTTGGTAGTCCGCGATCACCTGCTCGCAGACGTCGTGCCGGTAGCCCGCATCTGTCTTGAGGAACTTGAAGCGAAGCAGTCGCTCGACAATCGCGCGCTCGTCCGCCGCCTCGACGCCCAGGGCGTCGCACAACACATCGATGTCGAGCGGAAGTGGC
Organism: Janthinobacterium sp. AD80; assembly: GCF_002878455.1. Classification (GTDB taxonomy): domain Bacteria; phylum Pseudomonadota; class Gammaproteobacteria; order Burkholderiales; family Burkholderiaceae_D; genus Janthinobacterium. The sequence continues at coordinate 72,905 of NZ_NRDQ01000035.1, forward strand.
GCCTCGACGTCGTAGTAGACGTCCATCATGTCGCGGTAAATCCAGCGCGCCTGGCGCGACATGTTCACCGTCCCGGAGCGGAAGTCGCCGATGTGAAAAGGGTAATAATTCAAGGTCGAGCCTCCTGCGCGCGCGCCCCGCCGAACAGCGCAGCCACCAGCGGATCACCCACGGCACCCGCCTTGCGGATCCAGTACTTACTGCGCCAGCGCGCCTTCATCGAGTCCCAGCGGCCGTCCTGCTTGGCCTTGGCCTCGAAGCGCAGTCGCGTCTGACGCTTGGTCTGGTGCTGCAGCTTGCAGGGAGCGTCTGGCAGATTGCCGACGGCATACACGGCCATGGCGGCGCCGGCACGTGGGTGCGGCTTCCAGCTTGCGATGTAAATCTTGCGCTCGGCATGCAGCAGGCGCACCCACCGCAGCACGGCTGCCTGGCTGACGCCCGACTTGATGACGATCTCGGCCTTGGTGCCGGGCATCGCGCCCAGCACGAATCCACTGAAATTTGCGCGCGTCATGCTTCACGCTCCGCAAGGAAGGCACGCCGCTCATTTTCGTTGCTGTGCACCCAGTAGTGGCACGGCCGGCACAGCAGGACCAGGTTGCTGACGACTGCGCGCTGCTCGCGCACGGCGAAGGAAATCACATGATGGATATGAAAGGTGGGCGTGCTGGCGCGGTCGACCGTGCGCCAATCCAGCTTGCAGCGCTGGCAGCACGCGTCTTCCCGGCGCCAAACAGCCTTGGCGGTCGCCTTCCATTCTGGTGTGCGATAGAACTCCTGACGTTCCGGGGTTGCACCGCCCTTCCAATTAGGGTTTTGGTCTGCAGGCACCGTATGAAGCCAGTGCATGCCATCCCGCAGGTACGGTTTGCGTCCTTTCGAGCCAATGGCGATGAGCGTGCGGCTTGCGGCGCTGTGTTTGGTGCCAGAGAAGCTGCGTGGATCGCCGCCACGTGCGAACCACTGCGCAGGGTCGCTTCCACGCGGCCGCGTAGCGATGCCGGCGCGCTTCAGCCAATAATGGACGGTCTTGGCATCGCGCTGGTAGAGCTTCCCTATATCGGGGCAGCCAAGGCGTTGGACCGTATAAAGCTCTGCCAGGTGCTCGTCCGTGGGGCGGGCGATGGTTGATTGTGTTTTGCTCATACTGCTTCCATTTCTAATATTGCGATTTGCCGAGGGGCGACCTCAGGAATCAGTGACAAGTGCGCTTCGCCGACACGAGGCACAGGCGTGCCGACCACCAGATGGACGTCTGCGAGCAAACTAGATTCCCCTTGGATACGCTTGCGCGCGATCTCGGCGTATGCCGGGTTCAGCTCGATGCCGATGCAGTCGCGCTGCAGCCGGTCGGCGACAAGACCGGTGGTGCCGGCCCCGAAGAACGGATCCAGCACCGTGCCGCTAGGTGGGCAGCCGGCGCGGATACAAATCTCGGGCAATTCCGGCGGGAACGTGGCGAAGTGGGCCTCGGCGAATGAATGCGTGGCCATGGTCCAGACGCTACGCTTGTTGCGCATATCGGGGCGGGCTGCGGGATCCTCGCGGAAGCCGGCACCACCGCCCATGCGCGCGGCGGTGCGCAAGCCCTGCTCGTCGCGCCCATCGTCTTTGCTGCAAGCCATGACGCGGCCACGTTGACGCGCATCGGCATCGGTGCCATGACCAAACCCGACGCCGCGAGCTGTGCGCTTCTGCGGTTTCTGGCCCGGCACCTCGTAATCCTTGGTGCCGAAGCTGTTTCGCGGGTGGTCCGCGGCGCCGGCGGCCGGCTCCTTGATCGCCTCGGCATCGTAGTAATAATTCGCGCTCTTCGTCAGCAGGAAAATGTACTCGTGGCTCTTGGTGCAGCGATCCCGCACCGACTCGGGCATCGGATTTGGCTTGCTCCAAACGATGTCCTGGCGCACCCACCAGCCGGCATCCTGCAGGGCGATGGCAAGGCGGTGCGGCATCATGCACAGGTCCTTTGGTTTGAATCCCTCCAGTTTTTTGCGGTTGGGCTGCGTATTGACCATGCCGCGGCGGATAAATCGCTCGCCTTGGTCGCCGCCACCTGGCGCGCGGCCGACGGCGCCCGCGCCGGTGGCATAGCTGTCGCCCATATTGATCCAGCAAGTGCCGTCAGCGCGTAGCACGCGGCGTGCCTCGTTGAAGACGTCGACCATCACCGCGATAAATTCCGCTGGGGTGGCTTCCAGACCGATCTGGCCGTCGACGCCATAGTCGCGCAAGCCCCAGTATGGCGGGCTGGTGACGATGCAGTGCACGGATTCGGCCGGCAGCGCGCGTAGCTGCTCGCGCACGTCGCCAATCATTATTGTTACGGTCATAAAAGTCCCTCAGCTTTCAGGATTTCGTGTGTGGTGCTGACTGCCGCGCGAAAGGCAGCCTCCAGGCCAGCCAGCGACAGATCAGCCGGGCGCGGGCGCCGGCCGTCGAGCACATCATGGCAAGCGCTGCAACCAAACGCAGCGGCCGTGTCCGGCGCCTTCAGGCACATGCCCTTCCCGTCCACCAGAAAGTTTGAATGGCAGAGCACGGTGGTATCAGGGTCGAAGTTGCAGATAGCCAGGCGCAGCGTGCAGTCCTGGCCGCGCGCGGCGCGCCGGATCGGCGTCGAGACCGGGCCTTTCGACTTCATGCCGGCCTTGCGCTTCGGCGCCGTGCGCTGGTGCGACTGCACGGAGAGCATGCCGGTGCTGGGCATGGGAGTGGTGCGCTTAAATGGCGTGCGCGCCATGGGTTTTCCCGGCTTCATGGAAGAGCGCTTCATTTCCCACCGCCAATTGGCACCGTGGTACGATTACGCCAATAAAAAACTGGATAAAAATGAAAATTTGGCAAGCATGCTGCGGCATCGGAATCGTGAGCTTTGCGGTTGGATATATCGGCGTGCAACTCGATTGGGCCAGTAATAATGCTCCTGCCTGGGTCCAGGCTGTCGGATCTATAGTCGCCATTTTTACGGCCATCTGGATCCCTTGGCATCAACAGCGGCTGGCTGCTCAGAGCGCTGAACGGACGGCTGCAAACGAGATGCGCGCGTTGCTCGAGCTCTTGGAGCTCGAACTTTTGATGAACATTGAGGCACTTCAAACTACCGTCGGCCCTATGCTTGAAGCGGATGAGCAGAACGGAGCTTTTTTGGCGGAATATCCAGTGCCGGCAAACCCTGTCGAAATCTTCAATGCACTTCTTCCTAAAATCGGCATCGTTCAGCCTGCCGAGTTGCGTACTCAAATCGTTCGCGCCTCGAATGCATGTGGTGGACTTGCGATGAATTTCTCCTATAACAATCGCCTCGCAAGTGCTTGGAATCAACTGAATATGCAAGCGCGTCGCACACAAAGTCCCGAGGACTTGCACGCAGTAGCGGATGCGCGGCGAGAACTGGAGTCGTATGGCCCCTTGCTGAGGAGTCAGTGGCTGCTTGCTAAAGGGGAGATTGGCAAGACGTTGTCGCAACTGAATGCCGTGCTGAGATAGTTTTTGTTTCATAACTCTCTCTCTGAAAACAAGCGAGGCTGTACCGCGCCATTAGCGTAGACCGTGTCCATGATGGTCGTGGCGATCGGCTCGTCACCGTCCCATCCATGCGGCCAAGTTTCCAAAGCGATCAGCTCACGGATGCGCGCCTCCTCCTCGGCGTTGATCAGGTCGATCTCGGGCCGGCCGGTGGCGCGCGCCACCGCGTTCACCGTGGCCTGGATGGTCAAAATACGACCCAAGCCCATCAGCCGCGCTTCGAACGTGAGCGGTCCCATGCGCTGCGGATTGGCGGCCACAGCGCCACTTTTCAGGATCTCGCGCCCGGCTTTGCGCAGGCGGTGCTGCGGCTCGCGCAGTTCGCGCCACAGCAACTTGATGCCTTTGAGTGGCGCCAAGTAGGCCCATTGCGGGTTCAGCAGGATGGTATCGAGCGCCTTGTCTTCAGCCGCCAGTGGGCACCCGATGCAGCCGGTGCGCGCATTGACCTCTTCGGCCTCGTCGCCACCATAGGCGTCGGCAATGATCGCCGTGCTCCAGTCGCCGAATTCGGCCTGTGGCGCCCAGTGGCGCAACCACTCCCACACATGGCAGACGCGCCAGTGCAGCAGCGGCGCCAGCGTCGACAACCGGCCGCGCAGGCCCTTGGCGTTCGGCAGCACCTGCTGATACCAGCCTTGGCCGCATTCGGCGCCATCCTTGCTGCAGCTCATTTCGATGCGGCGATCGCGGATGGCACTTTCACCCTGGCGCACGCCGGTGATCATCAGGATCTGGCCATCGAGCTGGTCCAGGCGGTCGCGCAGTGCCTGTTCCATCGGGTCGATCTTGATCTGGCGGGTGCACCAGCGCAGCGTGTTGTTGTTCGGCGGCGGCACGCCGCGGCCCAGGATGTAGACCATGAAACGCTTATCCATCGGCGCTGTGACGACTTCCACGCGAATGCCGCGCTCTTCCAGCTCGTCCATGATCTGGCGCGCTGCGATGGCCAGCGGAGGCAGCTCCTGGCGGGTGTCGGCGTAGAAGACAGTCAACGACTTGGGGCGCGCGATCTTGCCGGTGTCGAGCAAGTAGGTTATCAGTGTCAGTGTGGCGCTGGAGTCTTTGCCGCCCGACCAGGCAATGCCCCAGTGCTCATGCGTGGCGCCGTAGGCCAGCAGCGACTGGATCGTCAGATCGATCGAATCCGTCATTTGCAGGCGCTGCCCGCCGGCAGAGAAAATGTCAGCTTGGTTCATCGTCAGTCCTCCATCGCACGCTTGATGCCAGCGGCGTCGAGGCCAGCAGCCTTGCAGCCCTGGCGGGTAGCGTGGAAGTAGGCCTGCGTTTCGCTTTCGTGGCCGGTCATGGCCAGGCCAGCATCGACCAGGCGCTGCATTGCTTCCCGCGCGGCACCAGAAATGTTCGCGCAGTAGTAATTACGCAAACCCCAGTGATATTTCCGGCGTTCTGGCACGGCGCCCAGCATGTGCTGCAGCTTGGCGAAGTCGCCAGGCATGATCGAGTCGCGGACGGCGGCCAGCGCGCAGGCGGCGCATTTGCCGTGCTGGGCCAGCTGCTTGGCAGTGCTGGCCTTGCCGCAGGCGCAGCGCTTGCGGTCGAGCGAATAGACTGACGTCGCCTGGATGGCATGATGGTGGCGGATTGTTTTGGCGGGGCTGATAACCATATGGTATCTTTCAACTAGGTTAATTCTATGGAGTTCGTAATGGGCAATCGACCACCCGTTTCCTTTGTCTTTAGTGATCCAAAAGATCCAATAGCTACCAGGCCCTATGGCCACTCCACCCCAACTTTTGATCCTCTTGACAGGACTTTCCCGGAAGTTGGTGGATTTGTGACATTTACTCGTGACGATGAGCTTTACGTGTACGAGATTCTGAGCGTTCGGGATCACACGCCGACAGGATTGAATATCGTTCACAAGGAAGCAACGCTTGGACCGCGCCTTCCAGATCGAGAGACTGCTTGATGGAATAGCGCCTTCCTCAACCATAGTTTGCGTTTTTGAGTTCGCCAACATCACGCCACCCTCGCAATCTCGCGCTCATGCGCGAAGTTGGCGCGCATAGCAGCATCAATCCGGCGGCCGAGCCAGGCGACATTTGACACGGCCCAGCTGTTGCCGATGGCCTTGTATCGCGGGCCGTCAGCTGCTGCGCGAGCAACCTGGTCGCGCGTCATCACCCCACCACGGAGCAGGTATTTGATCCAGTCCTGGTCAAGCTTTTCAGGGCGCATGGTGCGGCCGAAGGGTATGAGGGTGTAGTCGTCAGGGAAAGCCTGAAGGCGCTCGCACTCGCGAGGCGTCAGGCGACGGACTGCCATGCCCGCCAGCACCATTGGCACGCCTTGGCCAGGCTTTCCACCGCCAGTGGACAACGCGCCAGTGCGGCTGCCATCGCCACCTTCAAGACGAATCTCTGCGCGACTGTTCTCAGCGAAGGCGGCCACAATCGGCTGCCCGCGCCCAGTGCCATCCTCGCTGGCATCGAAGCCTTCGGCCTTAAGAGTGTGGGTGATGTCGCCGATGATGCAGACCGCCTGCGCTTGCGGGCTGGACGTGCCCAGAGCGCCCAAGACGCTGGTACTGCTCACGCAGTCCTGGCGCGCGTCGAAGGCGATAGCCGGTGGGATGCCGGCGTTGGCATGACTGCCGGCGTGGTTTCCAGCGCGTAGCGTCGGTGACAGGTCGTAGCAGGCGTCGCCACCGTAGTCCTTGCTGCTAAAGGCGATTGGCGCGAGCGCCACGCCGTGTTGCGACCCGTTGTCTAGCGTGTACATCGGTGCGCCGGCGTCGCCGATACCCAGGCCGTTTTGATCCTTGCCGCGGGTAGCGTTTTGGATTGGATACGCCACCTGCTGAACCAGGAATGTCTCGCTCTCAAAATCGAGGTGTGGCCCGGCATGCGCGCGGCAGGCGGTGGCAACATGAATTTCGCCTGCCTGGTTATTGCCGCCGAAAGCCATAGGGATAAGCATGCCGGCTTCGGCATCTTGCTGCGTGGCGCTACCTGCAGCTTTTCCGTTCGCCTGCAGCGTACCGGCAATCAGCGTGTCCAAACCATCGCCACGTGGGCGCTCAACGCTGCGCGCCACTGGAGCGGCTACGGAAGCACCGAAAGCAATGTCTTTCCCGTCGACCTGTCGTGCTCCGCCAATATCCTCGGTACTGACTGGCTGCAACCCGAGGCCGCATTCGTCCTGCACTCCGCCACGGCGCGCAGCGCTCGCTCTAACTGTGCCGGCAATGTCTTGCGGCGATTCTCTGCTCGGCGGAGAATCCCTGCGCAAGCCGTCGAACTCAAAAAGTACCTGTGCGGGATCGAACCCTTCTCCAGCACTTGCGATAACGAACACACGGCGGCGTCGTTGGGCCACTCCGAAATATTGGGCGTCGAGGGTCCGCCACGCGACTGTTCGCGCGGGGCCATACACACAACCAGCGTACGCCCATTTACCCCCTGCCGGTTCGATTGGATCATCTTCGCCGGCAAGGCCAGCAAGGAAGCAGCCGAAGGCATTGTCTTTTGTGGAGAGAACGCCAGGGACGTTTTCCCAGAAGACAACGGCTGGAAGAAGTCCAGCTGCAGCGCGTCGTGCATCAATTTCATCTGCAATCTCACAAAAAACAAGGGAAAGGTTGCCGCGTTCGTCGTCGAGCGAATTGCGCAAGCCGGCGATCGAGAATGCTTGGCACGGCGTGCCGCCGCAAAACACGTCCGGCGCGGGCACAAAGCCGTCGCGAATCAGGGCGGCAACCTTGGTCATGTCACCCAGGTTCGGCACGTCCGGATAGTGGTGCGCCAGCACGGCGCAGGGGAATGGCTCGATCTCGGCCAGCCAGGCGGCGCGCCAGCCGAGCGGCCCCCAGGCGACGCTGGCAGCCTCAAGACCGCTGCATACCGAACCGAAAGTAATAGGCATGGCCGTAGTGAAGGAATCGCGCTTCATGCTAAGATTCCTTTCAAACAACTTTTGGAAAAGAAATGAGAATCAAGGCTGACGGTTGGGGCATTGGCATCTACACCCTCATTATTGCCATCGCGGCAGGTGTCGCGATCGAGTTGACTAGAGAGCAATGGGCTTATTGGGTGCCGGCAATTGGATCCATTGGAGCAATTGCTGGTGCCGCATACATTGCAAGCAGCCAAACTCGCCGCATGAGAACGGAAAAATTGCGCGATGACCTTCAGAACACAGTGATTGCACTTCAGATAATCGAAAGATTTCGTTCGTATGCTTTTTATGCCGCACAAGAGGCTGAAGTAACCATACGAGAGACTTCCGGGAAAGACCTGAATATCGTTATTGATCGCGTTGATCGTCTTCGCGTTGGAATCGAAGCTGTATTTCGTCGCAATACGGATAGGCCCACAATGGAATTTGCTCTGCAAATACACGGATATCTCAACGATACAATTGTTCAGCTTAATGAAGCTTCGGTGAATGGAAATTTCGGAAGCAACACGTCCGCAAAGTGCCAATCTATCGCTAGAAGCCTGAATAAAATTCTGCAGCCCCTGACAGCGCACATTGAGATCGTCGGCCGCGAATTGGCTAAATTTCCGTAAATCTGCAATCACTCCACCTCTTTCAATATCGCACTCATGAGCGAAGTTGGTATGGATCAGTTTGCTACGCAGATCGAGGGAAAGGATGAAGGCGTTTCGCTTCATGGATGCACCTCGGCAAACTGTAGTGCAAAATGAGCGCATGGCGGACTGGAGGCGATCGTTGTCACGGGTGCACCGAAAATAGCTTCCACCAACGGATCACGGCCGTGCTCACCGCGCGGCCAGTTGCTGCTGCGAGAGCGGTACAGGTCGAATTCGGCCTGGTCGTCCAGATCAGGCATGCCGTACAGGGCGCGGGAATGGGTTGCTGCGGCCTCGATCAGCACGAGGTGCCCGGCCTTGACCAGCTTGGCCAGGCGCTTGCGCACAGTTTCCTGGTGCAGGGTCAGATCGTCGGCGATGTCAATGATGGTGGCGGCGCCGCAGCGCTTGACCATGGCCAGGATATCGGCTGCGCGGTCGGCGTTGGCGGAATTACGGGTGGCGGCTACGCCAGCAGGCGGGCACGCGCGATTGTCAGCTTGGCTATTCACAAGGCCACCTCTGCAAGCACGGAATCGCGCCATTTCACTTGCTGGATGGGCGCGCCGCTGGAATGCGCCTTGCCGGTGTCCATCACATAGGCATGCTCCCTGCCTTTTTCCGTCGGCACCCAATGGCCGGCAATGTTCTCTTGAAGGCCGGCTTGCACCAGCAACTGATTGAACGCCTTGGCGCTCTTGACGAAGCGGCTGCCCAGCTCCGTCGGCGTGTAATAAATTTCCTGCCCGGGCGTGGCCAGGTGCGTGCGCTCCATCAGCTGCAGCATGTTGACGCCGGTGAGCGCGGCCGTGCCCTGGTTCGCGCTGATAGCCGCAGCATTCTTGTCTAGGCCGATCAGGCGCGCAATGCCGAAGATTGCGCGGAATTCCTTGGCCGGCGAGAGCACGCTGCGCGCGGGCGCGGCGATCGGCGCTTGGCCCGTGGCCACAGCGTCGAAGGTGCGGATTACCTCCAGGTGGAACTTGGGGCTGATCCACATGGCGTAGGCGTACACCAGCTCCTTGCACACGTAGGTGCCGCCGTTGCGACCTTGGGTGGTGATGGTCGACAAACTCTGTGCGGGCGCAGAGTTTAATTCCGCTTCCAGCTCTTGAATTTCCGGGCGACGGAAGAAGAATGCAGGCTGGTGGCGGCTTTCCGCACCAGCGGCTTTGTGCAGGTCGTTGAGGCAAAAGCGGCCTTTTTTATCGACCGCGATCAGCGTATTCGCTATCGTGATGCCTTTGTGATGTACAATTTCGGTCATAAATTCTTTCGCGAATTTTTGTTGTTTCAAGGAAGCCCGCCTGCAAGCGGGCTTTTTTCATTTCTGGCCTTGCAGTTCCTGCAGCATTGCTTCGTAGTGCTTGCGCGTACGCACGTGGCCCGGGTCGACCGGCAATTCGCGCTCGCCGTGCTCTTGCTGCTGGATGCCCTGCTCGGCCTGCGCCGCGCCGGTACCGGCCTCGGGCTGCGCGGTCGAACAGGTCAAGCCGCCACCTCGGCGCGCGCGATGCGCTTGAGCTCGCGGATCGACACGTCGAACACCTCGTGCATGCGGATCAGCAGCGAGGCGCCGATCGGCAAGCGGCCGTGGCGAATCTTGGAAATCACAGGCGGCGCCACTTCCAGCGCGCGTGCCAGAGCTGCGTCGTTCTTTGGGCCCTTGGCCAGCAGCATGTCGAGCAATTCGTTATTGCCGTGGGCGTCGTCCAGCGAGCGGTACGGCTTGATTGCAGTTGTTTGCGTCATGTCATATTCCTAATTGATGGTGATTAAAGTGGCCGAATCCGGCCATGCGATGCTGTAGCTGTCGGGTGCGGCTGCGTTATGGCGGCTCGCGCCGCGGCACCTCGTATTTCTTCGCCACCCTGTCGGTGGCATCGCGCCATTTCTGGCGCGCTTCCTTGTGCGCGGCCTTCGCCGCACTCTCGCCCTCCCCGTCCTTCGCGCCCTGCAAGTCTTTCTCGGCCTGGCGGTAAATCATCGAACGCTGGAAAACCAGCTCCTTTTCCTCGGCCGTGACCTCGGCTGGTTTATTCAATAGCTGCCTCCATGCCGTTAAACCCGCATCCGCACGACGCGCGGGACGACGCCGAAACACGGGCGCGGTGCCGGGAAAAACTGGGCCCTGTTATTTCCTGATTTGGGCCTAGCTCCGCTTGAAAACGGCGGCGTATCATTCCGTTTCGGCCTGGCGTCCAGATGATTGCGGATGATCACGATCGTGCATTCGTTCAGCACATCGCTAACTGACTTGCGCATCGCAGTGCATGCGGCTTGCAAGGCATCTTTGTTCTCGTCGGTGATGTAGCCCTTGACGAGCGCAGTACGTTTTTGCTTCTGTTTCATGGTTTTCTCCTGGTGGTCGGTGTTACAGGGTTTGGGTACAACGAAAATGGGCGGGAAATTCCTTCGTGCTACATTGCAATCTCCACAACAACAATTCGAGGAAATCCCCGTGGTAGATCAAAATTACGTTGCAAAACTGGAGGCTCGCATCGAAGCGTTAAGCGTTTTGCTTTGCACTGTTGTGAAGCACAACGGCCTGGGAACTGATCAAGCTTTCCTATCCGCGCTGGAAAGCAATACGGAGCGTGTCGTCGACCTATCTCTGCTCACGCAGTACCCGGAGGGGTATCTCGAAGAACTCCGCGCCTTCTCATCTCATCTTCAAGAATGGATTTCGAGAGGGGAGCGTCAGTAGGTGCTGGTGAGCCGCTGCAGCCGTTTTTTGCGGATACCTGCGGGCTGGCCCGGTAAATGCGAGCCGAACCGAATGGCATTCCCTCAACCTTGACCAGGACGCCAAACAGCTTGGCGACCAGATGGACTGGCAGGACACGCCACCTCGCGTGGATTTCGGTTTTGTTCATGTCGGCTCCTTCAGTTCTTTGAGGCATTCATCGAACGGCACGCCAGGCGGCAGCTGGTGCAGTTCGAGCAGCGGGATGTGCACGAAATCGTCCGCCGGGCTCGGTGGGGAAATGGGAATAAGGCGGATCATGGCTTGGCGCCCACGTCGATACCGACGGCGGCCCCCGCAGGCGCGGTGTCGAAGATGGCATTGGTGGTGGGCGGCTGGCGGCCAGCGTGGCCTGGTCCTTGTGCCGGATCAGATGCGCGACGCGAGGCTGGGATGGGCTCGCCGTAAATGTCGTTATAGGTAACTGCCTCCCCCTTTGATGCGGCAAATTTAATCAGCAGCTTTGCGACCGACGGTGGAACTTCCTGACCTTGTTCGTAGTGAGATATGTTGCCCTGCGTGACGCCAAGCTCTTTGGCAAGAGCCGCTTGGGTGACGCGCAGGCGTACACGGATGGTTTGAATTGGGTTCATGCGACGAATATTAGTCGGACTGTTTGAATATGTCAACAGTCTGACTGTTTGAAAATTATTAGTTTTCCTTATAACCTCCTACGATGCCCGCACTCCCCTTATCAGACGAACAGCTCGCCGATGCCTCAAGGCTCAAAACTCTCTTTCAGGAGTGGCAGCGCTCGCGCAAAGAAAGCAACCTCCCTCACTCACAAGAGGCAGCAGCAGCTGCGCTTGGTTTTGGCCAAAGCGCGCTCACGCAATATCTCAATGGAAAAATTCCGCTAAATGTGACTGCCGGCGTAAAGCTTGCAAACTTGTTGGGCGTGTCGCTTTCCGATTTCAGCCCAGCGCTTGCAGAGCATGCCGGGAAGATCGCGGATGCTGTCGCCCCGCATACCGATGATATCAGTGCAGCAAGCCTACCTGGCGCACGTCCTGTGACCGACGACGATAATCACGCGCCCATCACAGTACCCATTAAGATGGTTGCCCTGCATCTCCAAGCGGGCGCCACGGGGTTTGAGACTGAGGAAAGCTATGAAGATGGTGGCAAGCTGCACGTGCCTCGCCAGTGGATTGAAGAGAATGACCTCGATCCGCAGCGGCTCCTGGCCATAAAAATCCGTGGCGACAGTATGGTGCCGATGATGTACGAGGGTGACATTGCGGTGATTAACGTGCACGACAGAAATCGAGTCAACGGCGGTGTTTTCGCCGTCAACTTCAAAGGTCAGGCCCTGGTGAAGCGGCTGAAATATGAGCGTAGGGAGTGGTATCTTGCGTCCGAAAATCCGGACTTCAAACAAGAGCCTTGCCGCAACGGCGAATGCAATGTCGTCGGCCGTGTCGTGCGCTTCGAGCCGCGCAATTTCAAGGATCGTCTATGAGCCCATCTTCGGGCGGCAACAACTCGGCGCGTGGCGCTTTACAGAAGATCCTTTTCCCAGCTGTCGCTGCGGCTTTGGTAGCCCTGCTGTTCTTCGTTTATGGATCAGTTCACCGAGAGCCGGAAGGCGCAGTTCCAAGCCAACAGCAAGTGTTCGCCCAAGAGAAATCTGCCGCCAAGCATGCCGTTGAATTGTGCCGCAGCCGCGCCACAGCGTTGCCGGCCGGTTCGAGTGAAGCGAAAATTGCCCAAGATGCCTGCCAGCTTATGCAGGCACACTACGAACAAACATACCGCCTGACGCCATGATCCTAAAATCTATTTTCTTTGCGGCTGTGCTGGCGCTGCCAATCGCGGCCACTGCAGAGCCATGCAACAAGGCAGCCGCCCAAGACGTGCAGTTCGGCATCCGAGAATTTGCCAAGTGGCACATCGAAGGCGATCACCTTGCCGTGCATTGGGTCTACGCAATCGAGAAGCAACCCGAGGCGAAGCGCCTGCAGATGATCACAACCTATGCTGATATGGATGCGTGCCTGGGAGGCGCCGCCCGGGAGATCATGTTCTACCGCAAAGGCAAGTTGATGGGTATCGCGTCTCCAGGGCACGGAATTCGCCTGCTCAAGTAAACGTTTTCACAAGCAGGGATGGGCAAATGACGCTCTGCTGAAATTATAAAACGGCGCAGAGGTAAGCAGCACGCTCACCATGCTCATTGTCAACATGCACATCACCTGAGCCAATTACAATAAATGAAAAAAATATCTGCTCGTAGACGCCAATGGCTTATACGCGAGTGCTGTCGTACTATGCATGCGAGATCGCGCCCTCCGATGAAGAAGCGAGCAAGAGTGACCACGCTGAGGTCATGCCGCGTGCTTGCGCCTCAAAAGTTCTATTTCCTCGGAGTCGCTGATCAGAAACCGTTATTTGACTTTTTATCTCTTGTAAAAAGCAAACTCGACGCCAATTTTAGGGTTAAGATCAACTTCGACAACACTGAAGAAGTGCATCCATGCGGGACACTAATTTTCCTGTCCCATCTTGATCTCTGGGTAGATCGGTATCCCGGAAGAGTGTCGTGTAATTACCCCAGGGACCCTGTAGTGGAAGAGTTGCTGCAGCATGTGTCTGCATTGTCAAAGTTAGGCCTAACCTCACGAAAATCTATAGCCCATGAGAGAGTCAAGCATTGGCATTACCACTATGGAAAAGACCTCAACTCAGCCACGTACTCTGATCTAACTCGCGCCACAAGGGAAGGAATCGTTCATCCCGCAAAAGAGACTTTTGCAGACTGCTTGAACGAAGCGGTTGCGAACACCGTTGGCCATGCTTACGAGCATCCGTTCAAAGGCATGCCTCCGGAAGATCAGCGCAAGTGGTGGATGCTGTCGCTCCTAAAGGATGATGAGCTTTTTGTTGCAATCTACGACCAAGGCATTGGGATACCTGGCTCACTGAAGCGAAAACCAAAATTTTTTGAGTACTTTAAGCGTCGGACTTACAATGACGGCATCCTCATTCAAGCCGCTATCGACAGCAAGCTAACACGCACACGTTTGCCGCATCGCGGCAAAGGTCTTCCCGAAATGTTAGAGTTCAGTGAGCAGCTTAAGGATGGTGGCCTTTCGATTTGGAGTCAGCATGGCGGCATGACCTATAATGCACAACGGCGCGTAGAGCGATGCCACAAAATGAAAAGCAGATTGCCTGGCACCCTCGTCCTATGGTCTATACCGTTCCGCAAGGAGCAAGAAAATGCAAGATACGATGATATCAATTCCTAAAAATTTCTCAGAAAACCCCGCTGGCAGATATCGCACAGATGGCCCAAATTCAGGCCAGCGATTCAGGGAAGACTGGCTACTGCCAGCACTGCAAAGTAGTAGCAGAGTGACAGTGGATCTAGATGGCGCGCTGGGTTTTGGCTCATCCTTTTTGGAGGAAGCGTTTGGCGGATTGGTCCGCGCGGGCTTCAAAGGGCGCGACCTACATGACAAACTAGAAATATTGTCAAAAACTTCTATGTATAAAAGTCGTATTTGGCACTATATTGACGAAGCTTCATCGCGCAAGTTCGGCGCAGGAAAATGAGTTTCGCTGACATAATTAAAGATTATGGCCCCCCGGTTGCTTGGGCATTAGCATTTGGAAGCTTGTTTTATAACAACAAGACTTCGAATCATCGAGAAAAGCGCAAAGAATTTCGTGCAGAAATAGATCTTATTGAAAAAGTTGTAAAGGAAATCACTTCCAACTTGATGACCTATTTGAAGAAGCCTAGTCGTGATGATGATGCAGTTTCCTTGGAGATCGAGATCAAAGGGAAGTTTCAGGAGCTTTTTTTTCGTTGGGATCGCCTTAAGAAGCGTCAAAAAGGTGGCGATTTAGGACTTTACATGGATCCTTGCTCTGCAAACGTTGCAATGCTCTTCGATCATTGTACCGGCGACTACTTTGAAACAGGTAAGCGTATCCCTGGCGAGCTGATTGCCGCTCATGCTCAAAAAGCCCAAGTACACGCCCTCACCCTGATAGAATCTCTTCATAGTCTTTTTCTAATGAAGTTCGACGGAATCAAGAACCCTAGCCCTTGACATCAAAAAGTCACATTAAGCCCGCTGCGAGCGGGCTTTTTAGTCTCATAGAATTTCCGATCACTTCCAACTTAGCAATATTCGACGCATAATGCATTCATGCAACTATGCGCAGCGATCATCAACATCAAGCAAATTCAGTTGGCCGTGGTCCAGGTCCAGCCAGAGCATACCTGGCCGTCCACTGGCCCGGCCGCCCTGCTCCATGCACAACGGTTCTTCCCTACCCTGCCTATTTTGCTGCTGTCGCCGCGCGTCGGCGGCTTCTCGCGTAGCTACTCCGCGTTCGATATCGCGCCGCTGATCAGCCAGATTAACGCTGACGAAATCGTCTGGCAAGACTACCGGCCGCCTCCACCACCCGAACTGCCTTTTTAAATACGCATCCCAGCCTCGATGATTCGAGGCTTTTTTTCGTCCGTCGATAAATATTTCACTATTTATTAGTCCGACTGTTGACATGTACTTAGCAGTCGGACTAATATTCGTCATCGAACAAGCAAACACAGGAGTACACCATGTCCCCAGCCGAACTTGCAGCACTCGAAGCGGTCCTCGTCGCCCACGGCGAAGTGATCCCGGCAATCGCAATCCCAGCACGCGGCTAATCGTCATGAGCGCCCGTGACGCCCTGCCCGGCCTGTTCACCGCCCCACCGGCGCGCGCAACGCTGCGCAAGTACAACGTGTCAATCAAGTTTGAGGATGGGAATTTTGAGGCAGTTGCCTGGGCAGTAAGCCCGAATCAAGCGCATGAGCTGGCTCGAGTAGATGCGCGCATGGCGTCTTGCAACGGCACGTTTTATGGCCGCGAGCTGGGCTGGACTGCAGAGCTGGCAAAAGTTTAGCGGTCGCCCGCCGCCGTAGTTCAAGGCGGGACAGGCCGGCGGGCCAGAAAAATGCCCTGTGGGATCAGCATGCCCCGATTGATCTTCGTGAGGATCAGGCGCCCGGGGAAGCCCGGCGCCACAACCAACCTTAAAGGAAACACAGCATGTCGAATTTTAAAAAAGACCAGAAAGTGAATGTGAAGGGCACGAAAACTGCGCCACTGCCGCGCCCTGGCAAGTTCGTGCAAACGCATCCGGGCGTGCGCGGCGACTTCGTGGAAGTGGTGCTGGACGGCTCGACGCAAAGCCAACGCTTCCGCCCTTCGCAGGTGTCGGCAGCCTAATTTCACCCCGGCCAGTCGCCCTGGCCCGTTTCGCCGGCGTAACCGGCGGCCAAGACATGACCATCGAATCTGCCGGGGTGATTGCCGAGCAGGTACGGCCAGATTAATCACCTGGTGTCGGCGTCCCATGAGGGATTCTCGATGGTCATGTGTTGGCGGCCCACCAGCCGCAGGAATCACGCGCCCGACGGATTGACCGGGTCGTCAACAGCCAATTAACCAGAGGAGCAGGACATGAGCTACATGATCACCATCCGCACCGGCCCGCGCGCCGAAGATGTCGCGCACTTCGCGGCCATCGGCAACCTGGCGGCACTGATTGATGCGGCCTACGACGACGGCGCCCTGGGCGTGACTGCGATGGTGCGGCCATGATCGCCCTCTTCCACCGCCTCCTGGCCACCCACCGCTACTACCAAGCGCAGCACCAGCACCACATGAACAAGATGCGCCTGGCCGGCGTGTGCCGCGAACTGGCCGGGCTGGAAGAACTGCGCAAGGAACTGATCACCGCAAAGATTGAAGCGTTGATCGACCTGGACGCATCCGCCGCGCGCGTGAAGCAGCTGGGCCGCGCCCACCGGGAGGCGCAGTGGACGTCGTCAGCCAAGCCGTGATCGACGTGGCCAGCCAGGCCTTGCGCAACTGGCATGCCGGCCAAGCCATCGTCTACGCCGTTCGCCTAGCGCTGTTGAAGGCAGAAATCATAAAACTCACAAGGAAAAAGTCATGAACGCAGTTACGCAAGAAAGCCGAACCGCCATGCAGACAACGCAGTACGAACAAGGCGACCTGCCCGTGGTAGCCACCAGTAGCGCCTCGCTGATCCTGGACAGCGCAAGTATGGACAGCATGATGCGCCTGGCCGACATCATGGCCAAAGGCCGCGCCACCATCCCGGAGCACCTGCGCGGTAGCCCGGCCGACTGCGCCGCCGTCATCATGCAGGCCATCCAGTGGCGCATGAATCCCTTTGCGGTGGCGCAGAAAACGCACTTGGTGAACGGCGCGCTGGGTTACGAGGCGCAGTTGGTCAATGCCGTGATCCAGTCCAGCGGTGTCACGCGCGACCGCTTCAACTACGAATGGTACGGCTCTTGGGAAAAGATCATCGGCAAGACGCGCGTCTGCAATGCGCCGGCCAAGGGCAAGCCCGGCGAGAACGGTTACAAAAAGGAGTACCAGTTCCGCGTGCCGGACTACGACCTCAAGGACGAGGATGGCCTGGGCGTGCGCATCTGGGCGACGTTACGCGGTGAGGCTGAGCCACGCGTGCTCGAACTGCTGCTGGTGCAGGCCAGCGTGCGTAATTCCCCGCTGTGGGCGACCGACCCGAAACAGCAGCTGGCGTACCTGGCCGTGAAACGCTGGACCCGCCTCTACTCCCCCGACGTGATCCTGGGTGTCTACACCCCCGACGAGCTGGACGAAGGCAACCGCGAGGCGCGCGATATTACGCCGGATACCGGAGGCATGCGCGCACCAGCGCCAGCCCAGGCATCGCAAGCATTGATCGACGCGGCCGAAGCGGCCGCAGGCAAAGGCGTAACTGCGTATCAAAAATTCTGGACTGACACTGGCGTACCGAACCGGAAAGCCCTGGCTGCCGATCACGAAAGACTGAAAGCAAAAGCTGTGGCTGCAGATCAAAGCCGTACGGTTGATGCGGCGCCGTTGGCCAGTGCAACCCCTCCCCCACTTTCGCCTGAAATGGAAGAGTTGGCTGCCGACCTTGGCGCGGTCGCTGAAGAGGGCCTGGAAGCATTTGTTGGCGCTTGGGATCGGCTCTCCAAGACCACGCAGGACAAGCTGGCCGGCGCCTACCCTGCAATGAAGGCACGCGCAGAAGCTGTCGAGGTGTCCAAATGATCATCCTTACCTGCGAGCAAGGAAGCCCCGAATGGCATGCCGCCCGAGCCGGGGTAATCACCGCCAGCATGTTCGTGGTGGCGCGCGCCAAGCTGAAATCGGGTGCAAACAAAGGCCAGCCCACGTCAGCAGCCAATGATTACGCCTTCCGCCTGGCCATCGAGCGCATCAGCGGCATGCCGCTCGACGAAGGATTCGAAACTTATGCCATGCGACGCGGCCATGACCTGGAGCCGGCCGCACGCCACGAGCACGAGGTGCAAAGCGGTCACGTTGTTGAACGCGCTGGCTTTGTCCTTACCGAAGATCGCTTGTTTGGAGCCAGTGCGGACGGGCTGATCGGCGATGACGGAGGCAGCGAATACAAATGCCTGATCTCACCCGAACGCCTCCGCGACGTTCTGATAAACGGCGATTTCAGCGAATTCATGGACCAGGTGCAGGGCTGCATGTGGATCACAGGCCGCCGCTGGTGGGATTTCTGCCTGTACTGCCCTGCTCTGGCTCCAGTCGGCAAAGAGCTGTGGTTCCGTCGCGTCGAGCGCGACGACGCCTACATCGACGCGATGGTGCTCGACCTGGTCGATTTTGAAAAACTGGTTACTGAAAACGAAACAATTTTACGAATGAAGGAGGCAGCATGATCACCGAAACCACCCAGGCCGCGCCGGCCGCCACCGCCCTCACCCTGCCGCAGCGCGCGGCCTTAGCATTGGGCGCCGTCGACTACGAGGCAAAAATCAAAGAGCAGGTCGCCGCCTCGACCGATATCTCCGCCGTCATCGATCCGGCCGGGCGCGAGCAGGCACACCGTATCGGCATGAACCTGCTGAAACTTCGCACCGGCATCAAGGCCGTTGGTGAGGCCGCACGCAAAGACGCGACAGACTTCAGCAAGGCGGTGATTGCCAAGGAAAAAGACCTGATTGCGCTGATCACGCCAGAAGAAAATCGCGTGTTCGAGCTGCGCGACGCCTACGACACCAAGGTCGAGGCCGAAAAGCAAGCTGCGATTGCGAAGGAGCGCGAACGCATTACTGCGATCCAGGCTGACATTGCGGCAATCCATGATGCGCCGCTGGAACTGGTGGGCAAGTCCGCTGCCGATATTCAGGCGGCTGCAGCTACCGTGGCTGCCATCGTCGTGAATAAGGAGCGCTTTGCCGAATTCGAGAAGGATGCTGCCAAGGTCGTTGCCGAAGTGAGCGCCAAGCTGGCCAGCCTGCATGCCGCAGCAGTGGCGAACGAAGAAGAAGCCGCCCGCATTGCCGCCGAGCGCGCCGAACTGGCGCAGCTGCGCGAAGCGGCTGCCGAGGCCCGGCGCATCGCCCAGGTGGAAGCTGAGCGTATCGCTGCCGAACGCCAAGCCGAAGACGACCGCCGCGCGGTGCTGGTCGCCGAGCAGGAAGCGGAGGAGCTGCGCCAGCGCGAAGCCCATGCCGCTGAATTGAAAAAGCAGGCAGACGCCCAAGCAGAGCAGAACCGGCTGGAGCAAGCGGAAATCGCACGCCAGCGCCAGGAACTGCTGGACATGCAAACCGCTGCAGCAGAAGCCGCACGGCTGGCCCAGGTCGACGCCGACCGATTGGCCAATGAAGCTGTGCAAGCCGAGCAAGCCGCACAGCTCGCCGTGGCGCGCGCCGCCGAGCAAGCCGCTCAAGTTGCCGCGCC
>NZ_NRDQ01000350.1 GCF_002878455.1 Janthinobacterium sp. AD80
GCGGCCCAGCTGCAGCGTTTGCAAAAGGGCCTCGAAGCCATCCAGGACGACGAAGCCATGGTGCCCGTCTGCGTCGATTCGGCCATGGTGGCGGGCGTGATCTCGGGCTGGACCGGTATCCCTGTCGGCAAGATGCTGGCCGACGAAGTGCACACGGTGCTGCAATTGCATGAGCGCCTGTGCGAGCGCGTGGTGGGGCAGGACCAGGCGCTCGACGCCATCGCGCGCCGCGTGCGCACCTTCCGCGCCGAACTGGACGACCCGGGCAAGCCGGTGGGCGTATTCATGCTCGTCGGTCCCAGCGGCGTGGGCAAGACGGAGACGGCATGCGCGCTGGCCGACATGCTGTATGGCGGCGAGCGCAACATGATCACGATTAACATGTCGGAATTCCAGGAAGCGCACACGATCTCCAGCTTAAAGGGCGCGCCGCCCGGCTATGTCGGCTATGGCAAGGGCGGCGTGCTGACGGAAGCCGTGCGCCGCCGTCCGTACAGCGTGGTGCTGCTCGATGAAATGGAAAAAGCCCATCCCGACGTGCTGGAACTGTTCTTCCAGGTCTTCGACAAGGGCACGATGGAAGACGGCGAGGGCGTCAGCATCGACTTCAAGCACACCCTGATCCTGCTGACGTCGAACGCGGCGCAGGATGTCATCACGCGCGCCTGCCATGAGGCGCGCGGCCAGCGCCTGCCCGATCCCGAGGCGCTGGTGGCGCAATTGCGTCCGGCCCTGCTGCGCCAGTTCAGCCCCGCCTTCCTGGGCCGCGTGGTGCTGGTGCCGTACTACCCGCTGGGCGATGCGGAAATCAGCGTCATCGTTGAAATGAAGCTGGCGCGCCTGGCCGAGCGCTTTGCCGCCAACCACCATGCCCGCTTCAGCTGGGACGACGCCGTGACGGCCGCCATCACGGCGCGCTGCACGGAAGTCGACAGCGGCGCGCGCAACATCGATTACATCCTCACGCAGACGGTCCTGCCGCAATTGTCCGGCCTGGTACTCGAGCGCATCGCCACGGCCTCGGCTTTTTCGGCCGTGCACATGGCCATGGGCTCGGGTCAGCAGTTCGCCTACAGCTTCCGCGACAGCCCCGTGCGGGGTGCCGCATGAAGGCCGGTTTCAAGCAGACAGGCCTGCTGCGCGTGGCCTCGCCGCTGGGCGCCGACGACCTGCTGCTCGACAGCATGACGGGCAGCGAGGGCTTGTCCGAGCTGTTCCGCTTCAGCCTGCACATGCGCTCGCCCAGCACCAGTTTGAGCGCCGCCGCCGTGGTCGGCAAGGACATGACGGTGACCATCGCGCTGCCGGACGGGCCATCGCGCTATGTGAGCGGCATCGTTACGCGCTTTATCCAGAGCGGGCAGGACCGCGATTTCGCCACCTACGAGGCGGAACTGGCGCCGGCCCTGTGGCTGCTGACCCTCGCGCGCGACCGCAAGATCTTCCCGAACCAGGGCGTGGACGCCGTCATCAAGGCCGTGCTGACCAGCTTTGGCGTGAAATTCGATTCCAAGCTGGCGGGCACCTATGCCGTGCGCGAATACTGCGTGCAGTACGACGAGACGGCCTTCGATTTCATCTCGCGCCTGATGGAACAGGCGGGCATCTGCTACTTTTTCACTTTCAGCAGCAGCGGCCACACCATGGTGCTGGCCGACGCGCCCGCCCATTTCGCCGATTGCCCAGGCGCTGCCAAGGCCCGCTTCTGGCCCGACACGGGCATGCAGCGCCCGCTCGACACGGTGACGCGCTTCGCCAGCGAGCACCGCATCGCGCTGCAGCAGATGACCGTCAACGACTACGATTTCGTCACGCCGGACACCACGCTCGAAGGCAGTTACGCGGCCACGGGCGGCAAGGGAAAAAGCTATGAATTTGCCAGCGGCCACCCGACGGTGGCCGCCGCCAAGGCCCTGGCGCAGCTGCGCGTGGAAGCGGGCCAGGCCAGCGCCGAAGTGCTGCGCGGGGACAGCTACTGCTATCCGTTCGCGGCCGGCACGCGCTTTGCGCTGTCCGGCCATTTCGTCGCGGCCCTGAACGCCACGTTCGTGCTGCGCCGCGTGCAGCACACGGCGCATAGTGACGGCTACAGCAATTCCTTTGAAGCGTTTCCCGCCAGCGTGCCGTTCCGCGCGCCGGTCGTGACCATGCGCCCGCGCG
>NZ_NRDQ01000351.1 GCF_002878455.1 Janthinobacterium sp. AD80
CTTTGCCTGCGCCCCTGCCGGAACCGCGTAGGTCGATTAGCACGGCGCAGCCGTGCGTAATCCGACAACTGCGTTGGCCGCCGGTGATGTCGGACGACGCGCTTGCGCGCTGATCCGACCTACGGCCTGCTTCGGCGCACGCCACTTTCCTGGCTGGCCGGGCATTTAAGCCTGCGCTACTTGCGTAATCCGGCAACAATGTTGGCCGCTGGTGATGTCGGATTACGCGCTTGCGCGCTAATCCGACCTACGGCACACACGCCGGGCACGCTAAAGTGCGCAGCTTGCCGCCCGTTTGAAGTGCTCTTTGCCTGCGCCCCTGCCGGAACCGCGTAGGTCTGATTAGCGCGACGCAGCCGTGCGTAATCCGACAACTGCGTTGGCCGCCGGTGATGTCGGATTACTCGCTGCGCGCTAATCCGACCTACGGCACACACGCCGGGCACGCTAAAGTGCGCAGCTTGCCGCCCGTTTGAAGTGCTCTTTACCTGCGCCCCTGCCGGAACCGCGTAGGTCGGATTAGCGCGGCGCAGCCGTGCGTAATCCGACAACTGCGTTGGCCGCCGGTGATGTCGGACGACGCGCTTGCGCGCTGATCCGACGCACGACCATCAGCCGGGGCACGCCACTTTTTTCAGTTTGCCGCCCGTTTTAAAAGGATCGGCGCCCGCGCCCGGATTATCTCCCATGGCGTAGCAGCTGGCGCCGCCGGGGCTGACCACGCGCGTGGCGGGCCGTCCGTCGGCCATCAGGAAGTCTTCCACCTTGATGACCGGCCCGCCACGGTAAGCCGAGGCGACGAGCTTCTGGAATGCCGTCTCGCTCTTGAGTTCCGCCATCGCCAGCCACGGTTTGCCTTTATTCTGTTCAGCGCGCAAGGCCTTGTCGGCGGCGCCTGCCGCCAGCCGCGCGCGCGTGCGCAAGTCGGCCATGGGCGCCTCGGCAGGCTGCTCGGCTGCGGGTGCGG
>NZ_NRDQ01000352.1 GCF_002878455.1 Janthinobacterium sp. AD80
TCTGGCTGCGCAAGCGCCGCGCGCGCATGCGGCAAGCGGAAAAAACGCCGACGCAGGAAGCGCCAGCACACCCGCTTCATGCAAACTTCAGCAAATAAACCAGGCGGATCGCCACACGGCGGCGCTATTGGGCGACACTGTCCGTCCGACCCATCGCCACGAAAGCTGTCCATGCGCCGCTTGTCCCTGCCACTGATTGCCTCCCTCCTCTTCCCCTGCGCCGCGCTGGCGCAGGACGCCTCCCATGCCGCCTTCGACCAGGTACTGCAAGCGCAGGACCGCGACACTCATGGCGACTTGCGCGCCGTCGTCGTGCTGCGCGATGGCGCCATCGTCGCCGAACGCTATTACAACGGCGAGACGGCCGATACCCTGCACGACATCCGCTCGGCCGGCAAGAGCATCACCGCGCTGCTGGTGGGTGCCGCCGTGGCGCGCGGCCAGCTGGCCACCGGCAAAACGGTGGGCGACTACTGGCCCGAGGTGGCCGGCAGCCCGGCGGGCAAGGTTGTCATCGACGACTTGCTGACCATGCGTTCGGGCCTGGCCGCCTTTGATGAAGACGAACACTCGCCGGGCAATGAAGACAAACTCGATGAAGCGCCCGATCCCGCCGCCTTCGTGCGCGCCGTGCCGGCCGCCACGGCGCCAGGCACGCTGTACCGCTACAACTCGCTGGGTTCCTACATCGCCGGGCGCGTGCTGGAAAACACCAGCGGCGCCGACCTGGAAACGCATGCGGCCAAGGTGTTGTTCGCCCCGCTCGGCATCACGCGCTGGAGCTGGGGCCGCGACGTGGCACACCATCCGAAAGGACAAGGCAACTTGTCGCTGCGCGCGCGCGACACGGCGAAGATCGGGCAGATGGTGCTCGATGATGGGGTGGTGGACGGCCAGCGGGTGATCGACGCCGCCTGGCTGCAAGCCGCATTGGCGCCGCGCGTGGCCATCGGCGCCACGGACCGCTACGCGGACAGCTACGGCTATTTCTGGTACGCGAAGACGCAGGACATCGGCGGCAAGAAGATCGCCGTGCATTTCGCCTCGGGCAACGGCGGCAACAAGATCTATGTGATACCGGCCCGCCGCATGGTGGTGAGCATTGCATCCAGCGCGTATGGAAAAGGCTATGGACAACGCCGTTCGGAAGACATCCTGAAAGCCATCCTGCACGCGGATGCCATGCAGATGTAAGCGTTTGTAATGGCCGTCAACGGCAGCGATCCGGGGCGCGTTTTATGCTCAGTGACACGGGAATCATCCCGGCACCAACAGACATGCCAGACAAACCACCACTGAGGACTGCACCATGAAAAAAGTAATTGCTACCCTGATCGCCGGCCTGTTCGCAAGCGCTGCCTTTGCCCAGGCGCCCGCAGCGCCAGCCGCCCCTGCAGCCTCGGTTCCCGCCAAAGTGGAAGCGGCACATACCAAGGCTGTCGTGAAGGCGGACGCCAAGGAAGCGCAAGCCGTCGTCAAGGCCGATGCGAAAGAAGCCAAGGCAGTCGTCGCCGCGAAAACGGAAGTCGCCAGCGCCAAAGCGGAAGCGGCCACCACGAAAACCAAGGCGCACCACAAGGCCACGAAAACCAAGGCCAAGGCTGACGAAAAACTGGCATCGGCCGCCGCTGAAGCGGCGCCAGCCAAGTAATCCAGCACATACGTACCCGATTCGATACGCCACCCTACCTACCAGGACATCATCATGAAAAAAGTTATCGCCACCCTCGTTGCCAGCCTGTTTGCCACCGCCGCTTTCGCCCAGGCGCCAGCCGCTCCTGCCGCCACGCCAGCGACGCCTGCCGTAGCAGCCGCGCCAGCAGCCAAGGCTGAAGCGCCGGCAGCAGCCGTCAAGCCGGCGGCGCACAAGAAAGCCAAGCATCACAAGGCGAAGAAGGCAGCTCCTGCGGAAAAAGCAGCACCGGCGGCAGCTGCGGAACCAGCTCCTGCGCCTGCACCAGCCAAGTAAGCAGCACGGCATCAAGCAAAAAGACAGGGTTTTCCCTGTCTTTTTTTCGCCCGCTTATTTAGGCATCAGCACCGTGTCGATGACGTTGATCACGCCATTCGACTGGTACACGTCATAGGTGCTGATGTTGGCGCTATTGCCGCTTTCATCCATCACGACGATGTTGTGCATGCCGTTCATGGCGAACATCAGCTTGCCGCCGCTGGCCGTCGGCAGGGTTGCCTTGCCGTCGTGCATCTTGATTTCCTTGGCCAGCGCCTTGAAGTCGTATTTTCCCGGTACCACGTGGTAAGTGAGGATCTTTGTCAG
>NZ_NRDQ01000353.1 GCF_002878455.1 Janthinobacterium sp. AD80
TGGAGAGGAATAAAATGGCCATCAGCACGATATTGCTGTGCACGAAACGGATCACGATGGCCGTCACCACGCAGCCCGATGATGGTGCCGATGATGCGGTCGCGCGGCGCTGGCGCGTCATGCTGAAGGTGGGGCGCAGGATGATGACGATGGTCATGCCCGGCGCCGGCTATGCGCCGCATGTGCCGCGCCTGGAAGATGTGTACCACCTGGCTCTGGGCAGCCTGGGCCTGGAGGAAACGGCATGAGCGCCGTTCCGCAAGCGGCCGCGCCGCACAGTGCCGCCAGCCGGCCAGCCAGCCACTCGGCCCTGGGCGCCTGGCAGCTGGCATGGCGCGAGGCGGGCAGCGAGTTCGCCTTCGGCCTGCGCAGCGGCGTCATCGCCCTGATCTTCATCGGTTTGACGGCCTACCTGCTGATGGTGCTCAGCCACGCGGGCTATCTGCGCCAGATGGGCGCCGCCGACATTCCCCGCAACGCGCCCAGCCTGATCTACATGATGACCTCGGGCGACGCCTTCTTCCTGCTGTTCGCCTGGGCCTGGGTGTTTGCCCAGCCCGTGATGCGCGACCGCCAGGCGCAATTGCAGGAACTGGTGATGGCGGCGCCCGTGTCGCTGCGCGCGTTGCTGCTGGGACGCTTCCTCGGCGCCGCCGGCGTCGCCATGCTGCTCGGCTCCTCGCAGGTGCTGGGCTTTCTCATGGCGCCCGTGCTGGAATGGCTGGGTATCGTGCCGGCTGGCTCGGTGGGTCCCACGCCCTGGGCCGCGCTGGCCTGGGCCTGGCTGGTGTTCGTCGTGCCCGGCTCGCTGGGCTGCGGCGCGCTGTACCTGATCGCCGGTCTGCGCACGCGCAGCCTGGCCGGCCCATTCGCGGCGGCCGCCGCCCTGATGATGTGCTGGATGTTTGCGATGATCGTGCTGAAGGGCGCGCACATGGACCCGCTCTGGTCCACCTTGCTGGATCCCACCGGCTTCGCCGAGGCGGAAAGCCAGGCCCTGAACTGGACGCCGCATGAAAAATCGACGGCCCTGCTGGCCCTCACGCCGGCGCTGTTGCTGAATCGCCTGCTGTGGTGCGGCTTGCCGCTGCTGTGGCTGGGCTGGACCGTGCTGCACGCGCGGCGCGAACAGCTGGTGCTGGAGCGGCCGGCGCGCCAGGGG
>NZ_NRDQ01000354.1 GCF_002878455.1 Janthinobacterium sp. AD80
CAGAACTGGCGCTCCGCGCAGCAATTCAGTGCCGCCAGCCAGGCCGCCGGCGCCGCTTGGCAAGCCGATCCGGCGCAGCTGGTGCAGGCGCTGGCCGGCTTTGCCGTGCCGGTGGCCGCTTCGGCGCACTGGTCGGAAAAGGGCGGCCTGCCGATGCAGATCCAGCTGGCGGCCGCGCATTGATCGCCTGAGTAAGCAGCGTCACCTTCACGCAGCCGGGCCGGAATCGCTGGTCCTGGCCCGGCTGCGCCATTGAATCTCTGATTTTGCCCCATGACAGTCCTCCCACACCGCAACGATCCGCCACCGATTGAAACACCACCACCCGACACGGGCTTGCTGTCACTGCTGCTGATGGCCAGCCTGCATGGCATCGCCGCCGATGGCGCCCAGCTCAGGCACGCTTTCGGCCAGGCCGTGTTCACGCGGCAAACCGTGCTGCTGGCCGCGAAACAGCTGGGCTTGACGGCCAAGCTGGTGCGCCAGGCACCCGAACGGCTGGCGCACGCGCCGCTGCCGGCCATCGCCATGGATACCGACGGGCGTTTCTTTATACTCGGCAAGGTCGAGACGGGCGAAGGCGGCGTGAGCAAGGTGCTGGTCCAGCATCCGGGCCAGCCGCCGCAGATCCTGGGTCGCGAAGCCTTCCTTTCCGCCTGGACGGGCGAATTGATCTTTTTCACCAGCAAGGCCAGCTTCGCGGCCGAGACGGCCCGCTTCGATTTCAGCTGGTTCATTCCCGCCATCGTCAAATACCGCAGGCTGCTGGGCGAAGTGCTGCTGATTTCCTTCGTGCTGCAGCTGATCGGCCTGGCCACGCCTTTGTTTTTCCAGGTGGTGATGGACAAGGTGCTGGTCAACCACGCCATGCAGACGCTGAATGTCGTGGCCATCGGCCTGGTCTGCGCCATCGTTTTCGAAGCCGTGCTGGGCCTGATCCGCACCTATGTTTTCGCGCGTACCAGCAGCAAGATCGACGTGGAACTGGGGGCGCGCCTGTTCCGCCACCTGCTGGCCTTGCCGATCGCCTATTTCCAGGCGCGCCGCGTGGGCGATTCCGTGGCGCGCATCCACGAACTGGAAAACATCCGCTCCTTTCTGACCGGCAATGCCCTGACCCTGGTGCTCGATGTGCTGTTCTCCTTCGTCTTCATCGCCGCCATGCTGTGGTACAGCGCGGCGCTCAGCATTGTCGTGCTCGTCTCCATTCCCGTCTACGCCGCCCTGTCGATGCTGCTCACGCCCGTGCTGCGGGGCCGCCTGAACGAGAAATTCAACCGCGGCGCGGAAAACCAGTCTTTCCTGGTTGAAACCATCAGCGGCGTCGACACCGTCAAGGCCATGGCCGTGGAACCACGCTGGCAGCAGCAGTGGGAAAAGCAGCTGGCCGGCTATGTGTCGGCGGGCTTGTCGGCGAACAACATCGGCATGCTGGCCGGCGGTGGCGTGACCCTGGTCAGCAAGCTGGTGACGGCGGCCATCATGTGGTACGGCGCCACCCTCGTCATCGACGAGAAAATGACGGTGGGCGAACTGGTGGCGTTCAATATGCTGGCCGGGCAGGTGGCTTCGCCCATCTTGCGCCTGGCACAGCTGTGGAACGATTTCCAGCAAGTGGGCATTTCCATGAGCCGGCTTGGCGATATTCTCAACGCCAGAGCGGAAGCGGGCAGCCAGAAGGCGCGCCTGCCGCGCATCGCCGGCGCCATCGCCTTCCAGCAAGTGGGTTTCCGCTACCGGCCCGATGCGGCCGAAGTGCTGCGCGAGGTGTCGATCGCCATCGCGCCCGGCGAAGTGATCGGCATCGTCGGGCGTTCCGGTTCCGGCAAGAGCACGCTGACCCGGCTGGCGCAGCGCCTGTACGTGCCCGAGCGGGGCAAGGTGCTGATCGACGGGCAGGATATCGCCGTCATCGACACGGCATCGCTGCGGCGCCAGATCGGCGTGGTGCTGCAGGAAAACATCCTGTTCAACCGCTCCGTGCGCGACAACATCGCCTTGAGCGACCCCGCGCTGCCCATCGAGGCCGTCATCGCCGTGGCGAAACTGGCGGGTGCTCACGACTTCATTTGCGAGCTGCCGGAAGGCTACGACACCATGGTGGGCGAGCATGGCACGGGCTTGTCGGGCGGCCAGCGCCAGCGGATCGCCATCGCCCGCGCGCTCATCGGCGATCCGCGCATCCTGATCTTCGACGAGGCCACAAGCGCGCTCGACTACGAATCGGAAAAGATTATCCAGGACAATATGCGCGGCATCTGCGCCGGGCGCACGGTGCTGATCATCGCCCACCGCCTGTCGGCCGTGCGCGAAGCGCACCGCATCGTCGTCATGGACAAGGGCCAGGTAGCCCAGCTGGGCAGCCATGCGGCGCTGCTGGCGCAAGCGGACGGCATTTATGCGCATCTGTACGGCCTGCAGCAGGGCACGACAGGGAGCGCCGCATGAGCGCCGGCCACCGCCTGGCCGCGTACGGCGAGCTGATGCAACGCTATGGCCAGGTGCTGCGGGACAGCTGGCGCCACCGCGCCGCGCTGGGCGGCCCCGTGCTCGGCGAAGACGAAGCGGCCTTTCTGCCCGCCGCGCTGGCGCTGCAGGAGCGRMCYKTGKCGACAGCAACAGCCTGGCATCCCAGCGCGACATGCTGCGCACCGCGTTTGACCTGGGCATCACGCATTTCGACCTGGCGAACAACTACGGC